>CALMIS010000218.1 GCA_937864185.1 uncultured Chloroflexota bacterium
CGCTCCTTGTAGCCTTCCTCATCGGGGATAATGACCGCGCCGACGTGCGGCAGCTTTTCCAGCACCCCCAAATTGCGCCCGCCGAGGTCCAAGATGTAGAGGTGGCACTGGTCGGGCGAGTGAGTCGCCGCCAGGCTGATGGCCAGACTGCGCATAAAGCTGGTCTTGCCCCAACCCGAAGCGCCAAAAATCACCACGTGACCGCGCGGCAAGTGCAGGGTCAGCGGCGTTTGCTTGGCCGCGTAGGGATTATCGACCAGGCCCACGACCGGGCGGACGGCGTATTTTTGCCAATTCAGCGTCTCCAACCAGCCGCATTCGCCGTTGAGCCACTTGTTGAGGGCCGGATTGAGCGTCAGCGCGCCTTCGGAGGGTTGGCCCAACAACAGGTAATCCTCATCAACCAGGTACTGCTCGGAGGTGACCGCCTTAACGGTGGGATCGGTTGAGATCAGCAGCTCCGAAAGGGCCAGGTGGGTGGGCAGGAAATCGGGCCAGGGCGCGTGCTGCTCTTCGACGCCTCTCTCTCTTGCCACGCGGTTGAGGGCGGTGATGATGGCCTTATACAACTCCGGCGGCTCTTGATCCTGAGCGGCATCCAGGCTGCCCCCCCGGTCCGGCCAGATGACCGGCGCTTGGGGCGTGTGGTGGCGCGGATCGATGTACTTCTCGCCGGTGTAGGCCACCTGGATCAGTTCGACCTCTTCGTTGCCGACTTGCAGGTAGCCGCGCCCCGGCAGGCCGGTCGGCAAGAAGGCCGCATCCGAACGGCGCAGCATTTCGCGGCTCTCGCCTGGGGTCTCGACCCGCAAGCAGATGCGGAACTTGATGTTGGAGCGCATTTGATCGGTGACGCCGGTGGGACGCTGCGCGGCCAAAATGAGCGACACGCCTTGGGCGCGACCGACGCGGGTGATGCTTTCCAACTCGCCGCGATACTCGGCCCGGTCGGCGATCATCTCGGCAAACTCGTCGATGATGATGAAGAGATAGGGGTAGGGATGGTAGGTCTTGTGCAGCCCTTTCTGGCGGTAATCGACGATGTTCTTCGTGCCGGTTTCGGCGTTGAGGGCCTGCCGCCGGCGCATCTCGGAGTTGATGGCGGTGAACATGCGGGTGACGCCGTCGCCGGCCAGGTTGGTGATGATGTCCACGCAGTGGGGCAGCTCATCAAACTCTTTGAAGGCGCCCCCGCCTTTATAATCGACCAGGACAAAGTTGAGGACGCTGGGGTCGTAAGTAACGGCCATACCGGTGATCATCGAGATCAACAGCTCGGATTTACCGGAGCCGGTGCTACCCGCGACCATGCCGTGGACACCATCCCGCTTGGCCGAGAAGACCAGGCTGCGCGGCTTGTTGCCGGCCATCAGCCCCAGCTTGACCCGCAACCAGTTGGCATACTCAGATTTGGCGCTGTCCTGCCAGTTGCTCCAGGCACTTTCTTCCAAATGCTCCATTGAGTTGAAGCCCATCAGGCTCATAAACGGGACGGCGTTGGTCAGATTGGCCCCAAACCCTTGCCGGACCTCGAGTTGAGCCAGCAGCCGGGCCAGCCCGGTCATTTCTTCCGGGGTCGCGACACCGTCGGCCTCGCCGACGTAGCGGAAGGAGTTAACCCCGACCTCGGCGTAGCGGAAGTGGAGCTTTTGGATCTGGGCGATGCGGCTGTTAGTGGCCGGCGTGGTGCGCTCGATCTCGATGACGCCGGTGCAGCCGCTGGGAACTTTGCTCCGTTCCGGCACCAGGAAGACGACCGCCGCCCCCAAGGCCGCGCCTTCTTCCAGCAAAATAGAAATGGCCGCATCCGACTCTAAATCGCCCAGGGGTGAGTCGGGATCGTAGGTGGAGTCGAGCAGGTCGATGACGACCAGCAGCAGGGGGAGGGTGGGATCGGCTTTGCCTTCCTGGTTGTCGCGGTCGGCCAGCCGGAGTTTACGTTGAGAAAGAGTCTTGCGGATGCCCTCCAGAAACTGGCCCAGCGGGCCTTCTTCGTCGTCGCCAAAACTTTTGACTTCTTCCTCTTCTTTGATGTCTTCCAGGAAGCAGAGAAACTCGTTTTGTTCATCGGCCCGGCTGTGGGGCAGAGCCTCCGTCCAGGCCCACTCGCGCTTGCGGCTGGCCAGCACGTACAGCCGGGAGTCCATCGGAGCGTGAAAGACGACGTAGTGAGCCAGCATGGCCCGGACAAATTCGTAGACCCAATCGCGCTGACCGGCAATACCCAGGGCGTGGGTGACCGGAATGCGCTCGGCGTCGGCCTCCTGCTTCTCTTCGTCCTCGTTACTTTCCTCAGTCTTATCTTCTTCGGGCGGCTGTCGGAGCGAGATGATCACCGGAATATTGGATACATGCTGTGAGTCGGCCTCGAGTTTCATGGCCGCGCGGACCTGAGGATCCTCAAAGTTCTCAACGTCGCCCAGGACGTACCGGACGGTCGAGGGTAGCGTGCCCATCCCTAAACGCACCACGCCAAAGTCGTCATCAGACGTCCGGCGCTCCCACAGGCGGGTTTCGGCCCGGAGGGTGCGATCCTCTTTTTCGGCTTCGTCGCGAGCGCTCTCGACCAGGCGGAAAGTCGTGGCTCGATCCGGGTAGTTGTAGCCATAGAAGCGGCGCTGCTGGTCGTGGTGGTTGTGCATCTCCTTGTTGAGTTCGACCAGCCGGTCGTCATAGGCCTGCTCGATCTCAGCCTGGCGCTGCTTTTCTTTGCGGTAACTGTAAATAGAAAATCCGACCGAGGCGAACACGGATAAGGCCATCGGTACCATTAACCAGGGACTGCGGCCCGTACCCATGGCCGACACCAGAACATAGCCGATGATCGTGATCAAGGGTAGGCCAACCTGAATTAGCCTGGCGTAGCCTTCTTCATCCTTATCGGGTGGGCCGGGGATGGGAATCTCCTCAAAAGGCAGTTCAGGCTGTATCCGCGGCGGACGATCGATATAGATTGGTTCGTTCATGACCTCTATCCTCGATTTGAGTTGGTAGAGTTTATAGAGTTTGTAGGGTTTTGGAGTTGGCGGGGTTTTTAAGGGTGGCTGTAGGTCGTTTAGATGAGTCTTAACTCTTAAACTCTTTGACGTGCATTAACTCCATAAACTCAAAGCACGCTATGAACTCTATAAACTTTACCTATGCAAGGACTCTATAAACTCCAAAAACTCCATCAACTCTACAGACTCTAAACTAACGGAAACTCGCTCAGCGAGACGGCGAGCGTGATCAAAAAGGCGATCGCCAGCAGGGCGCCGATGACGACCATAATCGTTCTTGATTTTGGCCAGCGGCTTTTCTTAATGCCGGGGACGTCGCCAAAAAAGGTAAGGAGTTGTTGGGCGAAGGCGGTAGCGCTTTCGGGGCGGCGTTCGGGGTGGGGATCGACGGCCTGGAGCGCGATGTCGGCAATCTTTTTGACATCTTCGATCCGGTTCATTCTAACCCGGTGGTTGCGTTGGACGGCCGCATAGACTTCGGCATCGCTGTGGAGTTTGAAGGTGTAAGCCGGTTCGCCAACCAACAGTTCATACAAAATTAGGCCTAGGCCGTAAACATCGATCCGGTAACTGGGGCCAACTCGGCCGTTGAGCGTCAGTTCCGGGGCGGTGTAGGCCGGCGGCACAAAGAAAGAGTACCAGTTGTTTCTAACGCCTTGCGAGTCGCTGACGATGCCGAGATCGAACAGGAGCACCCGCGGGACGTTGGGTTCCTCATCGAAGTGGACCAGGACCGTTTCCGGGCTTAAGCCGTAGTGAAACAGCCCTTTACTCTGCACAAATGACATGGCCGAGGCCAGGCTGACCATAACCCAACCGATGTGGTTAATCCACAACTGGGGATTTTTGGTCAACACATCGCGGAGCGGCTCACCCTGGACGTGTTTGAACATATAGAAGTAGAGCAAGTGACCGCGCAGCATTGCTTTACCGTAGGGGTCGTTTTTGATGGTGGTGTTAGCGTAGGCGGGTAAGAGTTGCGGTAAGTACTTATTTTGTTTACGGCTCAACTGCATCTCTTTGAGGAATTCGGCTTCGCGTTTGAGGCGTTCGGTGTTTTCGGTGCCGGGGTGAGCGACCTTGAGAAAGACAGTTTGCTTCTGGTGAGTGGCTTCATACAGTACAGCGGAGCGCAGCACAATCACCGGCTTGACAATCTCGATATCGCCCAGCCACTCGCCGTACCCCAAAACGTTGGGAGACATTTCGGCCGGGCAGAAGGTTTCCTGGCAGTAAAGATTGCTATCGGGTGAGGTCCGTTCGCATAAGAGACAAATTTGTTTCATGGTTAGTTCCTGCTAACCTTTGGTCAAGATAAAATGATTCGCTGGGGCTCGGTGGGTTTGGACTAAAGGTAGGGCGTGGGACCTGGTGCGCGAGAAAAACAACTTCAACGTACCACGGCCCACGCCCCCCGTCAAGTAGGTTGGGAGATGGATTTTAGGCCCATCTCCCAACTTTTTCTGTGGTGCCAGCCCTACTTCTAGTAGAAGCGCGTGGCACCCAAGGCATCGCCCCGTTCATAGGCATCGACCGATTTATCGAGGTCACCGCTGATTTCTTCACACTTTTCGGCTAGATCCTCGATGTGCGGCTTAATCATTTCCAGAAATTGGGCAACGGCCGCCCCACCGACCAGACCAATGAAGGCCGTGGTTTTTAAGGTCATAATCAGCATTTCAAGCACTTTGACTACGCCTTGGAGAACTTCGCTAATGGTGCCAAAGGCCTTGGCCATATTCCGCACGGCCGGCACATCCATATAGACTTGATCCATGATTTTCCTCCTGACAAAGATTTATCAAAACGTTGTTAACCGCAATTTGTACCCGTTCAAGCCTGACTTTGGGTATTAAAAGAAGTCAAAGGCATCCACCAGGCGCGATGAAACCAGTTGGGAAACAGATTCGTCAGCTTGCTCCATCGTGTCCAAAGCAAAGGTAAGACCTTTGTGAACGTGGGTAATGTTGTCGCACACTTGGCCCACGCCGGGAATGAACAAGCTTGAGACTTCTTCGACAAACGCGTTGGCGCCTTCACCGACCCAGATCCCGTCCGTAACTTGCTGAACCATCTGGCGCATAGGAGCCAGCGCCTGGTCTTGTACCACGTTGAACTGCTGCATCAATTGGGACAAGACACCTTGCAGAACTTTCTTGGCAATTCTGATGAGTAATTTTTTCAGCATGATTTATTCTCCTAGAACATCCCTTTGGATTTTTCATCCGCTTCGCGCATGAACTCGATCGCGTCTTGGACGTCGTCGGCGAGCTCCTCGAACTTGTCAGTCAGCCGCCCGATTGCGGGGCAGAGTTTGCCGCGGATGGCTTCGGTAAAGGCCTGGCCGCCTTGCCCGAGCAGGGCGCCATCTTCCAGAGCGTTGGCAACGCTTTGCATCTCGCTGAGGGTATCTTGCAACTGCTCAACCCCTTCCTTGAAGGTACGGATCATATCCTCAGCTAACGGATAAACTAATTTAATTTCGTCGTATGACATGGTGGCCTCCTAATCAATAAATAGTTTCTATGCTAAGTTAGACCTTAAAGGGTGAGCAGGCTTCATCTTCGGCCTGTTGGACCGTTTGAATGATCTCTTTGGTGACCCGGCTGGCCTCCTCAAGAGCATCATGGAGCCGGTTGGAAGCGGGCAGGACTTCGCCCTGCATCTCTGCGAAGAAGGCATCGGAGCCTCGGCCTATCCAACCGTCGTTCTCCAGTTCATCCATACTCTTTTGGACTTTTTGGAGCATCTGCTGGATGGCTTGGGCCTGCTTCGCAAACTGGCTAGCAATGGTCTCAAGCTGTTCATAATCTGCTCGGATTTCTTCAGCCATGGTTAACTCCTTTCACTGTTACAATGGGTTTTATTTTTGACGACTCGACTAAAGATTGTGCGGCGCGCTTCGCCCAGTCAATAGACGGGTCTGGTTTCCGTAGGATTGTGTTGAAGGTCTGGGTCGCTCTAGGATTGAGCCACCAGCTAGTGGTGAAGTCCAGTTGAGTGATGTTGTTGAGTTCAGCATAAAAATTGACCGTTAATTCACCGTTAACGGTTTTTAAGCTCGATCTCAGCCGCAATTACAGGTCAAAAGTTTCGACCACTACCAGTTTTGCTGTACTGCCTGCGCCCCTTGAGCCTTATAGTGAAGGCAAGCGCCGTAATGAGGACTGACTATTTGCAGCCAGGCTGCGAAGGTGAGGCCACTCTTGGCCAGCGACCTCGGCCGGATAACGTTGGCAAGTGACATGCTCCAGTATAACCAGGCTGAAAGAAATGTCTACCGGCAACCGGTAATGTTGTTACTTTGGGCCTTTCCGGACCAGCTCTCGTCTTTCTTCTGCCCTCCTTTGTTTGACCAGGAGGGATCAGTTACAATCATTGAAGCGATAAATCTAACTATGGCCGGCCGCCGGGCTTAACGGTGGATTAACGGTCTCTCCCTACGATGTAGATGACTCATCATCAATTCTTCTCAACACAAACCTACAACAAATGAAGCAGAAAGGCAGACGTACACGATGAAAGGCACACGAAAAACTCTGATGCTCCTCATCTTCGGGGTTTTGATCCTGTGGCCACTGGCTGCCCATGCGCAAACACCGGGGCTGATTGTGATCCATTCTGCCGCTGAAGGGCGGGGCGACAGTCTGGATCTCAGCGTCTTTTTCACCATGGTTGATCCCGAAGGCCAGCCTTTGCCCCGGGACGCCATTAACGTCGAAGCGGCCACGATTGAGTTGCTGGGTGGGGACAAACCGCCGGTCGAGGCCGGTGTGGGTGACCCAGGCACGCCGTTCTATATTGTGTTGCTACTCGATGGCAGCGGCAGTATGGCCAATGTCATAGGCGAGGTGCGTGAGGCGGCCAAAGAGGCGCTTGATGGTGCGCCGCCCAACGCCTACTTTTCCGTGGTCAAGTTTAATGAACTGGCCATCGACGAGGAACTACGACCCATTGAAAACTTTACGAACGACCTGGTCCTGGTTAAGAGCGCCATTGATGCGGTCACTTCCGATCCGAACGCCCCTACCTGCCTTTACAACGCCACGTACAGAGCCCTGGAGCTGCTCGACCGCCAGATCAAAGGCCCGCAAGAGCGAAAAGCGATTATTCTCTTTACCGATGGCAAGGACGAGCGAGCCGATGGCACCCCGTGTAGCCAGCGCAAGTACGAGGACGTCATCTATCGCGCCACTCGCGGTGGGCCCAGCCTGACCCCAATTCATACCATCGGTTTGTGCGATGCCGGCTGTGGGAACCTCAACCAGGCCGAACTACGCACTATGGCCGGCGATACGTTGGGTTTTTCGGCGCTCGGCGGGCGAGAAAACCTGGGCAGCCTTTTTGAAAGAATTATCGATGGCCTCAACAGCCAGTTGGTGGCTAAGGCCAAGCTCTATCCTAACCAGGGCGAAAACTTAGCGGCTTTAAGCATAAAGCTGCGCGATGTGGCCGCACCTGTATCCACCACCTTTAACTTTTTCTCGGACCGTGACTATGATGTGCCGCCGCCGCCCGTAACCTCAAAAATTACCAGCCTGATCTATGATGATGATCAGGATGTCTACAATCTGAGTCTGAGCGTCTCCAGCCCCGAACAGTTGCAGCAAGTTATTGTTGAAGTCTGGGACGAGAAGAATGGGACGCAAGTGCCGCCGGCCCAAATCTTTGAAAATCCTGAAGCTACGCTTCAGCTTGAACGCAACTCCGACGGGCTCATTGACGGGCGGGAGTATAGCTTCCGGGTTAAAGCTCTGGATAAAAAAGGTTTTCTGGTGACCGTGGGTGAGGAACAGGAGACAATGCTGGACGTAGCCGAGTTTGTCTACGAGCCGCCGCAGCGAGAGTCGGTTGCCTTCCGGATCAAATCCGCTCAAGCCAACTACGGCACCGAGCAACTGACGATCGATGTTGATGTATTGGCCACCGATCAGATTAACACTTACGAGGGCTTTATTGTTGATAAGACAACCGGGGCCGGAATTTATGATTTTGAGCCGGCCCTATTTCCGACCGATCGTCGCATTCAGGTTGAACTGCCGCAGTCCGTTCGGCAAGTGCAGGGCTCGCGAGAGTATCGCCTGACCCTCTTCTTGGTGACCAAAGATGGAATTCGGCTGGAAGCCGAGCCCTATGAGTTTACAGCCGTGCCCCCGCCCCCGCCTGGCTTATTGGTGCGGGTCTGGTTGGCCTTAAGCAGCAATCTGGTGGTAGTGGCCAGTATTGTCATCATCCTGGTGTGTGCCGTCGGCGTGATTATAATCTGGCAGCGACCCGCTCGAAAGGAAAATTTGCCGCCGCCACTGCCGCGCCCGCCGGTAGACCAGACCATGATTGCGCCGCTGCCGGCCGAAGCCTTGGCCGCAGGACAACGGCCGGTCGCTCAGGCCGCTGCTAAGTCGCAGCCGGGCCAGCCGCCCCAGCTGCGACTTAAAGTGCTCAAGACCAGCATGGCCATTCCAGAATCGGAAAAGGTGACGAGCCAATTCCCGCTGACTCTGGGCCGGGAAGGCTGCGATTTGAACTTTCCGGAAGATCGTCACATTTCCCGCCGCCATGCTGAATTCAGCGTTCAGGGTAACCAGATCTACGTGACCGATTTGGCCAGTCGCAACGGCACCTTCATTGGAGACCAACAAATCACGCCCAACCAGCCGACCCCGCTGAATGGAGCCAAAAATGTGCGGTTGGGCAAACGGACCTTTTTGCAGGTCGACCTACTCTAAAATCCGATCGATCGCGGAAGTGGAGCTTAAGCTATGTCACAACGAATTCATCAACGGCTCATTTTTTCCAGCCTAATTGCGCTAATGCTTACGGTCTCGTCGCCGGCTTATGCTCAGTTGCCAGTTAGCATGGTGGCCATCACTCATCTGGGTGCTACGGCCGAGCCCGATGGCGCAGTTCGCGTTACGATGACCGCGTCGGTCACTGATGCCGAGGGGCAGGTGGTAACCGGTTTGACCGCTGCCGATTTTAGTGTGGTGGAAAATGCTACCCCAATAGAACCGCAACAAGTCAAGGTTGCCGTCAGCGACGTGCCGCTCGATGTGGCTCTGTTGTTGGATACCAGCAGTCAATCGGCTCAGCCAGGGCCAACCGGCATTCGGGCCATCGACTCGATGAAAGACGCGGCGATTGGCCTGATCGAGGGTTTGGCCGACGGTGATCAGGTGGCGGTTTATGAGTTCAACGGCCAGCTTCAGTTGGAGCAGGAGTTGACCTACGATCATAACCTGGCGATCGACCAGGGGGTGGTTAAGCTGGATGCCTTGGGCAGTCCGGAAGTCTGTTTATACGATGTCCTGTTGCAGGCGATCGAGCGAATGGCTGAGGATGAAAACAGACGAAGGGCCATCGTGGTCTATACCGGCAGCAGTGACGGAGTTGGCACCTCGACTTGCAGCGAAATGGTGGCGGATGATGTGGTCGATCGGTTGGATGCCGACACCCGGATCGTGCCAATCTATAGTGTGGCTTATGGAACCGCGATCAACGCTGAAGCCCTGGCTCGCCTGGCCCGGCGAAGTGGGGGGTATAGTGCCGTGGGTGCTGATTCCACGCTGCTGGCCGAGCTAACCGCGCGGATATTGGCTCTGCTGCAAAATCAGTATGAAATTACGTATTCCAGCCAGGCGCCGGATAGTTTGAGCCAAGTGGCCCTCACCGAAAACAGGTCTCAGCAGTCAGACCGGCGCCAGGTGGTTATTCCTCCGGCCATCGAGCCAACCCCGACGCCGGTGCCCCAGTTTTCTCTCGGGCTTACAGTCAACCAGCCGTCTGGCAGCCAGCTTGAAGTCTTGTTAGAGGTTCCGGCTGAAGTGACCCTGGCGAAAACCGAGTTGTTCATCAATGATCAATTGGCCCAACGCGCCGTCGAGCCGCCGTTTGATCACTTTGAAGTCGATATTTTAGAGTTGGGTTCAGGCCAACATAGTCTCAGAGCAGAAGCGACGGATATAAACGGCACCCTCGCGACCAGTCAAGTCGAGTTGACGCTGACTATTCCGCCTACTCCGGCGCCTACGGTGGCGCCAACGCCGGAACCCACGGCCACACCCGAGGCCAGTCTGCTCAGTGCTCTAACCACAGACGGCGGTTTATCCACATTAGCGATCGTCCTCATCGGGGCCGGGTTCCTGATCTTAATGATTCTGCTGAGCGTCATCGCTTACTTGCTCTTGGCTCAATCCAGGCAGCCGGCAGGATCGGGGCAGCCTGCTCCAGAGCCGCACTCCCGGCCGGTCGGTAGTCAGGAAACTATGTTCGATATCGAGATGGAGGCTTTGCCCGGCAGCGGGCCGGAAACGCTGCTCGATATGGAGGTGGCCACTCCGGCCGCTCGGCCGAGCAACGGCACGGCCGATAAGGTGACGCTCGGCCGGGCCAGGCTGGTGGTCATCGCCGGCCAGCCGATTCTCAACCAGGCCGAGTATGTACTGAGCAAGCCGGAAATCAAGATCGGCCGTAACTCGGCCGGTAAAGTGCTCAACGATATTGAGATCAAGGATCGGGAAGTCTCGCGCTCTCACGCCAAAATTACGTATCGCAACCAGGAATTTTTTATTCAAGACTCCCAGTCGTCGACCGGTACTAAAGTGAATGGTGTTAAACTGAGCCCCTTTCAGGACGCGGCGCTTAAGCCCGGCATGGAGATCGAGATTGGTCCTCATGTAAAGTTCCGGTTTGAAGTCATCGACTCGAATCGAACCGAATTGGATTTTGAGTTGGGTAATCAGTGGTCCGGCGATGCGGCAGACGCAGACCGCACCCTATTTGAACAAAAGTGAGGCGGCAGCGATGGCGGCCAAAGCCAGCCGGGCAGCCGGCTCAAAGAAACTGATATTTTTGCTCGCGGGTATAGGCTCCTTGTTTGCAGTGGCGCTTATTTTTCTGGGGATTATTTTCCTCGTCGTCGGAGGCGCTCAGCCTGACCCAACTCTTGCCCCAGCGAGTGTCACAGCCACGCTTGGAGCCACCGCGACCTCGCCGGCTGGTGGGTTGGTGGTGGTGCCGGCCGCTACTGCTACGGCAACCTCTACTCCTCCGGTGGCGGTGGAGCCTCAGCCATCGAGCCCGGTCGATAGCGTCAGCCGGCAAGCCACGGCGACACGCGCCCCAACCGCAACGCCAGATCCGGCTACGCCAACCCCTTCACCCGTTGTCCGGCGGCAGCAGGTGGCGACCCTCACTCAACCGGTGACGGTTGACGGTGTGATCGAACTGGTGGAGCCGGCCCACGATATTCAAGTTTTGCCCGACCTGGTCAATTTTCGCTGGCGCTGGCAACCCAACAAGAACTGCCAGCCTCCGCCCGACGGTTATGCTTTCGAAATTAGGGTCTGGCGTGACGTGGATAACGCCGCGCCGATGGGGGCAATGAATGCCCAAGCCGAAAAGCAAAGGATTACGTGTGATCCGGCGACAGGCATTTATTCTCTCGCGGTTGGCAATTTGCCCAGTATCCCGGGCACCGGTGGCGCCAAAGATGGGCGCTTCCGGTGGGATGTGGCTTTAGTTCAATTGGATCCCTACCAGCCGGTGGTGACGACCAACTATCGTCTTTTCTTTTACTCAAAGTAGTCTGACCCCGTTCGACACCTTAATAATCAAGGTTGAAAGTATGGCACTCAAATTTAGCTGCGCAACAAATGTGGGCCGCAAGCGGCGGGTTAATGAGGATAATTTATGGCCGACCACGGCCTCCCATCCGCACGGACCGGGTGACCGTTACGGCATGCTCTTCATGGTGGCGGATGGAATGGGCGGGCATGGGGCGGGAGATATCGCCAGCGCCGTGGCCGTCGACGCCATCCCTCAGGTCTATTATGGCTTGGGCAACGACTACTCAGAAATTGAAGAGCGTCTGGAACTGGCGATCCAGATCGCGCATCAACGTATTCTTGAGGATGCCCGCCAATCGATCGAAACGAAAAATATGGGGACAACCGTGGTGGCGGCGGTGGTGAAATACGATGAAGAGCGCGCCGAGGGACAACTGTGCATCGCTTGGGCCGGTGATAGTCGGGTTTACCGGCTACGACAGGGGCAGTTAGAACAGCTTAGTCAAGATCATTCTCGGGTTTGGCCGCTGATCGAAGCCGGCCAACTGACCTGGGATCAACTCCGCCTTCATCCGGAACGATCCAGAATTACCAATGCTTTAACGGCTCAACGCCAGGAACTGCCGATCAGCATCCGCTATTTTGATTTGAGGCCGGGTGATCAGCTCTTGCTCTGCTCTGATGGGTTGTCGGGCGAGGTCAGACCCGAGGAAATTACCCAGATCCTGCTCAAAAATTCCCCGGCAGAAGCGGCCGACCGTTTAATCGAAAAGGCCAATGCCCCGAAAGTAGTGCGGGCGGAGGGCCAGTCGGTGGCGCTTGAGGGGGGGGATGATAACATTACGGTTATTGTAATCGAATTACCCGGGGGACAACCGCGCCGGGCTGAAGATGCGACCAGGGTCCGGTAGGCAGCCGCCCCAACCAGGTCCACGTCTAAGATCAAACCTTTGCTCATTGGGGGGCTGGCTTTATTAGGGTTGGTGGGGGCCGGGATCTTTTTCCTGTTGATGACGTTGGGCTTATCGGTTGGAAGTAGAACGGCTAGCTCGCCCACCGGCGGCGAGGCCGTAGCCCAGGAAGAGGCCGCCGCGGCCCCAGCTCCGGCCCAGGAGGATGAAGGCGCCCCTATCAAGGTTTTGGTCGCCGAAGCTGATCGGGTGCCGACCTCGACCGACGCGGCACTACCTCCTCTCGAAGTGACTGCTGAGCTAGCCAGTGCGGCGTTGGCTCCCACCACCACGCGGGGACCGCTGAGTTCGCCTACGGCGCCCCCAACGGCCACTTCCTTGCCGACAGCCACACCTTCCGCCACCCCGGTGCCGGCCTCACCCGCGGAGAGTGAGGAGTTGTCACCGCCAATTTTACTTGAACCGGTTTCCTACTCGCTCAACCCTCAGCAACTTAATGCCGCGAGCGCGATAAAGTTTGTCTGGAAGTGGCCGGGCGAGTTAACTGATGATCTAAGTTTTGAGATCCGGCTGTGGCAACTGGGGAGCAAACCGGAGGGTATCCACAACGCCCTCTTATTGAAGCAGGAAACCACGTTTCAAGCTCTAGAGGGAGACAGATATTCTGTAACGCTGACTCTGAGTGGGGCTAAAGGCTTAAAGGGGACGAGTTCGGACTATTTCTGGTCAGTCGGCCTGGTGCGGACCGATCCCAGTTACGAGTGGCTGGACCTCGAGTCGGATCCTCGAAATATCAGCCTGATCGTTCCAAAAGATCGGGCCGGTTCAAATAGTAGTAGTAACTAGATGCGGCTGCCCGTCGATTAGCTTGCAAAAGTCGCTTTTTAGGAGCGACTTTTTGCTTTAAAGTCAAATAAAAAGTGGCAACATAAAATTAATATGGTATAATGTCATAGTTAACATAATTGCTTAACACTTTTATTGAGATTAGCCAAAGTAAGCCACAAGGTGCGCCGTGAGCGTGCCCGGTTAGGGAGGTAATGGCTTATGGCCAAACGGAAACGGGCGAGCATAAAAGATACCAGTTCTGAAAGCTTGGGTTTGACCCGAAGAAAGGCTAGAGGCATCGACGTCTTGTTTGGCGGTGCAGTTGATAACGAAGAGTCTGAAACCAGGGATAATACGTTGGCAAGTGGCAGCCGGGGCGGTGAAGCTAACGTCTTGCCGGCTGCAACCGCCGGGGTGGCGTTTGGCAACGAGCGCGCTGTGGATGAATTAGGCTTACCGGTGGCTTTGGAAGCGCCACCTGATGATCTAATTTTGGCTTCAACATCTCCTGAAATCGCAGATCCTGGTGAAAGTCTGAATGATTTTGCGATGTCGCCTTTTGCGCTGCCGTCTGCGGATGTGACTGGTACCCCAACAGAGGATCCGAACGACCTGAGCGGTATCCTCGATAATAGCAATACACTCTCAGTGGAGGGAGAAACCTTGGCAACCTCAGAAGAAAAAACAAATTTGCCTTCATCTGAACAAGATATGCCTTTGGAAAGCGGTGAAGTTGAATCGGGTACCCCTGGTGGCCCATCCACTGCCGGCGAAGCGACATCGGGACCGACTACAGCGGCGAGCTATGATCCGGCCAACGATCTCTCCGGGCTGGCGACTGAAAATGGTATGGCTGGTGTCCCCTCGACACCGCCGCCGACCGCTCCGCCGCCTCCACCAATGCCCACGCAGCCAACTTATAACTCGCCACCCCCCGGTCAGCCCTACTATGATCCCAATACCGTCTACACGCCCCCGCCCCAACCGACCGGGCCAACCTACTATGCTCAACCGACTTTGCTCTCCCAGGCTCCGGCCGGGGTCATCAATGCGCTCAGCACCTTTGCCCAAAGTGTACCGGTGACCCGCGAGAGCTTTGCGCCGCAGGATGAATTTACAGCCAATATTGACAACCGGCTAACCGTGGCCGAGTATCAGGCTAAGCAGCGGGACGAAGCGATTACCAAAAGAGTGCTGGACTATATTGGTGAAGAGCGGCGCAGTAAGCTGTTCAACGAGATTGAAGCGCTTTACGAGGTTACGGCCAAACAACTTAGCAGCAACCACCGTGACGCCAGCTTTGCGCTCGATACGCTCCGTCAGGCTCATGACCTGATTTTAGAAGATCCGCGTGAATATGATGAAGCTTTCTACCGGGTCGCTATCGTCAAAACGATGTTGGACCGCAAAGCCAATCTGGAGCGCTGGTCTTATACCTGGGGCACGTTTGTCCTGTTCTATGGAATTATCTGGTTGGTCTTATGCGGGTTAGGCTACTTTGTGTTTGATCCTAATCTCTGGCAAGGCACAAATGATATTCGCGAAGTGGTCGTCCAGACTTGGTGGTCAGGGTTGGCCGGCGGAATCGGTGGCGCCGTGGCGATTTTGTGGGCGCTTTACTACCGGGTGTCGGTTAAGCAGGATTTTGATAAACAGTACCTGATGTGGTATTTAGTCAAACCGTTGCTGGGTTTTGTGTTGGGGCTGGTGATGTATTTCATCTTGATCGCCGCCAGTTCGATTTTTTCCACCCCTACTTTGGCCCTTGGTGGCTTTGATCGAACCGGCATTGCGCTGTCGGTCTTCTTTGGCTTTGTGGCCGGTTTTCGCCAGGACCATGTCTACGATTGGATCTATGTCTTCATTAAAACTATCTCGCCCAAGGTTCCGGAAGAGTCTCAGCGTAAGACCAGGCTGTTGCCACCCGAGGATCTGGCAGAAGAGCGGGCCAGCAGCTTGCCTTAAGCCTCAATGCAGCCTTGCCGCGTTGAACTGCCTGGCTCATAGTTTATACTGGACAGACGCTTTAACTTCAAATAGCTAATGGACACAGGAAAGATCACGCCCGAAGATGTACCTTTGACCACGCCGGCGGCCGGGTTGACGGTTAGCAAGCGCCGGCAAGTTGCCCCGGAACTCGCCATTGAAACAGCCACTCTGCCTTACGCCGGTCGGGAGCGCCGCGCTTACCTGGATCAGCAAGTCGAGGCGCTCTATAACCGGATTATTAAGGAGTTGAACTACTATCCAGCGGAAGCCGCCCTGGCCTTACGCAAGCTGCGTCAGGCTCAAGATAAGGTGTTAGAGTCGCCCGAAGAGTATGATGAAGCTCTCGCCCACCTGGCCGAAGTTAAAATGATGCTGATTCAAAAAGAAACGATCCGGCAGTGGTCTTATACCTGGGGCCTGCTGGCCTTTTTCTATGCCGTTGTTTGGCTGGTCGGCTTAGGGCTGGGCTTCTTCGTCGATATTGAGGCGCTTCTGCAGGGTCAACTGGCCCTTAACCAAGAGTATTCAATTATCTGGTACTGTTCATTGGCCGGTGGAATGGGCGGTGTGGTAGCCATTTTGCACAGCCTGGGGCGGCGAGTGGCCAAGTACGAGTTTGATCGGCAAGATGTCTTAACTTACTTAGTCTGGCCGGTGAGTGGCCTGATTTTAGGGGTCTTCATTTTCTTTGTGGCTCAGGCCGGGTTCCTGGCCTTTGGCAATGAAACGTTGGGTCAGCCAACCGTCTTTGTTAACCGGCCGCAGTTGTTTCTGATCCTGCTCGGTTGGATTGCCGGTTTCCGGCAGCAGGATATTTTTAACATGGTGGATAGCCTTTTAGCCCGCGTCCTGCCAAAACGAGGTAATCGAGACGCTAAACTGAGCGTCTAGGTGATCAAATATTGCGATGTGACCGGGCCGAGTATAACTAGATATAACCCTTTCAAGTGACCAAACTTTTTTTGAGGAGCGCGACCCATGGACACAACCAAACTTAAAGAAGGGCAAATCTATCTCCTTGACGGCAATGTGCTGGTTGAGGCCACCTTCAAAGATAATACCGGGATGTGGCAGTTGCACGAGCCGGAAGAGCGGTCGAGCTGGCTGGTTTCGCCGACCGGCAAACTGCTGGGCATGCAGTTTGACGTGGCTCGTAACGTCTGGCTGTTGGAACCCGATCCCGATATCTGGACCACCGGCGATCTGGCCGAAACCGAGAAAACAGCCCCCCGGCTGCCCAAATTACTGCGCCAGGCCGAGCAGACCGCCGAAGAGAAGCATAACGGCCAACTGACCCTGCTCCGGGTGAGCACCGGCTGGAAAGCGATGTTCGGCCTGCCGGCGGCTGATGATGTGCAAAAAGCCCGCACCTACAAGACTCTTTACGAAGCCGTCCAAGCGTTGTTGTAGATCAGTTGGGCAAGTGAATTGAATTGATGTATATTATCCCCAACTACTAAACAGCGGAGGCGCTCAGATTTATGGTTCATTTCATCGAAACGCAGACTAAAGAGGGTCAGACCATTCGCATTGAGGTCGAAGATACGGCCAAAACCGGGGCGGGTTTCACCCGCCAGTCTTCACCGGCTGATCTGTCGAGCGATGCGGTCAAAGATGCTTATGAGCAGACCTTAAGCACCATTCGCGGCTTCGCCGACGGCGTTGTCGCTACCATCCAGGGGATGGAGGCCATGCCCAGTTCGGCCTCCGTCGAGTTTGCCATCAAGGTTGATGCCGAAACCGGTCCGATGATTGCGAAATCCCGGGAGAGTGGCCAATTCCGGGTCTCTTTAAGTTGGAAGCAGCCGGAACCGGAGAAGGATAAGTAGTTGAAAATGGGGGAGGCCTACCCCAAAAGTGGGCCTATCCCCGTTTATCTCCTCACCCTAGCCTCAACGCGTTAGAAGTGGAAGTTAGAAGTCGTAGAGCGACCGCCGGTCTACCGGCCCAGATAGTTTTTAATTTCCAGCTCCTACCTTTCTGATTTATCGCATGTACGTTGAACCCAATCGACAAGAAGAACTGGGCCGCATGAAGCTGATCGCCACCGGTCTTTTGGTGGTGGCCACGCTTATTTTTGCGGTGGCTTCTATTTTTGAAGAGCAAGCCGTTTGGATCGGTTTTATTCGAGCCACGGCCGAGGCGGCCATGGTTGGGGCCATTGCCGATTGGTTTGCGGTCACGGCCATCTTTCGCCATCCGCTTGGTCTCAAAATTCCCCATACTGCCATTGTCCCCACCCGGAAGGACGCCATTGGCCGGACCTTGGGCCGCTTTGTCAAAAACAATTTTCTTTCCCCGGAGGTCATCTCGGGCCGGCTTAAATCGATGGATGCCACCCGCCAGTTGGCGCGTTGGTTGAGTGACACCAACAACAGCGGTTTGATTGCCAACTACCTGGCTGTGGGTCTGGCCGGGGTGGTCGAGGTGGTCAAAGACGAAGAGGTGCAGGGCCTGATCGAGCAGAACATCGCCGGCCGGCTGCGCTCGACCAAGGTGGCCCCGATTCTGGGCGAGATTTTGTCCCTCGTCGCGTCCGGTAACCGGCAGCAGGAACTCCTGGAGGGCACGCTTAATCTAGCGGCCAGTGTCTTGGATGACAATCGGGATGTCATCAAGAAGAAGATTAGTGAAGAAACGCCCTGGTGGCTGCCTCAAAACGTCGATAATGTCATTTACCAAAAGATTGTCGATGCTGCTCACCGCACCTTGCAAGAAGTCAAGCTTAAGCCTGATCATCCGCTCCGCGCCCACTTCAATGATACCCTCACCAAGTTCATCGATGATCTAAAACACTCCCCGGATGTTCTATCCAAGGAGGAAGCGTTTAAAGAAGAGCTATTGCAGAACCCGGTGGTGCGAGAGTTTTCCTCATCATTGTGGCGTGATATCAAACGAGCCTTGATCAGCGGCAGCGACAACCCGGACTCGGACGTACGCAAGCCGATCCAGCATGGTATTGCGCGCTTTGGCAAAACGGTGCTTGAAAATGAGGATCTCCTGCTTAAGATCGATCATTGGGTTTATACGGCGGCGCTTTACCTGGTGCGCGAGTATGGCCATGAAGTCGAGCACCTGATCGCCCAGACAATCGCTCGCTGGGACGCCGAGGAAACTTCAAACAAGATTGAATTGCAGGTGGGCAGAGATCTGCAATTTATCCGGATTAACGGCACCATCGTCGGCGGACTGGTTGGCTTTTTGATCCACGCCATTTCATTCTTGTTGAAATAAACGTTGGCTTGAGCCTCTCTCAGTTGGTCTCCGCAACCAAAATTTTTCTGTTTACAATTCTTCCTACTTCGGCTACAATACCGCCACAATCCCAATGTCTAGAATGGCTTTAAGAAAAGTCGGACTTTTTTGAGCTGCAGACGTGTTGGCTTCGACAAGCTCAGCCAACGTCTGCCGTCGCCTGAGCTTGTCGAAGGCGACCGAAAAAAGTATCGTTTTCATTCTGTTTTTAGGATAAAACCCCGACTTTTTTCGGGTAAGTCAAGAATAAGTTATGGAAGTAAAGCTGACCTTGCACGGCATCTTAAGAGATCACTTGCCCCGGCAGGCCAAAGGCAAAGCCACGCTGACTCTGCCTGAGGACGCGACTGTCCAGACGGTCATCGAGCAGCTCCAGATCAAGCGTGGCGCCGCGGCCATCGTGAATAATCAAGAAGTAGACAAAACTTATGGCCTTCAAGAGGGTGACGAGATTCAACTCTTTCGCCTGATCGGGGGCGGGTAATTAAGGAGTGTTTGAATGCCCTACGGTTACAACGGCAGAATCTTGCACGTCGACCTCACCATCGGCAACCTGCACGTCGAAGAGCCGCCGGAGAGCTTTTATCGTAAATATTTAGGCGGCAGCGCCCTCAATATGTACTACCTCCTCACCCAGATGCCTCCGTTGGCCGATCCGTTGGGACCGGATAATATCTTGGCCCTGTCGGTGGGGGTGACGACCGGCGCGCCAATCTCCGGCCAAAGCCGGATGACGTCGACGGCCAAAAGTCCGTTAACCGGGGCCATCGGCGATGCGCAGGGCGGCGGCTTTTTCCCGGCGGAGATGAAGTTCGCCGGCTTCGATGCCTTTATCATTAAGGGCCAGGCGCCTGAGCCGGTCTACTTGTGGGTCAATGATGGCCACTACGAACTGCGCCAGGCCGGTCACCTGTGGGGCAAGATCACCGGCGAGGTGGAAGCCATCCTGCAAGCAGAGCTGGGCGATAAGAATATCGAAGTCGCCCAGATTGGGCCGGCGGGCGAGAATCTGGTCCGCTACGCCGCCATCATCAGTATGAGCAACCGGGCCAACGGCCGGACCGGGATGGGCGCGGTCATGGGCAGTAAGAAGCTCAAAGCGGTGGTCGTGCGCGGCAAAGCCGGTAAGAAGAATTTTAGCGTCGCCGATAAAGAGGGTGTTATTAGGTTGCCCCGCCACGGAGTCAAGATCTCCCCGGACCCCTTCGTGACCGGACTGGGCAAATATGGCACCGCCGGTTCGACGGGCGCTCAACATGCGGTCGGCGGGCTGCCGACAAATAACTTCAACAGCGGGATTTTTGAGGGCTGGGAAGCCATCGACGGCCCAACCATGTACGATACCATTCTCAAGGGCGCTGACGAGGATAAGCAAGACCTCCGCGGGCGCGATACCTGTTACAGTTGCACCATTCGCTGCAAGCGGGTGGTGGAGATTAAAGACGGTCCGTACCCAGTCGATCCGCATTACGGCGGCCCGGAATACGAGACGACCTCGACTTTTGGCAACTACTGCGGCGTTGATGATCTGGCGGCGGTGGCTTATGCCAACCAGCTTTGCAATCAATACGGCTTGGACACCATCTCTTGTGGAGCCACGATTGCCTGGGCGATGGAGTGTTTTGAGAACGGTAAAATTACCCTCGCAGAGACCGGCGGCCTCGAGTTGAAATTCGGAAATGCCGAGGTCATGGTCCTGTTGACCGAGCTGATTGCCAAAGGCCAGGGGTTCGGCCAACTCTTGGGCTTAGGCTCGGCGGCGGCCGCGGAACTGATTGGGCGGGGCACCGACGCTTACCTGATCACCAGTCACAAGCAAGAAGCCCCGGCCCATATGCCCCAGCTCAAAAGCAGCTTGAGCATCATTTACGCCACCAATCCTTTCGGCGCGGATCACCAGAGCAGCGAGCATGACCCGGCTTACGAGCACGAGTACGATTACTATGCTCAGCGGCTCAAACTGCTCGATCTGGATCAGCCGCAGCCCAAGCGCTCGTTGACGCCGGAGAAGATTCGCTTTGCCCGCCAGACTCAATACCTGTACAGTGCCCTGGATAGCGTTAACGTCTGCCAGTTTGTCTACGGCCCGGCCTGGCATTTGTACGGCCCGGAGGAGCTGCGCCAGATGATCGCTAGCGTGACCGGCTGGGACATCAGCCTTGAGGAAATTATGACCGTGGGCGAGCGGCGGCTGAATATGATGCGTGCTTTCAATGCCCGTGAAGGCATCGACCGGGAACAGGACAAGCTGCCGGAGAAGATGTTCAAAAAAGCGCTTAAGGGCGGCCCCAGCGATGGCTTTAAGGTGGATGAAGCCGAGTTTGAAGCGGCGCTCGATGAGTATTACCGCCAGAATGGTTGGGATGTGGAAACCGGGATTCCAATGCGACACAAGCTGGAGGCGTTGGATTTGGCTTGGGTCGCGGATGATTTAGGGTTGTAGTATCCCCGCAGTTCGACAGTCCCTGAGGGGACGACACCAATAGTGAAAAATAAGTCGGTGTAGGGGCGTAAAATTTTACGCTCCTACATCCACCCGCGCCTCCGGCGGAGGAGGGTGTATTTCTAAGAGGAGAAGAGCAAATGAAACCCATGTACATCAATGGCGAGTGGGTCACCGGCAGCGATGGCGAGGTCATCGAGGTCTTTAACCCGGCCACTGAGGAACTGATCGAGCGCGTGCCGAACGGCTCGGCGGCGGATGCGGACCGGGCAGTGGCCGCCGCCAAGGCCGCCTTTAACGAGTGGCGCTGGGTCCCCGCCCTGGAGCGGGCCAGAATGCTCCAGGAGGCCGCTCACAAAGTCCACCAGCACTTCGACGAAATTGTCGAACTTCTGACTCTGGAGCAGGGTAAGGCCATCTCCGAAAACGAGGAAGAGGTCGAGTGGGTGGCCGGCACGCTGGAATACTACGCCGGCCTGGTCCGCAACTATCTGGGCCGGGTCGTGCCCCCGGCGACCCGCTCGCAGATGAATTTTGTAATCAAAGAGCCGTACGGCGTGGTGGCTTGTATTGTGCCCTTCAATTTTCCGCTCCTGCTGATGATCTGGAAGGTGGCCCCGGCGGTGGCGGCCGGCAATACGGTCATCATCAAGCCGTCCGATCACACGCCGCTGGTCACCCTGCGTCTGGCCGAGATCGTGTTCGATCACTTTCCGCCGGGGGTGATCAACGTGGTCACCGGTCGCGGTGACCGGGTCGGCGAGACCTTGGTGGAGCACCCGGACGTGCCGATGATCGCCTTCACCGGCTCGACGGCGGTGGGCCAGCGGATTATGAGTTTGGCCTCCAAACGGGTTAAAAAGCTGCACTTGGAGCTGGGCGGCAAAGATCCTTTTGTTCTCGCCCCAGACGCCGATATCGAAACCGCGGCCGAAGCCGTAGCCTACGCTGCTCTGATCAACGCCGGTCAGGTCTGTACCTCAACCGAGCGGGTCTACGTCCCGGAGCAGATGGCCCAAGCTTTCACCGGCGCCGTGGTCGATTTTGTGCGTGAGCTGCGGCTGGGGCCGGGCATCGACCGCACCACCGATGTGGGACCGCTGGCCGCGTCGGCGTATCGAGAAAAAGTGGTCCGGCACGTGGGCGATGCCGTAGCCAAAGGCGCTAAAGTCCTGACCGGCGGCAAAGCTCCGGAAAAGTTGGCGCGCGGCTGGTACTATGAACCGACCGTCCTGACCAACGTCAACCATACGATGGTCTGTATGCGGGAAGAGACCTTCGGCCCCACCATTCCGATTATGACCTACCGCACTTTTGATGAAGCCATCGCCCTGGCCAACGACACCGACTACGGCCTGGGGGCTTGCCTGCGTACCAACGATGCCCGGCTGGCCAAGCGTTTCTTTGAGGAGGTCAAAGCCGGCACCATCTGGATCAACGATCCCCTGACCGACAACTATGCCGGCCCCTTCGGCGGGATGAAGATGACCGGCGGCGGTCGAGAGCTGGGCGAGGAAGGACTCGAGGGTTTTATGGAGACCAAACACGTGCACTGGGATTTTGATGACACGCCAAAGGATTTTTGGTATCCGTATGGTAAGTAGAGTCAATAGCTCAGGGCGTGAAGAGAGGAGGCTAGTCGCTAACCGGGCTCAAGGCCGTAGCCTTGCCTCTTTTAGAATGGTATTAGCCCAACTCTCGTCTGCAAGCGATAGCGGTGGATCTGGCGGGCGGTTGTAGTCGAGACGAAGGTCATAACCAGCCTGGTCATACAAGTTTTGTAGTAGGGCCCCAAAATCTACGACCGGTTCGTTATCGCCGGTCAGGAGAGGTAGTCCGAAGCTTGGGATCGAGCTTTGGAGGTTGAAGGGCAAGAGATCAGCCATAGGCCGCCGTTCTGAGCGGCTGATCAGGATCCGGTAATGGGTGGGGGGGGTTGTGCCCCACATAGGCATCGGTTCCCAGGCCCGCAGTAGATCAATTTCTACCAGGTGAGTTGAGGTTCCAATTAAGTTTAAACGCTTTTGAAGGTACAAGTTGCGACCTGTGCCTGGACGTTTGTTCGTTGGGGAAAGGATTTCGATCACGGTAATGACTTTATCGGGTGCCTGGCGGATTTCAAGATAGGTTTCGCGCACTTGATCGGGCATGGGTAATTCGACCGCAACAGGTTGAGGTGGTGTCACCGGGGCCGATGAAGGCTCACCGAGCGGTCTCGTTTGAGGACTACGGATCAAGGCCACATCAGCTCGGCCTAACAGGGCCAGCGGCTCTGTTTCAGCCAGATATAGCCGTTCTTCGATGGCCAAATAGTATTTTGGACGTAGCTTGGGAGCCAGATGATTACGTAAGGCCGTAATCAAACTGTTGTGTACGTCCGGCCATAAATCGAGCTTTTCCAAATACGGGTCCATCCCCGGAAATGGGCTGGGCATTACCTGTCTCCTCGCTTGAATCTATGGAGATTGTAACACGCCGAGATAAGCCGGTCAACAGTTTTGCTTGGCTCAGGTCAACTCAGACTTTTCCCTCACTTTTAAAATCCCCTTCTCTGTGCTACAATGTGTTAAAACATTTGTGCTGATTTATTAATGGCAAAACGTGTCGTAACCCGTCGAAAACCGAATAAGCAGCAGCCGACCGGCCCCTCGATCCGGCCGGAATTTATTGGCACGCTGCTGCTGATTCTGGCCGGCTTGACCGCGGTCAGCCTGATCACACCGAATCTAGGCTTTTTTGGGGCCGGTTGGCTGCAGGTCCTGACCTTTACGATCGGTTGGGGGCAGTACGTCTTTTGGATTGTGCTAACCTCGCTGGCCGTCTGGTTCTTTAGGGCCTACAGCACTGAAGACAGCCAAGAGCGCTGGGAAAAGCCGGTTGGAACCTTGCTGGTGTTGGCTATTCTGCTGATTGCGTTTCATTTGATTCAGCCGGGTGATGGTCTCGACGAGATTGGCGGAGGCGGGATCATCGGCCTGGTGCTGGGCGAGATGTTACGCTCGACCTTTGGCACAGCCGGCACGCTGGTGCTGCTGGCCAGTTTGATCCCAATTATTTTTATCTTGATTAGCGGTCTCTCCTTTCGAGAACTGTTTCAAGCGGCCCGTGATCTTTACTTTCGTTTCCAGGATTGGCGCCATTTCCGCCAGTTGAAAATCAACAACCGGCCCGTGCCCGCGCCCCAGCCGCCGCTGCCCAAAACTCGCTTTATTGATCGTTTTCTGCCGGGGCGCTCGGCAGGGGCCAAGTCAAATGGAGTTGAAGCTGATAAGGGCTTTGTCATCGTAGGCGCCAAGGAAGACGAGAACGGTCAGGTTGCGGCGACAACCCGGTCAGTGCCGCAACTGCCCGCCTCGACCGGTCCGGATGACAGTTTGCCGGCCGATGTGCCGTCCGGCAGCCGGCACTGGCGTTTGCCGCCCGTCGACCAGATCTTCGATGAAGGCTTTGAGACCGAGATCAGCGAGCGTGAGATTCACAAGCGGGTCAAAATTATCGAGGATACTCTGCGCGAGTTCAACGTGCCGGCTTAGGTGCGCGAGATTAACGCCGGTCCGGCGGTCACCCGCTTTAGCTTGAGCGTGATGTCGACCCGCGACCCCAAAGGCAATCCGCGCAAAGTGCGGGTCCAGAAGATCGTTAATTTGAGCAATGACTTGGCCCTGGCTCTTTCCGCTGCCCCCATCCGCATCGAGGCTCCGATTCCGGGCCAGCCTTACGTGGGGATCGAGGTCCCGAATTCCAACAAGAACATCGTCACCATGCGCGGGCTGCTGCAATCGGAAAAGTTTCAGCAGGCTAAAGGTCCCCTGCGCCTGGCCCTGGGTCAAAATGTGGCCGGCCAGCCTTTTGTGGCCGACCTGGCCTCGATGCCGCACCTGCTCATTGCCGGGGCGACCGGCTCCGGTAAGAGCGTATGCGTCAACTCGATCATTTCGTGTCTGATCAGCTTTCACACCCCGGAGACGCTCCGCTTCCTGATGATCGACCCCAAGATGGTCGAATTGGTGAACTACAACGGCATCCCTCATCTCCTGGCGCCGGTGGTGACCGAGTTGGAGAAAGCGACCGGCGTGCTCAGTTGGGCCACCCGGGAGATGGATCGCCGCTACAAGCTGTTTGCCAAGGAGCGCACCCGCAACCTGGAAGCTTACAACGAGAAAATGAGAGCCGAAGGCGGCGAAAGCTTACCTTACATCGTGATCATCATCGATGAGCTGGCCGACCTGATGATGATGGCCCCCGACGAAGTGGAACGGACCGTAGCCCGCATCGCGCAGATGGCGCGGGCCACCGGGATGCACTTGATCCTGGCCACTCAGCGCCCCTCAGTCGATGTCGTCACCGGCCTGATCAAAGCCAACTTCCCGGCCCGGATCGCTTTCGCCGTAAGCAGCCAGATCGACTCGCGCGTCATCCTCGACTCTCCGGGCGCGGACCGGCTGCTAGGTAAAGGGGACATGCTCTATATGGCCGCCGACTCGGCCAAGTTGCAGCGGCTGCAAGGGGTCTTCGTCTCAGATGTGGAACTTAACCGGCTGGTCCATTTCTGGCGAGGGAGCTCTTATGAGAACGACCGCGCCCCGCGGGGACCGGTGGAGATGCCTGGCAATTTGGTGCAGCAGCCTCTGATCGATGGCTTTGAGCCGGAAGAAAAAAAGAAGGACGACGATTTGCTGGAGAAGGCCATCATCACCGTGCGAGAAGAAGGCAAGGCTTCGGTCTCGCTGCTACAGCGGCGCTTGCGCATCGGCTACTCACGCGCCGCTCGCCTAATTGACGAAATGGAGGCGCAAGGTATCATTGGGCCTGAAGAGAGCGGTGGACGAGGCCGGCAAATCCTGGTGAGCCAAGCCGATGACGAGGCTGATCTCTTGGTCGATGAGGATGATGATTTTGAAGATGATGACAAGGAGGATGAGCAATGACCGTAGCGCCTCAAAATTTAACGCTGGGTGGCGAAGAGACTCCGACCCCGGCGGGTTCCTTAAAGATTGGCGTCCTGGCTCTGCAGGGCGCTTTTTTGGAACATGCCAATATGCTGCGCCGGTTGGGGGCCACGCCGGTGGAAGTGCGTTTGCCAGCGGACCTGACGGGTCTCGACGGGTTGATCATCCCCGGCGGTGAGAGCACCACTATCGGCAAACTGGCCAGTCAATACGGATTGTTGGAGCCGCTGCGCCGGTTTATCGAGGCGGGCCGGCCGGTCTTGGGTACCTGCGCCGGGTTAATTTTTCTGGCCAAGGATATCGGCCCCACCGGAACCGGCGGCCATGTGGTTCCGCCGCGTCTGGCAGTCATGGATATCACCGTCGATCGCAACGCCTTTGGCCGGCAGGTTGATAGTTTTGAGGCGAACCTCCAACTGGCCTTTGCTGAGGAGCCATTCCCGGCGGTCTTCATTCGCGCGCCTAAAATCGAAGCCGTAGGGCAAGGGGTGGACGTGTTAGCTCAACTCGAGGATGGCAGCATCGTGGCTGTGCGGCAAACCAATTTGATGGGCACGGCTTTCCATCCAGAATTAACTCAAGACCCGCGCTTCCACCAATATTTTCTGGCCATGGTTCAGGAGGCCGATCGGTAAATCACCCGGGTCATTTTTGAGGCGAGTTCTGGAACACAAAAAGCACCAACGTGGGGAGACCCTGCTCTCAATTGCCTGTGACAGTTTGACACACTCGCCCCTGATGAATATTCTTATGTCTTTATCGGGGGGCGATTACCGCTTGGTGAGTTGGCCCGGCGGAAATTAAGGCCACTCGGGCCGGCGCTGAGTTACATTATAAGGATGGGTCATTGGCTGAGATCATCGAGACGAAACCCTATGCCGTGCGGGCGATGTTGATCAACAACGAGCGGATTCTGTTGATTCATCATGCCTTTCGGGATCGCTCGCTGTTTGGCAAATGGACCTTTCCCGGCGGGCGGCTCGATCCCCACGAAGACAATCCGGTCGATACCCTGCACCGAGAAATGCAGGAAGAGCTTTCGGTCGAGGTCGAGATCATCGGCGAGGTTGGCACCTACTACAGCCGCTCCGGCGCGGATTACCTCATCTATGCCGCCCGTCCCTTGGGCGACATCGGCCCGGTCCAAGAAGACGAAATTCGCGATGTCACCTGGCTGACCCCGGCCGAACTCTACGAGTGGCACACCAAGGAGAAACTGCAGTTCGGCTTTGAGATGGAGGCCCTATCGGCCTACTTGAAGAAGTATCCCTGGCCATAACATGTAATCTCCTAATCTCCTAATCTCCCCCTTTCCTCGCTACTATTTCCATAGTAACAATCATTCAGTAAGTCAACCATATTGGCTCGATGCTGGGCGGTCAGGTACGCTCCCCGCATGAACGAGACCACAATCAAGCCCAGAGAGAGGCCAAAGCCGGCTACCGGCCACCAAATCGAGCCGCCGCCGGCCAGGCTGATCGCCAGGACGATAACAGAGGCTACGCCGACGGCAATGGCTAGTCTAGTGATGTTTTTAGGGGACATCATCTCAACGCCTCACTTCAACCACGCTCGAATATCAACCCCCATCATCCCGGCCCGGCGGGCGCCTTCAAGCCCGGCGTCGCTGTCTTCGTAGACCTGGCACAACGCCGGCTCAATACCCAGGCGGCGAGCTGCTTCTAGAAAGGTATCGGGCGCCGGCTTGCCGTTAACCACATCCACCGAAGTGACCAGCGTCTCGAAAAAATCGCTCATGTTGATGGCGTTGAGCAGCGCCTTCGAAACGACGGGAATGCCGCCGGTCGCGACGGCCATCGGCAGCTTACCCTTGTAAGCCTGGGCAATGGCCACCACGGCCTCGATCGGTTGGACCTGGGGGACATAGCGCTCCAGAAACAGGTGCTCTTTTTCATGAGCGATGGCTTTGGGATCAAGATCGTAACCGAACTTCTCGTTCAAGATTACCACAATTTTGTCGCTGGGCACGCCGGCCAGTTCGTAAAAGAGCGGCTCCGGGAAATCGGCGTTTTTAGTCTGCATCGTATCCAACCAGGCCTGATAGTGCATCGGCATGGTATTGACCAACGTACCGTCTAGATCAAAGATGAGGCCCTTGATATGGGCCGGAACGGAATTGTGCAACGGAGTATCCTTTCAACTATTTTTGACATTCTGAGCAGAAATGGGTTGAGCGGCCGCCCAGCACAATCCGCTGGATTTCCCGGCCGCAGGTCAAGCATGGCTGACCGGTGCGACCGTAGACCTGGAAATGGTCTTGGAACTCGCCGCCGCGATAAATCTCGTCCAGGCTGGCGCCTTTGTACATAATGCCGGCATTGAGCGCTTGCCGGATGGCGTGGTAGAGCCGCTCTAGCTCCGCGTCGGTCAGGGTAGCGACCTGCCGGCGCGGATCGATTTGGGCCAAATGGCAGCTCTCATCGGCGTAGATGTTGCCCACGCCGGCCAGAAACGCCTGATTGAGCAGCAGCGGCTTCAACCGACCGGAGCGCCGTCGAAAGAGCGCTTTAAAATCCGCGACCGTAAAGCTATCGCCTAGCGGCTCCGGCCCTAACTTGCCGACCACCTGGTCCGGATCATCGACCAGGTAGACCCGGGCAAACTTGCGCATATCCTTGAAGCGCAGTTGGTGGCCATTGTCCAGATCAAAGATGGTGCGGACGTGCGGATGGAGCGGTTCGGTGGCCGGCTCAACCAACAGATCACCGCTCATCTTGAGATGCAGCACCAGCGTGTCACCGCCGGAGAGGTGGAACTGCAAGTACTTGCCGCGGCGCGTGATCGCTTCGATGCGCTGGCCGGGCAGGCGGCGTTGCAATTCCGGGATCGGCGTTCTGATGGCGTTGGGCCAGGTGACCGTCACCCCGGTAAAGGTTCGACCGGTTAACGGGCCGCGCAGTCCGCGCACCACGGTTTCAACTTCGGGCAGTTCGGGCATAGCTTTACTTTCATAGCCCATCATAAAACAATGGCGCCGCAAAGACTCGACACCATCGTTAGTGAAGCCGCTATTTGGACAAAAAATCGACGCTGGATTTACCAGAAAGGGATTATACCAAAGGAGTCGGGATTAAATCAAAATGTCGTTAGCGTCAAAGTGGCATAGACATGGTAGATTTCTAAAACCAATCAGGTCTAGCCGTACATCTTATGCCGGCAAGTCAAGATTTCCTTTCTTTTTTTCAATTGCAGACATGTACGGTACAATTAACCTTATAGTTCTCGAGCATAAGCTGCTGACGGCAAACAAAATTTCCCCCGCATTTACTTGTTAGGCTAACCGGATATTAGGCGACGGAAGTGCCTATGGCAACAACGTTGATGGCTCGCTTGGCCTCTGCTCGTCGCCGCCGCTTTGTGGGGCGGGCGGAGGAACTGACGCTGTTTCAATCGGCGGTGCAGGCCGTTGAGCTGCCATTTTTTGTACTGCACGTTTACGGGCCGGGCGGTGTCGGCAAATCGAGCTTGCTGCGGGAGTATCTGCACTGTTGTGAGCAGGCTCAGGTCAAAGCGACTTACCTCGACGCGCGTGACCTCGAGCCAACGCCCCTATCTTTCATAACCGCCCTGCAACAAGCTTTGGGGCTAACCGCCCCCGCTTCTCCGCTGGACTTCTTCTCCACTCAAACTGAGCGCCACGTCTTGCTGATCGATACTTACGAAGCGGTGGCTTCGCTGGACCGCTGGCTCAGACAGGAGTTCCTCCCCCACCTCTCTGACCAGATCCTGACCGTTCTGGCCGGTCGCGACTTGCCGGACCCGGTCTGGCGCTTCGACGCGGGCTGGCAAAGCCTGGTTCGGCTGCTGCCGCTGCGTAATCTGACGGCCATGGACAGTCAGGCCTATCTGGCCAATCACCTCATCCCGGCCGAACATCATCAAGCTATTCTGAACGTCACTTACGGCCACCCGCTGGCGTTGTCGTTAGTGGTGGATACCTTTGCCCAACGTCAGGAGATCCCGGCGCAAGCCCCAACCCCTTCGCTTGATGTGGTCAAAACCCTCCTGGAGCGATTGGTACAGCGCGTGCCGGGACCGGCCCATCGCACCGCCCTCGAAGCCTCGGCCATTGTCCGGGTGACCAGCGAACCGCTTTTGGCCGAAATGCTGGGCTTACCCGACCAGGGAACGCATGAGATGTTTGTCTGGCTGCGCGACCTCTCTTTTATCGAGGCCAACGCCGAAGGCCTGTTCCCGCACGATTTGATCCGGGATGTATTGGTGGCCGATTTACGTTGGCGCAACCCCGACTGGTACGCCGAGCTTCACCGCCGCGCCCGTGAATATTACGCTCGACGGCTGCAAGAAACATCCGGCCAGCTTCAGCATCGCATCTTGTCCGACTATGTTTTTCTGCACCGCGATAATCCCGTGGTCCGGCCCTTCTTCGAGTGGCAGGCCGGGGGCAGCCCGCTGCCGGATATCATGCACCCCGCCGACCGGCCTGAGCTGGCAGAGATGGTGGCCAGACATGAAGGGGGCGAGTCGGCCCAACTGGCCGGCTACTGGTTCGACCGGCAGCCGCAGGGAGTTTATGTTTTTCGAGACGCTACCGGCCAACCGGCCGGCATGATGGGGTTAGTGGCTCTGCATCGGGTTTCGGCCGAGGATATCGCCGCCGACCCGGCCGTGCAAGCTACCCATCATTTCTTGCAGCAGCAGGCACCGCTGCGTCCAGGCGAAAAAGCCACATTGTTTCGCTTCTGGCTGGACCGCGATCGCTATCAGGCGGTCTCGTTGACTCAGAGCCTGGTTTTCCTCAACGCCGTCCGGCACTACCTGACCACTCCAGGCCTGGCCCACACCTTCTTTCCCTGCGCCGACCCTGATTTTTGGGCGCCCATGTTTGCCTATGCCGATCTGGTCCGCCTCCCCGCGGCCGACTTTGAGGTGGGAGGACGGCGCTATGGCGTGTATGGCCACGACTGGCGGGCGGTACCGCCCATAACCTGGTTAGCCTTGCTGGCCGACCGTGAAACGGCGACCGAAATAGAAACGGCCGCCCCGCCGGCCGCGCCCACGCCGTTGGTCGTCTTAAGCCGGCCCGATTTCGAAAAGGCGCTCCGCGACGCGCTGCACCACTTTGTCCGGCCCGATACCTGGCACACGAACCCGTTACTGCGTTCCCGGCTGGTCGTCGAGCGCGTCGGCGCCGAGGCTGAAGCGGCGGCGCGCATTGCGGCCTTGCAGGTTGTTCTCAAAGAAACAGCCGACAGATTACAGAGTTCGCCCCGAGAGCTAAAACTTTATCGGGCGGTCTATCACACCTACTTCCAGCCGGCCTCCAGTCAAGAACAAGCCGCCGAACTCCTGGATATCCCTTTCAGCTCGTTTCGTCGCCATCTGAAAGCCGGGCTCAGCCGGATAACCGAGCTACTGTGGCAGCAGGAGATCGCCGGGCCGAAAAAGTGAGCAAGAAATGAGCATGTTTTGATCTGGTAAAACAGCTCCATTCGGGTATAAACTAGGGCTATCAAATGAGATGGCCCTTTTTTATGAGTGCAGTCGCGAACTGAAAGAGATAGGACTTCGTGAATTTTTTGGAAGAACGACCAACGCTTAACAAAACAACAGCCGAGCCTGCCATGCCCGGTTTGGTCGCCGAATTAGTGGCGGCCTGGAACAGCCACGATTTGGATCAAATCGTCAATTTTTACGCCCCGGATTACCGGGACTCCGATGTGGCCTGGCCTGTGCCGCGCCGGGGGCTCGAGGGTGTCCGGCAGATGATGGCCATGTACTTCCGGGCTTTTCCCGATCTGTATTTCACGGCGGAATCGAGCCTTATTCAAGGCGAGCAAATCGCCCTGTTCTGGCGCGCCCAAGGCACCCACCAGGGCAAGGTTATGAACATTCCGCCCACCGGCCGGTCGATTGATGTGCGGGGTACTTCCTGGCTGAGCCTGACCGGCGGCAAAATCAGCCGGGCGCACTATGTCTGGGATGTGGCCGGCTTGCTGCGCCAGCTCGGCCTGCTGCCGGAATTGAAATAGATCAAGGAGATGAATAATGAATGACAACTTAGCCACGGTGTCCGCCATTTATGAAGCCTTTGGCAAAGGCGATGTTCCGACAATTTTGTCTCACTTGTCCGAGGATGTGGTTTGGGAGGCCTGGGCCGACAACTGGGCCCAGAAAGCCGGGGTGCCCTGGATGGCGCCGCGCCGAGGCCGCGAGGGTGCCTTGGAGTTCTTCAAAGTTGTTGGCCAATTTGACGTTAAGGATTTTCGGATCCTGTCAATCATGGCTGGCAACAATCAGGTCGCGGTAGAATTTGTTTTTGAAGCTGTCGTCCCTGGCGGTGGTCATTACCGCGACGAAGAAATGCATTTGTGGACCTTTAATGACCAGGGGCAGGTTATTCGTCTCCGGCATTATCTCGATACGGCCAAGCATATTGCCGTGGCGGGTGGTAACGCAGCGGTTTAAGGGCGTTCGCCAGTCTTTGGTGAAAACGACACCGCGAATGAGAATTAATTTCGTGTAGGGGCGTAAAACCTTACGCCCTTATTCTTCCTCCGGCACTAGAGGTTCTTTACCATGCTGAAACAGGGCTTTCTGGTCATCGCCGATATCAGCGGCTACACCGCCTTTTTCACCCAAACCGAAATCGACCACGCCCAGGAGATTATGGACGGCTTGATCGATGCCCTGCTGGTCCGGATGCAGCCCTTTTTTACGCTGGCCAAGTTGGAAGGCGATGCCATCTTCGCCTATCTCCCCGCCGATCGCTACCGCCAGCCCCAAACCGTTTTAGACTCGCTGGAGGCCTTGTACCACAGCTTTCGCCTGACTCAGGAACGGATGCAGTTCAACACCACCTGTACCTGTCGGGCCTGCCAATTGATCTCCAGTCTTGACCTTAAACTGGTCGCCCACCACGGTGAGTTCATCATCGATAAGCGGCAAGAACTGTGCGGCCCGAGCGTCATCTTAACCCACCGCCTGCTCAAGAACAACATTGCCGAGCAAACGGGCATCACCGCCTATCTGTACCTGACCGAGAAGGCCCTGACCGCCTTGAAGTTAGCCGATTTAGCTCTCCGTTTGCTGCCCCATGCCGAAAGTTATGAGCACCTGGGCGATATTTCCGGCTACGTTTACGATCTCCATCCGGTCTGGGCTAACTGGCGCGATCAGGTTCAGTGGTTGGTCACTCGCCCGGAGGCCGAGGTCGTGGTTGAGTTTGACTTGCCTCTCCCCCCGGCGCTGGCCTGGGATTATCTGCTCGATCCGCTGATCAAACGCCAATACCGCGAGTCGAGCCGGCTGGCCGTGCTGGGCCGCGCTGATCGAACCGGAGTCGGTACGGTGCACCACTGTGTCCACGGTTTGCAGGTCAACGACGAACTGATCGTCGATTGGCAACCCCACGACCACGTCACCTTCCAGGACCAGATCTCGTACCCCTTGTTACCTGCTTTTGAAATCCTAAACACCACCTATTTTTCCCCGGCAAAAACGGGCACCCGCGTCACCATGCTCTTCAAACGCCCCCACACCGCAGCCCGTTGGTTTAATCCGCTGGTGCAGTTGATGTGGCGGCTGTACGGCCGTGGTCATCTCCGGCGACTCTTTGGTCACCGGGCTCCGATTACCCTACGCCGGCTCATTGCCGCCGATCTGGCTACCGGCAAGATCAAATTAACCAATTATTGAATTGAGGTCAAGCATGCGTTCAGAAGTCATGAGTTTACCTACAATCCAAACCCTGGCCCCGGGATTAAGCCGCATTCATGCCCTTCTGGCTGTGCAGTCGGGGGTGGTCATCCTGGTCTCGATCAACCGCCTCAGTTCCTTGACCACCGGCTATGTCGCCACCAACGAGTTTATGCGCTGGGTGGATTTTAACAACATGTTGGTCCTGCCCCTCGTCAGCGTGGTGGCCTTTTACCTATTGAAGAAACAGATGGAGTATAGCGCCCCAGCCAGGCCAGAGGGCCGGCACCTGCTCCTCAATCTTACCTTTGTGATTGGGATCTATCTGCTAGCCGCCAGCTACGGCAACCACGAAATTACCAACTACCTGCACCTTCGCTTTTGCCCGGACGGGGCAAGCAGCGATCTGTGCCGGATTATCATCTTCAACGACGATGATTTCTCGCATTGGGTCTTCTTTACCGGTTTTACGCTGATGAATGTGGCCTTGATGCTGTTGCAAGTCCTTTTTCCTTATCCGACAACCCTGAGTCAGGGTGATAAGTGGCTGCTGGTCTTGAACGGCCTCTTGATTGGCCTGGGCATCTTTGCTAACCTGGCCTTTGAAGAGATCGGCCTGGATTTGTACGTGGTGGCCCTGCTGGCGGCTCTCGCTTTTGGCTTGCTCTGGCGGCGAGGGTCGCAGCCGTTACTGGTCTACTACGCTACGGCTTACGGATTGGGCTTACTGGCCACAGCCATAACCAAAGGTATCTTGGTATGAGCAGCAATGACTATCAGTTTGTTACGCACTGGCGCGTGCAGAGCACCATCGAAGAAGTATCCGATCTCCTTGGCAATGCCCCGGAGCTGGTGCGCTGGTGGCCTTCCGTTTACCTGGAAGTCCGGGAACTTGAACCCGGCGATGAGCGCGGCCTCGGCAAAGCGATCGATCTCTACACCAAAGGCTGGCTGCCCTACACCCTGCGCTGGCAGTTCCGCGTCACCGAGAACCGCTCGCCGCACGGTTTTAGCCTGGCCGCTTGGGGTGATTTTGTGGGACGGGGTGTTTGGACCTTTGAGCCAGACGGGGACTGGGTCAACATCACGTATGACTGGCAGATTCGGGCCGATAAACCCTTGCTCAAATATCTTTCACCGGTGTTGAAGCCTATTTTTGCGGCCAACCATCGCTGGGCCATGGCCAAAGGCGAGGAGAGTCTCAAGTTGGAGCTGGCTCGCCGCCAAGCCAAGACCCCGGCGGAACGGGCGCTCGTCCCGCCTCCGCCCAAACCCAGCCGGCCTGAAGTTTTCTGGCTACCGTTGGCAATTTTCTTGGGGCTCGTTGTCTGGGCAGTGATCAAGAGTCGGTCAATTCGCTCAGGTTGAGCGCTCCCAGTTGTTGAGTAACTTTTTGCCCCTGACCATCAAACAGAACCACTGCCGGCACCAGCCACACGCCGTAGCTGCTGGCCGCTTCCCGGCCAACCCGGCTGAGCATGTCGAGCCGGATTACCTCTACACCCGCCTTTTTCTCGAACCCATCCACGATGGGCTTGGTCACCAGGCAAGCTGTTCAGAAGTTGCTGTAGAAATAGAGCAGCGTAGGCCGACCTTGCTCTAGCCGGGCAGTCAGTCCGGCAAACGACTCAACCGGCGTCGGTTTGGCGTGGAGCAACAGATGCATCGCCAGCCAGCCCACCGTCATGATAACGGCGGCGCTGATGAATACAATCTTGAGAATATCGTACCACTCTGCCGTCATCAAGGTTAAGACTTGCGGCTGCTGAATTTAAAGGGAATATACAGCGGGCACCAGCCAACCAGCCCGGTAATCAGCGGCACAAAGCCAAAGAGACCGACCACCGTCCCCAACGTTCCGGATAGAAAGAAAAAGCCGGTGATGATCAGCACAGCGCCCAGGATAATCCGGAAGATCTTGTCAAAACCGCCAACGTTCAATGTAAACATGAGTTTCTCCTTTTGTTTATGAGTGACTTTTTTGTTGAGTGATTTTTTTTACCTGTTCACTCCTTTAGACGGCGTTGCCGGCCAAAGGTTACAGATTTTCCGGCTCCGATTTAGATCTCTTTAAGAACGCGTCTTGGAGCTGGTTAAACAATCGCTGCCGCCGGACCACCGGAATCTGGCGCTGCCCTTGCCGGCGGTAGAGAAAGATGGTCTGCTGGGTCGTATCGAGCACCACCCGGCAGTTTTGGCAGGTAGCCAGATGCTCCTGGGCTTCGAGGGTCAGGGTCTCGTCCAGATTGCGGTCGATATAATCAGATAGATAGTGTAAAAGTTCTTCGCATTGCATGGTTAGTTCTCCTCAACCCTTGATACCAATTCCCCAAAATAGCTCGATAACCCTTCCCTCAACGCCAGCCTGGCCCGATGAAGCCGGACTTTGACCGCGCTCTGTTTCAGGTTGAGCACCTCCGCCGTCTCGGCTGTGGACAACCCTTCGATCTCACGCAGGATGAAGGTCACCCGCAGCGCCTCCGGCAACCCGGCGATACAGCGGTCCAGTTCCAGTTGAGCCTCGGTTGAGGCAAAGACCGTTTCCGGAGCGAGGGTCCAATCGGTTAAGATCGCGGGCATAAAGCTCGCTTCGTCGTCACCGTCGATCTCCTCAGCCAGCGGTTGGTTGACCCGCCGCTGCCGCAGCCGATCGATGCTGGCATTGGTGGTGACTCGGTACAGCCAGGTCCCCACCTGCGAGCGGCCCTCAAACCGGTCGAGCTTTTCAAACAGCCGCAAAAAAGCGTCCTGGACCACCCCTTCGGCTTCATCTTCGTCTTGCAAAAGCCCCACGGCCACCCGAAAGAGCTTGTCGGAATAGGTTTCGAACAGTTGGCTAAAAGCCTGCGGCTCCTGCCGGCGCAGCGCGTCAATTAAATGCGACTCATCGGGCATAAGTGTTTCCTCTTCGTTTTAGACGAAAAAGTCGCTCAAAGGTTACAAGCCGAATAAACCTAACCGAGGATGAAAAGCGGGGTTGAGGAGACCGGAGGCGTTTTCCAAAATTCTCCTCAAATCCCCGCCAAAAAACGGGCGCTTATTGGACTATAAGGCCGGAGTCTTACTCATCGTCGTCGTCTTTATCGCCGCCTTTACCGGAACTGCCGCCGTCATCGTCATCATCGTCGCTTTTGCCAGAGTCCCCCCCGCGATCGTCATCGCCGTGATCATCGCCGCCGGAGTTGCCACTGCCCGAATTATCACTGCCGCTGCCAGAGTTGTCATCGCCGCCGGAGTTGCCACTGCCCGAATTATCGCTGCCGCCGCCGGAGTTATCGTCACTGCCGCCGGAGTCGTCCCTGCCCGAATTATCGCTACCGCTGCCGGAGTTATCATCGCTGCCGCCGGAGTTGCTGTTACTGTTGTCATCGCCATTACTGTTTGAGTTGTCATTCTGGTTTAGGTTTAGGTTCTGGTTCTGGTTTTGGTTTAGGTTCTGGTTCTGATTTTGGTTCTGATTCTGATTCTGATTTTGGTTCTGGTTCTGGTTCTGGTTTTGGTTTTGGTTCTGATTCTGGTTCTGGTTTTGGTTTTGGTTTTGGTTCTGATTTTGGTTCTGGTTTTGGTTTTGGTTTTGGTTCTGATTTTGGTTCTGGTTCATGCTGCCGTTGCTGTTGGCATTGCCGTTGCTGTTGCGATTCCGGTTAACATCGTCACCGGCCTCTATGGTGTTGGTATTCCGGTTTGGACTTTTATTCAGATTCTCATTGACATTCTCGTTTTTATTCACATTCTCGTTTTCATTCACATTCTCGTTTTCATTCTCATTCTCATTCGGATTTTGGTTGGTATTGAGGTTATCGCCGGCGTTGTTGGTATTGTTGGTATTGTTGGTTTCATTTTGGTTGAGGTTTTCGTTAGCATTGGCCGCGACATTGCTGTTGGCGTTCTGGTTTTCATTTTGACTATTTTCGTTTTGACTGTTTTCGTTGGCGCTGTTGGTATTGTCACGGGTTGCGGTCGGGGCGGGCGTCTCGGCGACCGGCGCTGCGGGTTGGACAAAACCCCCGCAGCCCGTCAGGGCAAGGGCCAGCACCATCAGGCTCAGAGCTATAAAATGTTTAATTGATGGATTAAAGCTTGTCATAATGTTTCTCCATGATTATAAAAATAAAAGTTTTGGTTAATATAGACGGTTGGTTTCTCCCACTGGAGACTCGTTCATCGAACAACTTGAAAAATTACAGCGTCATGATCGCGATAAACCTCCTTGAGTTGGGGATCAGCCTGAGCCTGTTCCAAAAAAGCTTCGTGGGCTAAATCGGTCAGGACATAGTCGGCGCCGAACTTTGTGGCGATGTCCCGACCCGGGGACTCGATCTGGCCCTGGGTAAGGTCAACCCAGTCAGCGTAGAGTTGAGCATCGTAGATCTGCATATAGGTTGGATCCAGCCCGATCAGGTAGGTGTTGTGGGTGTTATGATAAAAGAGTCGGGGGAAGTCGTCCCAATCGGTCTGGAAAATGCGGCTACCCGCCGGGGTTTGACTTTTTAGCCAGGTTGACGCGGCCTCATACTGCCGGTCATCGCCGGAGCCGGCCACGCTCTCTCGAGCCGCGCTGACCGTGCTGTAAACGCTCGCCGTGAGGAGCAGGGCCAGGCCGACCGGCACCAGCCTGGCGAATCCCTGCCGGCCCGGCGCGAGCCAGGCTTGTAAGACCGGTTTCCAGGCCAGGGCGCAGAAGAGCAGCGCGAAGGCCGGGTAATACTCCACAAAGCGACGGGATTTGAAGAGCATCAAGCCAAAAATAACGGCGAGCGCGAACATCGTCGCCGTCGCCGGATCGAGGCGGCGCTCACGGAGGCCCAGAGCAAAGGCCCCGGCTACAAAGACCAGCAGCGCCGGTCCCGAATTCTCCACCAACGTCCAGGTCTCGTAGGGGTACCACTCGTTGCCGACGCTGACAGCCGTCATATCGGTCAGTTTGGGGAAGAGGTGATGGTAAATGAACAACAGATTTTGCGGGAAGTAAGGATTGATGATCAGACCCAAGCCAAGACCCACCCCGGCATAAAGCACCGGCTGTGGCTCAAAGCGCCGATCCAGCACCCCCTGCATCACGACGTGCGCCCCGACCACGAGCAGCAGCAGCGGGAAAGCGTTGTAGAGCCAGACATAGAGCATCCCCAGCGGCAGTAGCCAGCGATAACGTCGGCTGAGGCTGAGATGTAGGGCCAAAAGCAAAAACAGCAGCGACACGGCCTGAGCCCGGGGCATACTCATCCGGAAAAGAAAGGCCTCGGAGATGGCCAAAAAGCCGAGCGTCCAGCCGGCGGCATAGGGCACCTGCTGAGCTCGCAACAGCAGCCAGCCGGCCAAAAAGGTCAGCGCCGGCAAGACCACGCTGGCCCACTTGGCCCCCACCCGAAGATCGACATAAGTAAAGGGGATAAGGAGGACGTGATACAGAAAATGGTGATCGACATAAGCCGCCGGATTGAGGACGCTGAGCGGCAGCCAGGGAAAGTTGGGCCGCAGCCCCTCCTGGCCCATAATTTGAGCCAGCTTGATATGATAGTAACCGTCATTGCCCACCAAACCGGGCGTGGCAAATTGGATGGTGGCCAGCAGCGCCACCAGTAGACCAAACAAACTCAGGCCGGTCAGCCACAGCGCCCCGTCGACCCGCCCGACCGGCCAGGCCAGCGCCGGTCGGGCGGGCTGCGCATAACCAAAACGTCCGCTAATTACTCTCATAAATTGTCTTCACTCCTTCTAAGTTGAACTCTATAAACGCTATGAACTCTACGAACTCAATAAACTTCATTTGCCTTGGGCGACCCTACATGTCGCAGGATTTGCGAAAAAGTTACGCCGGGTTATGATGACTTGACCGAATTCTCGATAGGAACCCTAAAATTTAAGGTATGTTAAGTAACTTCCTGGCGCTCCTGGCGACAATAGCCCTACCAATGAACGACACAGAACTGCTGGCCAGAGCAAAAGCGCTGGAGCCGGCTGCCCTCCGCGCCATGCACGAGCGCTTCTATGGGCAGGTGGCCCGCTATATTCAATTTAAAGTTGGAGACCCGGCCACCGTCGAAGATTTAACCGGCGAAGTCTTTGTCCGGGCCCTAGAAGGGTTGCGGCGGGGACAAGGCTGGCAGGAGTCGCCGGGGGGGTGGATCATGGGGATCGCCCGGCACGTGGTCACCGACCACTATCGCCGGCAGGAGAAGATGAAAGAAGTGGAACTCGATGAGAGGATCGCCGCTTCCGATGAGGCAGGCCCCAGCCAGCACGCGCTGCGCAATGAGCGGACACATCAGTTGATGCAGGCCATTCAGCAGCTCACCGAAGAGCAGCGAGACGTGATCCTGCTCCGTTTTATGGAAGGGATCGACATTAGCGGGGTGGCCCGGGCTCTCAACAAAACGCCGGGCGCCATCAAGGCTTTGCAGTTCCGGGCGATGCGTACTCTGGCGGAGTTGCTGCCCAGCCATTCGTTAGAAGATACGGTCTAAATGCGAAACGATGAGTTGACCCAGACTCAAATCGATAAACTTGAAGACGCCTTGGCGATGGTGGCGGCCGGGGTGCCGCTGGAGGAGGTCCTGGCTCAAGCCGGCCCCGATGCCGGTTGGCTCCGGCCGATGCTGATCCTGGCCGGCGAGGTCGAGGCCTTGGGCGAGGCGATCGCGGTGCCGCTGCCGGACGTCAGCTTGCAGCGGCTGCTGGCCCACGGCAATGCTTTACGCCGTGAGGAGCGGCTGGCCCCTCGACCCGTAGAGCCGCAATCGTCTTTCTTCCAATCTTTGCGGCAACTGTTGTTCCGGGGCGGGTTATCCGTGGCCACGGTGGCGGCGCTGGTGGCCGTACTCTGCTTGCTCGGTGGCACCGTTGGCGGCGGCCTGGTGCTGGCAGCCGAGAACAGTTTGCCCGGTCAGGCCCTCTACCCGGTCAAGCGCCTGGGAGAGACAATCCGGCTGCGTCTGGCCGATGATGAGCAGGACCGGCAAAGGCTGGAGGATAGTTTCAGCACCCTACGCCGGCAGGAAGTTGAGCAGCTACTCGACCGGAATTGGCCGGCTGAGGTGGTTCTTACCGGTCAGGTACAGAGTTTCTCCGCCACCAAGCTGGTCGTTGCTCAGTTCGAGGTACGGCTAACCCCGGAGACAAACCTGGTCGGTGAGTTGGGCGTGGGCGCTAAAGTGCGGATCGAGGGGGAGACCGACTCCGCCGGCCAACTGACGGCCGGTACTGTGACCGTCATCGAGCCGCCGCCACCCACGCCTACGCCCACCCCGGTACCGCCCACCCCGTCGCCGACCTCGACCTCTTCGCCAACGGCGACGCCTGCCTTCAAGGCGACCTCCGACACCCTCATCATCGAACCCACCTCGACGCCGTTGGCGCAGCCGACCGGGGCCGGAAGCGACAACGATAACAACCGGCCGGAGGAAGATGATGATCGATCGGATAACTCGGGCTCCGGCAGCGATAACTCCGGCCGGGGGAGCGACTCGAATCGAAATGAGAATAACTCCGGCTCCGACAACGATAATATTGAGCGAGAAGACGATGAACCGAAGGTGCCGCCGGACAACAGCGACGACAACGATAATCAGTCGAATGAAGCTCCAAAACCGGATGAAACCCCGAAATCTGAAGACAATGCCAATACCAACGATAATGTGGACTTCGGGAACGACGACTCCGGCTCGAGCGACAATTCCGGCAGCGGCAGCGACAATTCCGGTTCAGGCAATAACTCGGGCGGTGGCGACAACGACAACAATTCCGGCAGCGGTAGCGATAACCCCAACTCAGGCAGCAATTCGGGCGGTGGCGACAACGACAACAATTCCGGGAGCGACAGCAACGGCGGGAGTGACAATCGATCCGATAATGACAGTGGCGATGACGACGACGATGAATAATCGGTTTTACAGCGGCGATCGACCGTGCTATACTGCCTGAAAACTTAACCAAGTGAGGTCAAATCCCATGAATGCCATTAGAGTCCACCAACCCGGCGGGCCGGAAGTGATGCAGTACGAAGCGCTGCCCACCCCGGAACCCCAATCCGGCGAAGTTTTGGTCAAGGTAGCGGCAGCGGGCGTCAACTTCATCGATGTCTATCACCGTACTGGCCTGTATCCCAAGCCGCTCCCCTTTACGTTGGGAATGGAGGCGGCGGGTGTGGTTGAGGCGGTCGGCCCCGAGGTGACGGCTTTTAAGGTGGGTGACCACGTGGCTTTTGCCAGCGCGCCCGGCGCTTACGCCGAGTACTGCGTCGCGCCGGTCAACAACGTGGTCCCGGTGCCTCAAGGGCTGGATCTGGTCACCGCTGCCGCCTCGATGCTGCAAGGCATGACGGCCCACTTTCTGCTCTACAGTACCTACCCGGTCAAAGCCGGCGACACGGTGCTAGTTCACGCGGCGGCGGGTGGGGTTGGCTCGCTGCTGGTGCAGTTGGCCAAGCAGCTCGGCGCCACGGTCATCGGCACGGTCTCGACCGAGGAAAAAGCCCAACTGGCCCTCGAGGCCGGCGCCGACCATATCATCCGCTACACCGAAGCCGATTTTGAGGCAGAGACGAAGCGCCTGACCGAGGGCCAGGGGGTTGAGGTCGTGTATGATTCGGTCGGCCAGAGTACCTTCGACAAAAGCCTCAACGTGTTAAAACCGCGCGGTTATATGGTTCTTTTCGGCCAGTCGAGCGGCAAGGTGCCGCCCTTCGACCCAGGCGTGCTAGGGGCCAAAGGTTCGCTCTTCATCACCCGGCCCTCGCTCTTTCACTACATCGCCAAGCGGGATGATCTGCTCTGGCGGGCCGGCGATTTATTCAAGTGGCTGGAGGCTGGTCAGTTGAAGCTGCGCATCGACCGCCAGCTCGCTCTGGCCGAGGCAGCCGAGGCCCATCGGCTGCTGGAGAGCCGGCAGACGGCGGGTAAGGTGCTGTTGATTCCGTAGCCAGGCAAGAAATGAACTGATGACTGCCCCAAATCCTAACGTCGTCTCGGTCAGGGCCAAACCCTTTTTGAAGTGGGTTGGGGGAAAGCAACAACTGCTGACTCAGTTTGAAAATTACTTTCCTCTGACCTTTAAGAGATACTTTGAGATCTTCGTGGGAGGCGGGGCTGTCTTTTTTCACCTCTGGAATACAGGCAGACTTCCTCGAGAAACATTCTTGTTTGATCATAATCAAGAATTGACCAATGCGTTTCTGGTGGTTAGAGACCAGGTCGAGGAGTTGATTGCTGTCCTGAGCACGCATCAGGCCAGCCACTGCCCGGCTTATTACTACCAAATCCGCGCCCTTGACCGGCAGGCTATTGACCTCGATCCGGTGGAACGCGCGGCGCGGACTATCTACTTGAATCGAACCTGCTACAATGGCTTGTACCGGGTCAATCGCCACGGCCAGTTTAACGTTCCCATCGGTCGCTACAAAAACCCTCAGATTCTGCATGAGGCGGTGCTCCGAGCCGCCAGTCTCGCTTTACAAACGGCGTGTATTGCCACCAAGGATTTTCGAGAGATTGTAGATTTGGCCCAGCCTGGTGACTTTTTTTACTTCGATCCACCGTATGATCCGGTCAGCCAGACCGCCAGTTTTACCAGTTATACGGCTACCAATTTTGGCGCTGACTCGCAGCGAGCCTTAGCGGCTGTCTTTGCCCAACTCACCGGCAAAAGCTGTTTTTGTATGCTGAGCAATTCGTACACGCCTTTTATGCTTGAACTTTATCGCGATTTCAGGGTTGAAGTGGTCCAGGCCAAGCGGGCCGTGAACTCGAAGGGAAACGGGAGAGGCAGTGTCCCGGAGATACTGGTTCTGAATTACTGAGTCTGGCCGGGTTGATTTCGAGCCAGTCGTTTAGAATGAGGACAAGATTGGAGCAAGACGATGTCTGAAGTCATTACCCCCTCCGCCGTCGAGGCTTACCTGGAGCAACTCTACGACGACGGCGACCCTGTCCGGCAGCAAATGGAAGCCCTGGCCAAAGAGCGCGACTTTCCGATTGTCGGCCCGCTGTGTGGCCGATTTTTGTACCAGTCGGCCCGGATGATCCAGGCCAGGCGGGTTTTTGAACTCGGCTCCGGCTACGGCTACTCCGCCCTCTTTTTCAGCCGGGCTGTCGGCGCCGAGGGCGAAGTCCACTGCACCGAACTCTCGGCCGAGAACATTAAGCTGGCCGAAACGTTCTTGACCCTGGAGGGCACCTGGCCCCGGGTGACCTTTCACCAAGAAGAAGCCACCGCGGCTCTGCGCGGGATCGGCGGGGTCTGGGACATCATCTACAACGACATCGACAAGCCCGGCTACCCCGCCACCATCGACCTGGCCTACGACCATCTCCGGCCGGGCGGTCTGTTCATCACCGACAACGTACTCTGGTACGGCCGCGTCTTCGAAGGCCAAAGCGACGGCTCCCCTTCAACCCAGGCCATCCACGACTTCACCCGGCGCCTCTTTGCTCACCCCGGCTTTATGACTACCATTTATCCGGTCCGCGATGGGATGGCCGTTGCCATAAAGTTATGAATCGGAGCCTTACTCGCGTTTTTCCTCACACCTGGCGGCTCGTTGCCGATAACCCCTCGCCGCTGACCGGGCCGGGGACAAACACCTATTTGGTCGGCCGGGAAAAAGTGCTCATCATCGATCCCGGCCCTGATCTACTCCACCATGTTGAAAACATTCTCGCTGCGTTGGAGACACTCGGCTTGGCCACCCAAGCCGTACTCGTCACCCACCCCCACCCCGATCACGAGGGCTGCGCCGAGGCTCTGGCTCACCGGCTCGCGGTGCCACTGCTGAGATTCGGGGCGGCGCTCCAAGACGGTGACCTCATCGATCTCGACTGCGGGCAGTTGGTGGTTTACCACACCCCCGGCCATATTCATGCTCATATCTCTCTCTGGTGGCCTGACCGGCGCCTCCTCTTTGCCGCCGATCTGGTGGCCGGCCAGGGCACGATCCTGGTCATCCCGCCGGATGGCGATATGGCTGCTTACCTGGCTTCCTTGGCGGCGATGCAAGCCCTTCAGCCGGCCGTCATCTTACCCGGCCACGGCCCGATGATCGACACCCCGGTCGAGCTGCTGCAGCAGTACATTGATCACCGCCTGGCCCGGGAGCAGCAGGTCTTGGACCGGCTGGCCCAGGGATTGGCCACCCCGGAGACCATTGCCAATGCCATCTACGCCGACCAGTCGCCCGAGGTGCGCCGCATCGCCGCGCTCCAAGTGGAAGCTCATCTGCAAAAACTCAGACAAGAAAATCGCCTCTGATGATGAAACGCCGCCGCTTTCTTCGCCACACCGCGTTTTTGGCAGCTATGGCCCTCTTATCGAGTTGCACTCAGGCTCAACTCAAGCCGACTGCAGCTAAAAAAGAGCGTATTTTAGTGATTGGAGCTGGTATAGCCGGTTTGGCTGCCGCTGCCACGTTACGGCGTCAAGGCTTTACCGTAACTATTTTGGAAGCTCGTGACCGGCTCGGCGGGCGGCTGTGGACCGACCGGACCTGGCCTGACCTCCCGCTTGATCTGGGCGCTTCATGGATTCACGGCGTTACTGACAATCCGATCAGCCGTCTGGCCACCGAGGCCGGCTTGGAAACGGTGCCCACCGACTACGACTCCCTGCAGGTCTTTGGGGCTGATGGCCGGCCGCTGGCCGCTGACCGGCTGACTCGCCGCGAGGCCCAGATGTGGACTGTGCTGGAAGAAGCTCAACTCAAGGCCGAAATCCGAGAGAACGATCTTTCCGTCGCCCAGGCTCTGGCGCCGTTCCTGACCCAGGCAAACCTTACTCCGGCCGAACAGCAAGAACTCAACTACTTATTCAACTCGATCATTGAGCACGAATTTGCCGCCGACCTGGCCGAGCTATCAATCTGGTGGTTTGATGAAGGAGAGGTGTTTGGCGGGGGCGATGTCCTCTTTCCGGGCGGGTACGATCGAATTGCCCACTGGTTGGCTGAGGATCTGGATGTTAGACTGGGCCACGTGGTTCAAGAAGTGGCTTACCACGGGCGTGAGGTAATCGTCACCACGCTCCAAGATCGCCTGGCTGCGGATCGAGTCATCGTCACCTTGCCCCTCGGCGTGCTAAAACAGGGCGTCGTCAAATTTGCGCCCGTTCTCCCTGCCGCCAAGCAGACAGTTATCGAGCGTTTGGGTATGGGGCTGCTCAATAAGCTCTACCTCCGCTTTGAGGCGCCTTTCTGGGGCGATGCTAGCGAGCTGATCGGCTACGTGGCCCAAAACAAGGGCGAGTGGGCGGAGTTCCTCAATTTGTATGTTTATTTCGGCCAGCCCACTCTGCTTGCTTTCAACGCCGGCAGCTTCGGCCGCGCCCTCGAACGCCTGCCGGACGAGCAACTCGTCGATGCCGCCATGACGGTGCTGCGCCGCATCTATGGTCCGCAGACCCCCGCGCCACTCGGCTCCCTGGCGACGCGCTGGGCCACCGATCCTTTTGCCTACGGCTCATACTCCTATTTGCCGCCCGGCGCCAGCCCTGCCGATCGCCAGACTCTGGCTCGTCCCGTGGCCGAGCGGCTTTTCTTTGCCGGTGAAGCCACCAGCAGCGATTACCCGGCGACCGTTCACGGTGCCTATCTCTCCGGCGTGCGCGCTGCCAAACAAATTGCTGACCTCACCGGCTGAGTCTATAATACGGCTCCACCTCGCCGGTGACCGATCAAGGTTTCAAACCATAGGTTAGCTTGTTACACCTGTAAGGAACGGCAATGCGAATACGGACTCTCTCCTTTGGTCTGCTTATCATGCTGCTGGTTACTCTCACCGCTTGCGCCAGCGTTAGCGAACCGGTTTCCGATTTGAGCGTGGTCAACGCCGCCGACCGCAGCACTAATACGCCGCCTGCAGTTGAGATTAGCGCGCCCACGGTCTCGATCAATGACCGGTTGACTACCGGCCCTACGGTTGAACTGCCGACGTTGACCCCCAGCCCCACCGCCCCGCCCAAACCAACCGCCACGGCCACACGGACCACCAGCAAACCCTCGCCCAAGGCCACGCCGGTTCGTAAACCTACCCCCACACCGGTCATCCATATTATCGAGCAGTATGATACCCTCTTGGGCCTCTCGCTTGATTATGAGGTTAGCGTCGAAGACTTGCTGGCGGCGAACGGCCTGAAAGCTAACGATTTCTTGCAAGTGGGCCAGGAGCTGATTATCCCAACCAATGATTGGGAAGCCGCTAAGTTGGACCTTGAGGATGAGTCCGACCCGGCGGAGGTCGAGGCTGACGAAGTCGCTGATGAAGAGTCTGGCGAGGAGCCCGCCGCTCGAAATGAAGCAGCGGATACGATTGAGCCGGAACTGGCCCAAGACACGGAGCCAGCGGTCGAGGCAAATGCTGAAGCGAGCGAAACTGCGGCGCCCCCGGCTCCGGCACCCGCGGCAGCGCCCGCCATCGGCCCGGTCGGCGGCGTGACCGTCTACACCGTGCCTGGCAGCGGGCCCCAAGCCGCGCCCAACCCCGGCCCAAATATTAATCCCCTGACCGGTCTGGCTGTAGCTGACCCGGCCGTGCTGAACCGGCGGCCCTTGATGGTCCGTATCGGCAATGATCCGGGCGCGCGCCGGGCCTTGAAAGGCCTCAACAACGCCGATATGGTGTACGAAGAACTTATCGAGTGGTTCCTGACCCGGCTCACGGCCGTCTTCTTGGGAGACACACCCGAAATTGTCGGCCCGATTCGCTCGGTGCGGTTAGTCAACGTGCAACTGGTGCCGCAGTATCAGGGCGCGCTGGCTCACTCTGGCGGCTCGGACCCGGTGCGTTGGGAGGTCTCGCAGTCGGCTATTGCCACTAACTTGGACGAATTCTATAATCCCGCCCCTTACTTTTACGCCAAGGGCGAAAGCTGGGAAACGCGTCTGTCGCTCAACACCAAGGCGGCCCGTACCTATATGCTCGATAACGGTCTCGATGCCCGCGTGACGCAGCCCTCTTTCTTCTTCAGCCCAACCCCCCCAAGCGGTACATCGGCGCCCGATATTTATATCCCCTACCCCGGCTCCAACTTTACCGAGTGGCACTACGACGCCGGGACCGGCAAGTATCTGCGCTGGATCAACGGGGGGCCGATGAGAGACATCTATAGCGGCCAGGTAGCGGCCAGCAACGTCATCGTCTACTTTGCCGAGCATCAGCGGACGGACATTGTTGAAGATGTGACCGGGGCCACCTCGGTTCGGATCCTGGTCAACGGAGCCGGTCCGGCCTGGTTCTTCCGCGATGGTCAATTGATCAAAGGCTACTGGCAAACCGACGGCACTCGCCCGCCCTATTTCTCCACCGAGTCCGGTGAACCCTACCACCTCAAACCCGGCAACACCTGGGTCCAATTAGTCCCAATGAGCTACACCATCGGCCTCAACAGCGCCAGTGAGGCCAGCCAGTAGAGTCTCCGGGGATAACTCCCTCAAGCGTAAGACTAAAGTTACGTTTCGTCCTTAACGAAAACGTGGGTTGAGCTTGTCAAACCAACGGCCTTCAACCGGCGTTCGGCACGAGTTCAGCCGGACGCTCGGACCGCGCTTACCCTAAAATATTAAGAAGTTACTTTAATTTTTTGTATTGGGTTTAAAGAGCGAAAGCCCGCGCTGCCACTACGCGGGCTTTCTTAGGAGAGAGGGGGTAACATCACTAGTTTTACTTCGTGATGTCAGCTAAAGCATACTATTGTAACATTAAAAGAATATGAGCCGCCTCTTAAGTTCCCAATTTAGAAATTACATATGTTATCATTAACGGATTGACATCTCGGCTAGCCGAGCCCGAACATCCTTAAAATCTGGATTTTGGCCGAAGATTTTTTGAAACTCCTGATTGGCCCGGCTGTTTTTTCCTTGCGCTTGATAAGAAATTGCCCGCCAATACGTGACCTCTTGCAGCAACAAAGGATTGCGGTTTTGTTTGCGCCGGAGTGCCTTAGTGAAGACGGTGATGGCCGCTTCATGCATCTCCTTAGCCTGCATTGCCCGGCCAAAAAAGATGGTGATCTGCAGCGTCACATCATCGACTGGTTCAATCTGTTTGGCTCGCTCGATGATCTCGTCCCACATCTCCCGGCTGAGATAGAGTTCGCATAGGGAGAGTGTTAAGATGGGGTCTTGACTTAACTCAGCCACTTCTTCCAGCAGGGCGATCGCTTCGCGGACCCGGCGTTGAGCCTGGTAGAGTTCAACCAGCAGCAAGGGCGCCGCCAGCTCTTCAATAGGGACTGCTACGGTCACCTTAGGCGTGATAGCGATATTAATGGTAATCCCGTCTAGGTATTTGTTCATCAGTTCCGACGGAAATTCCTCGTCGGACTCGATAACACCCTCTAAGAGTTCAATCGGTTGGTAAGCCTTCAAATCTCGTTCGGCGAGGATGGCCGCAGCCAGAATAGCCGCACCGGGGTCACTATCGGCGGCCTCTAGAAAATTATCCAGAGCTTCATCAAACTGGCCCTGGCGGTAGTTGGCCAGACCTTGGGCTAACGCTTTTTCGTAGCTGGGGGCAAAGAAGCCGGGCGAGGGGCGTTCCGGGGCCCGCGTTTCCGCTTGAGCCGTGAAGTCTGATCGGGCCGATGTTTTGGGCGCGTTGCCCAGGCCGGTAAAATCGCCCAGGGTTTTGCCGCTAATTTTTTTGCGGTAGCTCAAGCCGGTGCCAGGCAGACCTAAATTGATGAAGGAACCGCGCGGACCGGTGCTAATTTTTAAGCCTGGTAGCCCGGCACTTAGGCCGATGCCACTCTTGCTAATATTGATCTGTAAAAATTTGCCCAAGCGCAGCGAGCGTTGTAATCGAAAACCCATCCGCTTTGTCCTTTGTTCGTTTTGAACTTTTGTTCTATTATATCACGGCTTTAGGCGAAAACAAGTCCCTTGCAATTGCACAATTCTATGTCATAATGTTATCAGGTAAGTGATTATGTCTAACCGGGCCTTACCTGCAATTACCCTGTTGCGGCTATCGATCGGATCAAGGAGTTTTTATGCGTCGTCCTGGGCTACTTGTCGCTAATGGTCAACCTCAAGATACGGCTCAAATGCTCAGCTGGCAGCCGGGTGCTATTACCTGCTATTTTGATGACCTGGTCGCTAACGATATTTTCAATTATAAAGCAGCCAACCCTGATGTCGCGATCAATGTCCGTTTTCGGCATCCATTGGATTGGCAGCAAAACCCGGCTGAGTCGGCCAAAGCTTTAGGCGAGTTCATCGCCGGCCAGTGGGCTACGCTTCAATCGCTTGATCCCTTTGTCTACTTTGCCAACCGGCTTAACACCCACTATGCCAACGGTGACCCCAATCCGGCTAACCAGCGCCACTACACTACGCCGGAGTTTTACCAACGCTGCGGGCAGTGGATCCATCGGACCGCCGACATCATCAAGCAAGCCGTGCCGGAGATAAAGCTCGTAGCCCCGCCCTTTGCCTTTGGTTTTAATGAAGATGGCGCCCCTGACGACCAGGGACGACCGCTTAGAGGTTGGGCCGGCTTTGATTACTTGCAAGAGACAGTTCGAGATTATTTCGATGGGATTTTGACTTTCCAGGGATACTGGGGGTATCCGTCTGCCGGCTCCGTTCCCGACTGGTTGTACGAGCCCACCTTGTCCTCCTGGTATGCCTTTCGCTGGCAGCGCCTCTTGCAGTTATTCCAGACCCGTTACGGGCTTGATGCCAGCATCATCATCGACGAGTCCGGCAGCTTTGGCCCGGCTGATCCTGATTTCACTACCCAACTGATCTATTACGCCCAGCAGTGTCTCAGCGACGATCGGGTGATTAGTCTCAGTTACGCCCTCTGGGCCAATCCGGCCGGGGATGCCCTGTACGCGCCACATGCCTGGGTCAACCATGTCCCTCACCTTGAACGGCATCTCGAGCGCCTGCGCCGGATGCCGGCTCTGCCTTCTGCCGGGGTCGTAGCCGATCCGGTTCGGCCGGCCGGCTCGCTCACTCCACCCCCACCCCCGGCCGCCCCCGTCTCTCCCCCGCCGGTTGCGTCCGATCTCTTCGCTGATCCTTTTGCCGGCAGCCTGGAAGGGATCTTAGAGGTGCCTTTTACTTTAGAAGAGGGGGAAGAGTTCGAGCCTACGATCCCGGCCGGAAGTGAGCACCTGATCCGTGTTTTGTTTGAAAATGGCCGGGTCGAGACCATGCCGCTGGAAGAGTATTTGCGGGCGGTAGTCCCCACCGAGATGCCGGCCAGTTGGCCCTTGGAGGCGCTGAAAGCCCAGGCCATAGCCTCGCGGACCTATGCTCGCTATGCTATGGAGCATCCTCGCTTTCCCAATGCCGATATCTGTACCACCACAAAATGCCAGGGTTATGACCCCACTCGGATCCGGGATCGCTCGGATCAAGCGGTGCGAGAAACCGAGGGGCTGGTTATCCGCGCCAACGGCCAGACGATCAACGCGCTCTTCTCCGCTAACTGCGGCGGTCACACGCGGAATAATGATGAGGTCTGGCCCGGACGGGCTCTGCCTTATCTGCGAGGTGTGTCTTGCCCGGTTAAAGAGCGCCGCAGCGGGCACGGCGTCGGGTTGTGCCAGTACGGCGCGCGTGAGTTGGCTCGGCAGGGTCAAAGCTACGATCTGATTCTCAGGCACTACTATCAAAGCATTACTTTAGAACAGATTTAGCTTAAATTTAGCCTCAAAAATACTTGCCTCGCCAAATAAATTGTGCTATAATTTCGGCAGTCACAAGATACACGCTTTTCCGAAAAGTGGGCAAACCCCACTTTTCTTTTTTGCAGGTATCGTAACCAACCAACAACAAAATAGGTACTTTTCTCGTTTAGTGAGGAGGCTTTAGACATCGTGAAAAATGACTTCATGATGGCCATTAATCAAGTTTGCCACGAGCGGCAACTTCCTATCGATATCGTCTTAGAAGCAGTTGAGGTCGCTCTGGCCTCTGCTTTTAAGCGTAACTTTGGCGGTAATCAATCGGTCACCGCTCAGATCGATTCCAGGTCCGGAGAAGCGCATATCTACGTTGAGAAAGCCGTGGTCGAGCAAGTTGAAAATGACAAGCGTGAGATCAGCTTGGAAGCCGCGCGCAAAATCAATCCCAAGATTGAGCCTGGTAATTTAGTGTCAATTGAAAGTACGCCTAAGGATTTTGGGCGCATTGCCGCTCAAACGGCTAAGCAGGTGATCTTACAGCGGATCCGTGAGGCGGAACGAGATGCGCTGTATGCGGCTTTTGCTGAACGAGAAGGTGAAATTGTCAGCGGTACTGTTCACAAGGTGGATCATAATCAGGTTACCCTATCGTTGGGTAAGGCTGAAGGGGTCCTGCCCAAATCGGAACAGATTGCCACCGAGCATTACAAGGAAGGGCAGCGTCTGCGTTCATACGTGGCGGCAGTTAATAAAACCAGCCGCGGGCCGCAGATTATTTTGTCCCGTACCCACCGTGATATGTTGCGGCGTCTCCTCGAAGTAGAAGTACCGGAAATCTACAATGGTACGGTTGAGATCAAGTCCATCGCCCGGGAGGCCGGTCATCGCTCCAAGGTGGCGGTGGCCGCGCTGCAAGAAGGGGTCGACCCGGTCGGCTCCTGCGTTGGCATGCGCGGTACCCGGATTCAAAACATCGTCAACGAACTCAACGGCGAAAAGATTGACGTTGTGCAGTGGAACCCCGATTTATCTTACTTCATTGCCAATTCGCTCAGCCCGGCTAAAGTTATGAACGTCATGCTCAACGACGACTCAGGCAAAACGGCGGCAGTGGTCGTGCCGGATAAACAACTTTCATTGGCTATCGGCAAAGAGGGCCAAAACGCCCGGTTGGCTGCTAAACTGACCGGCTGGCGGATCGATATCAAAAGCGCTAGTGAGGCGGCCGAAGAGGCAATTGAGAGAGTCAAGACCCAGCCGGCCGTTCGAGAGCGGATGTCGGTGGAAAAGCTAAACCTTTTCAACCTGGCTGCTTCAATTTTGCACGAGAAACCGGCCAGTGAGTTGAGCGACGGGGAGTTGAACCTGCTCAGTGAAGCCATTGAGGCGGTTAATTTGGCTCAGATGGCTCTCGAGCGCCAGCGCCGTGAAGTCGCTGAAGCGGCTCGTCGTGAGGCCCGCTCTCGCGACATTTTGGCCGAAGCCGAAGCCATTTTGACCGGCGGCCAGCCTATTGTAAGAGTGGAAGAAGATGAGGCAGTGGCCGAAGTCGAAGTTGCGGCTGAAGCCGAGCCTATCACTGAAGAAGTTTCCCTTGAAGCGACGCCGGTTACCCCGGCAGTCGAAGTTGAAGAACTAGAGGCCGAGGTCGAGGCGGAACCCGCAGCGATGGTCACTGCTCAGGTGGCTGACGATATTTTAGCTGAGGCCGAGGCTTTGCTGGCGGACCATCATCGTGAAGAAGAAGTGGAAGCAGAGTTGCTTGAAGTAGCAGAAGCCGAAGCTGAACCGGTAGAAGCAGAAGCCGAGGCCGAGTTGGTTGAAGTCGAAACCACCCCTGTCCCGGTACTTGAACCTTCTTTGCCGCGTCCCTCGGATTGGTCAGAGGAAAGTGAAGAGTTTGATCCTGAAGAAGACAAACGCTTGAAGGAGCTTGAGAAGAAGAAAGCTAAGCAAAAGAGTCGCCGGCTGGTATTTGACGAGCGTTTGGGCGAGGTTATAGCCGAACGGCGCCGCAAGCGCAGTCGTCGGAGTGACGATTGGATGGATTTTGACGGTGAGAATGAGGAGTAATGGCCCGGCAAAAACATCAACCTCAGCGGACGTGTGTCGGCTGTCGAGAAGTCAAAAACAAACGCGATTTACTCCGCATTGTGCGCACACCTGAGCAGACCATTATCATTGATCCGACCGGTAAGGCAAATGGACGAGGTCTGTACGTCTGCCGGAGTCAGGCTTGTCTAGAAAAGGGGCTCAAAAAAGAAAGAATAGGACAACTTCTAAAAGTAGCATTGTCCCCGGACGAAGTTGCCGATTTGTGGATTTCGGTGCAAAATGCACTTTCAAAAGTATAATAGTGATAAGGGCGTTTGGAGCTATGTCTCCAATAGGTGCAAGGGATGTCTACAGTGAAAATCGATGCTAGGGTGTGAGGGTATAGCTTTATGAACGGCTAGAACTTGCGGCAATCCTTGATTTTTCCCCAAGAAGCTAACCTCAGCACTTTTAGCCTAACCTGCGGCGAGACACTCCCACTCTCGTCGGTTAGGTTTTAGCGACCAGGCGATTAAGCGTTTGGTTGTCCCTCCGAATTTATAGCCCTTAGTTGGTTGACTTCGGTATCAATCAGTTCAAGTGTCAATAACTTGGCGCGTTGTTTTGACCTGTACTTTAGTGTGGGTTGTTTGTTTGCGCGCTTAGAATTAATGAAGATAGGGTGGTAAATATGGCAGTCAGTGTACAAAAAGAAAATGTAACCCAGACTAATGGTAGTAGCGGCAAACAGCTTAAACGGATTGAGATACCGCCTACGATAACCGTCAGGAATTTGGCTGAAAAAATGTCGATCAGCCCAATTGAGATTATTAAGGTGCTGATGGGTAATGGCATCATGGCCAATATCAATCAGCAGATCGATTTTGATACGGTGTCGATCATTGGGGAGGATATGGGCTTTGAGATTGTGCCTCCTCAAGTCGAAGAGACCCAGGAGGTCCAGGAACAACGTGAGTTACCCCGGCACCGGCGTTTAATTGCAGCCGAAGATCCGGCTAACCTTCAGCCACGACCGCCGGTGGTCACCGTGCTAGGCCACGTTGATCACGGTAAGACTACATTGCTTGACGCGATTCGACATACTCAGGTCGTCAAAGGTGAGGCTGGCGGTATTACCCAGCACATCGGGGCTTATCAGGTCTTCGTGGATGGTCGTCCGATCACCTTCCTAGATACACCCGGTCACGCCGCCTTTACCGCGATGCGTGCTCGGGGGGCACAGGCTACCGATCTGGCGATTTTGGTCGTGGCCGCGGATGACGGCGTGATGCCTCAAACCCGCGAGGCGATAGAGCACGCCCGCGCTGCTCAGGTGCCTATTTTAGTCGCCTTAAATAAGGTCGATAAACCTAACGCTAACCCCGATCGCGTGAAGCAAGAATTGTCAGAAGTCGGCCTGATCGTGGAAGAGTGGGGTGGCGATACTGTCTGCGTGCCGGTTTCGGCCTTACGGACTCAAGGCGTGACCGAGTTGTTAGAGAATATTCTGCTCATCACCGATGTGGCTGATCTCAAGGCTAATCCTAACCGGGCAGCCCAAGGGGTGGTCATTGAGGGTGAGATCGACAAGCGCCGGGGCGTTATCGCCACGTTGCTGGTCCAAAATGGCAAGCTAAAGGCCGGTAACTTCGTCGTCATCGGCGAGCAGTATGGCCGGGTGCGGGCTATGTTTAGCGACACCGGTAAGAAAATCAAAGAAGCCGGCCCCTCGATGCCGGTGGAGATTATGGGCTTGTCAGAAGTACCGGATGCCGGTGAGTTCTTTGAAGTGGTCCAAAGCGAAAAAGAAGCCCGCCAGATCGTGCAGCAGCGACAGGATGAAACCAGTCGTCAAGCGCAGCGCAGTATCAGACGGACTATCTCTCTGGAAGACTTCTTTAAGCAGCAGGGTGCGTTAGGAGATAGCACTCTACGGGTCGTGGTTAAAGCCGACGTCCAGGGTTCTTTGGAACCGATCATTAACTCTCTGAAAGAACTGGGCACCGATAAAGTTAAGATCAAAATTCTTTTAGAAGGTACAGGCAATATCTCCGAATCAGATGTTAATCTGGCGGTTGCCTCCCATGCTATCGTCATCGGCTTTAATGTCGGAGTCGATCCAGGGGCTGAACGCCTGGCCGAAGCCGAAGGCATTGATGTGCGCAGCTACAACATCATCTATAAACTTATTGATGACGTTGAAAAAGCACTGCACGGTTTGTTAGAGCCAGAATATGAAGATAAGTATATCGGCGCGGCCGAGGTGCGAGCTGTCTTTAGAATTCCAAAGCAGGGCAACATCGCCGGCTGCTACGTTCAAGATGGTCATATCACTCGCAATGCCCTGGCCCGTGTCATCCGCCATGGCCAGGAACTTCACAGCAGCAAAATCTCGTCGCTCAGGCGTTTTACCGAAAGCGTCCGTGAAGTGACCACCGGCTTTGAATGCGGGATCGGGGTTGAAGGCTTCAATGACTTTGAAGAAGGCGATACCATCCAGGCTTTTGTCAAAGAACGTGTAAATTAGTTCACGGTTTAAGTTTACTGCGTAACGTCCGTGGCGGGCGGATATTTCCGTCCGCCACGCGATATTTTAGGACAGTATAGTTTTCTAAATGAGTATTCGACGTCAGAAGCAAATTGCAGAACTGCTGCATCAAGAAATTAGTCAGCTCCTTCAAAGCGAGACGCAAGACCCTCGCCTGGCGCTGGTTACTGTCACCGGGGTAGAGGTCAACGCCGACTATCGTGTGGCCTTCATCTATGTCTCCGTCTTGGGTGATAAAAAAGAGAGGCAGGTTGCGCTGCGCGGTCTGGCTAAAGCGAGTAGGTTTCTGCGGCGCCGGTTGAGCGAAAATTTATCCTTTCTCCGTTTTATCCCCGAGTTGGAGTTTCGTTTAGACACCTCGTTAGAATATAGTCTTCATATTGATCACCTGTTAGACCAAGTCAAAGAAGATGCGGACCTCGACACCTCTGAATCCACCCATGAGCGTCCTGATTAAAGGGTCAGCCATCGCCGGAATTCTCAATCTCAATAAACCGTCGGGTTTAACTTCGCACGATGTGGTCGCTCGTATCCGTAAGTTAACCGGGATTCGCCGGGTGGGCCATACTGGTACGCTGGACCCAATGGCGACGGGCGTGCTGGTGGTTTGTGTTGGTCAAGCTACCCGGCTGATTGAATACATGGGGTCAGCTCGCAAAAAGTATCGAGCGGTTGTTCGCTTTGGTCAGACCACCGATACTCTCGATATCGAAGGCCAGATCCTCGAACAGCGCGACACCGACCGATTGACCGAAGCCGGGCTCCGCCAGTTGTTGCCTCATTTTCAGGGCCAGCTCGAACAGATCCCGCCGCAGTTCTCGGCAATCAAACGGGAAGGCCGGCCTCTTTATAAATTCGCTCGAGCCGGTCAGCCGGTCCAGTTGGAAGCGCGACCGGTGACTATTCATGCTTTAGAGTGGGTGGCTTGGTCGCCGCCGGATCTGACCTTAGATGTAACCTGTTCGGCCGGTACGTATATTCGGGCTTTGGCTCGAGATTTGGGGGAGGCAACTGGGACCGGAGCCCACTTGATCGGGTTGACTCGCACGGCGAATCATTGCTGGCGACTTGACGAGGCTGTATCTTTAGATACACTTGTGCAGGAAACTCAAATCGAGCTGGCAGCCTGGCAGAAGTATCTCTACCCACTCGATTACGGGCTCGAGCATCTGCCCAAGGTTATCCTGGATGAGGCTGCGGCGAGCGATGTAAAGCATGGCCGTTCTATTTTCTTAACAAATCATCCTGCCGAATCGTCCCATGCCTTAGCTAACGATCTAGCCCTCCGCGCTTACAACGTCGACCACAACTTTATGGCTATTTTGACTCCGGCGGAGGCCCATTGTTGGCACCCAAAAAAAGTGTTTCAAACGTGAGAGATTATGCAGCTATTCCAAAATTTGGCAGAAGCGGCGTTACCCGGACCAACGGTCCTGTCCATCGGCACTTTTGATGGTGTCCATTTAGGCCATCAAGACTTGATCCAACATCTTAAGTCAGTCGCCACCGAAGCCCAGGCTCAAGCCGCAGTCCTCGCTTTCCACCCTCGACCCAAGTCGGTCTTTGCCCCGGAGTTACATGCAAATGACTACCTGACCACCGCCAGCGAACGCGCCGCGCTGTTTGAGGCATTGGGCGTGGATGCGGCCCTGATCATTCCCTTCACCTTAGAAATGGCTAAGCTCACCGCCGAAGACTTTATGAACCTGATTGTGCCCCGGCTGAATGTGATCGGTCTATGTGTGGGGTATGACTTTGCGCTCGGTAAGGGCCGGCAGGGCACTGTCGATCGTTTGGCCGAGATTGGTCAGGCCTTAGGTTATAACGTCACCAAAGTTAAGCCATTTTTGCTAAATGGCGAGACCGTCAGCAGTACCCGGGTCCGTGACTGTTTGCTCCTCGGGGATGTGCGCGGGGCAGCCAATTTGTTGGGACGCTATCCCTTTCTCCGCAGCGAGATTATCCAAGGCGAGCGGCGGGGCCGGACAATTGGCTACCCTACGGCCAACTTCGCTATCCCGCCTGAGCGACTGCTGCCGGCCCATGGCGTCTACGCCACCTTTATCCGTTACGCCGGAGAAGAGCAGCGCTATCCCAGTGTAACCAATGTGGGTATTCGTCCCAGTTTCAATGGCACGACCCGGACCGTTGAAACGCATATTTTTGATTTCCAGCAAGAAGTCTATGGTCAAACGTTTATCTTGGAATTTGTAGAACATCTACGTCCGGAAATGAAGTTTGATGGGATCGACGCGCTGGTGAGGCAAATTAATAGCGATGCAACCCGTGCCCAGGAACTGTTGGTCACCGAGAAGCTTTTTATCTAACAAACAGCTAAAAGGCCCTCCACACGAATGTGGAGGGCCTTTTTTTTGCAAAAAAAATACCCAAGGGTTAGTGGGAACGGCTAACCCTTGGGCGAAAGAAGGAAGGAAATGCGCAAAAGTTATTGCAACTTATGAGTTGAATATTAACAGACTTTTAGACGAGATACATCAGCCATCAGGCGATGATCTACCCGGGGTTCTTTTGGCGGCATTGCGTAAGCGATTTGGCGTAGTGACCGAGTAAACGGAGGTAACCACGTTTATTTAGCCAGAAAAGCTATCCCGGTTATAATTTCTATAGTTACTGATTTAAGAGTGAGAAAGTATGAGACATCCACAAAACGACAACTTACCAAGCTGGTTGGTTATTAGCGCCTGGCGTGAAATTCTGGCTCGCATCTTTGACGGCTTTGAAGCTGACCTGAATGTGTCACCCGAGTGGCTGGTCAATCCGGCGACCAAGCGACGGCTGAAGCTGGACTTGCTCTATCCTGAAGTTGGCCTGGCTATCCGCTTTGAGGGCTTAGAGAGTAAACAGCGTACCCAGCGATTAAGCCTGGAAGAGGAAGCTCAGATCCGGGTCCGGGATGATGCTCGGGTGGAAGTTTGCCGGCAGCACGGCATCCATCTGGTGGTCGTGTCCGTTGTTGAAAATAAGCCCGCCGATGTGTTCCGCGATCTTGACCTGGCTTTCAGCCGCGCCCTTGATCGCCTGACCGACCCACGCCTGCGCAAGAATATTAGGGCTGCTCGCGGCACGGCCGCAGCATTGTCCCGCAAAATCATCCGTTCCGCGGATTTGAGACTGTACGCTGATTTATGGGAAGACCGGCAGTATCAACCCAGTGAATCGGCTCTAGCTCCTTCAGCCAGGGCCAAAACCATCAACTTCAGCCCAGGTATGGAGGTCGAGCACGTTAAATTTGGGCCGGGCGTGGTTACAGCCGTCGAAGCTAACGGTGACGACATGCTGCTGACCGTCGATTTTGTGACGATGGGGCAGAAAACGTTAGCTGCTAGCCTCGTCGCCGATAAGCTAACGCTCCGGTAAGAGACGGAGACCAAGTATGGAATTAGCCAAAATTATCAAAGTAGCGCGCGGCGATGAGCCAGTCGATACCTTGCTAAAGAATGCCAATGTGCTCAACGTCTTCACCGGCGAGATTATCCCGATCGACGTCGCCATTGTTCATTCCCGCATCGTGGGTTTTGGCGCTTACGAGGCTCATCAGACTGTTGATTTGGGCGGGCGGTATGTTGCGCCCGGATTAATTGACAGCCATGTTCACATCGAAAGCGCTATGGTCCCACCCCCGGAATTTGCCCGCGCCGTCGTGCCTCGAGGTACGACTACCGTCGTCACCGACCCGCACGAGATTGCCAATGTCTTGGGGCTGGAAGGCATTCGTTATATGCTGGAGATGGCAAAGTACAACCCGCTCAGTATCTACATTAATGCTCCCAGTTGCGTTCCTAGCACCCACATGGAAACAACCGGCGCCGCTCTGGCCTGGTATGATTTAGAACCGCTGCAACGGGAACCTTACGTGCTGGGTCTGGCCGAAGTGATGAATTTCCCCGGCGTTGTCGCCGCGGACGAGCGTGTCCTTGACAAAGTTCGTTCTTTTCAAGGGCTGATCAAAGATGGTCACTGTCCCGGCCTGAGTGGCAAGGCGCTCAATGCCTATATCAATGCCGGTATCGGCAGCGACCATGAATGCACAACCGCGGCCGAGGCTCTGGAAAAGGTAAGGCTGGGTATGTACATCTTTATCCGGGAGGCGACCAATGCCCACAACCTCGAAACGCTCCTGCCGTTGGTCACTCCGGACAATGCCCACCGCCTTTGCTTTTGCACCGACGATCGCCAGCCCGCCGATCTGTTAGAAGAGGGTCACATTGATTTTATGATCCGCACGGCCATCGCCAAAGGTCTCCCCCCGATGACGGCCTTCCGGATGGCGACACTTAATCCGGCGGAATATTTTCGCCTTTACGATCGCGGGGCGATTGCGCCAGGCCGGCGGGCTGATCTGATGGTCTTCTCCGATTTGAACAGACCGGTAGCCGAATTGGTCTTTCGAGGCGGTAAACTGGTGGCCCAAGATGGCGTGGCTGTGCCTTGGGAGCGGCCCATGCGCCGCAGTATCCTGCGCAGTTCGATGAATGTCGACTGGAGTAAGGTGGACTTATCGATTCCCATCAGCGGCCGTGAGGTCCGCATTATCGGCCTGGTGCCTAACCAGCTAATCACCGAGGCGATTGTAGAAGAAACCCCGCAGCGGGCCGGGCGGGTTGTGGCTGATCTAGATCGAGATATTTTGAAGATGGTTGTGATCGAGCGCCATCTAGCCACCGGGAACGTGGGCAAAGGCCTGGTCCGGGGCTTGGGCCTCAAGCGCGGCGCGATCGCCAGCACGGTGGCTCACGATCATCATAACATCGTCGTGATTGGCGCTGACGACCGGAGTATGTTGGCCGCTGCCCATGCGGTCGCCGAGACGCGAGGCGGCATGGCCGCCACCGACGGCGACGCGGTGCTGGCCCAACTCCCGCTCCCGATCGCCGGCCTCATGAGCGATCAGCCTATTGAAACGGTGCGGGATCAGATGGACCAAATGTTACGCGCCGCCCACCAGTTGGGCTCTACTTTGCATGATCCCTTTATGGCTATGAGTTTCTTGGCCCTGCCGGTTATTCCGGCCCTCAAGTTGACCGATCACGGCTTGGTCGATGTCGACCACTTTCAACTGGTGTCCCTCTTTGTCTAAAGGTCATCAGAATCTTGTTGACTCCCTAAAATCTCATCGCTATAATTAGCGAGCAATTATTCCAAGGCAGGGAAATGTTATGTGGCACACCTATTACACCCCTCAAACTCTAGATGAAGCGTTACGGCTACTGGCCGAATATCGGAATGCCGCTCGCTTGATGGCCGGTGGCACCGATCTTATGGTCGAGTATGAGCGGGCACAGCGGTCGCAGCAAATTGTTATTGATCTAACCCGTATCCCCGATTTAGACCTTATTACCCAAGATGACCAGGGGCAGATTCACCTTGGCCCGCTGGTGACTCATAATCAGGTCGTCGGCTCTCAGTTGCTGCACGATCGAGCGTTTCCCTTGGTCAAAGCGTGCTGGGAGATTGGCGCCCCGCAGATCCGTAATCGCGGCACGGTGGCCGGTAACCTGGTCACCGCCTCGCCGGCCAACGATACCATTACCCCGCTCTCGGCCCTGGGCGCCTCGGTGACGCTGCTAAGCCAGGAGGGTAGCCGCACGCTGCCGCTGAAAGACTTTTTTAAAGGCGTGCGCCAAACCATCCTGGAGCCGGATGAGATGGTGGCCGATATCTCGTTTCGGGCGATGGGCGATGACCAGGTTGGGACGTTCCTCAAGCTGGGCTTGCGCCGCTTCCAGGCTATTTCAATCGTTAATGTGGCCGTGATCCTGCGCATGCTGGGCGATACGGTCACCGAACCTCGCATTGCCCTGGGTAGTGTGGCCCCTACCATTATCCGGGCTGAAGAAGCCGAGCGCTTTTTAACCGGTAAAATTTTAACCCAAGACGTTATTGATCGAGCCGGCGAACTGGCGGCTCAGACGGTCACCCCCATTAGCGACGTGCGCGGTTCGGCCGAGTACCGGCGCTATATGGTTTCCACGTATACCCGCCATGCCCTCGAGTCTTTGGCTAAAGGCACCGAGCGTGACTCCCTGCCGCCGCGGCCGGTCATGCTGTGGGGTAAAACCGATGGCCGCTTTCCTAACTTCATTCAGCACAACAAGACTATGCTCCATACCGAGTCGGATGGAGAAGCCATCGAGACAACGATTAATGGCCAGCCGTTCATCCTGCGTGGAGGCAATCACAAATCGTTGTTGCGGCTTCTGCGTGAAGATGCCGGCTTAATCGGGACTAAAGAAGGTTGCGCCGAAGGCGAATGTGGCGCGTGTACCGTCTTTCTCGATGGGGTGGCGGTAATGAGCTGTGTGGTACCGGCTCCCCGGGCTCACGGCAGCGAGATCGTCACCATCGAAGGCCTGGCTCAGAACGATAACCTCCATCCGGTGCAGCAGGCTTTTATCGATCAGGGGGCGGTCCAGTGCGGTTACTGCATCCCCGGCTTTATTATGAGCGGCGCCTCCCTCCTCGATGAGCGCCTCGAGCCTACTCCCGACGAAATGAAGCAGGCGATTACCGGCAATCTTTGTCGCTGCACCGGCTACTATAAGATTTTACAAGCGCTAGAGCAGGCCGCCGAGCAGCAACTGCCTTGATGATCTTTCCTTACATAAATCGTAACCACCGGGCTGGGCTCGTGATCGATTAGCTTGACAGCCGGTCCGCCCTAGTTGCTAAGTCGAGAAACTCCATGACTCAAACCCATAATAAAATTGTCGGCCAATCCATCAAGCGGCGCGATGCCCTGGGAAAAGTGACGGGCCAGACCCTCTACCCCGGCGATCGCAACCAGGAGAACGAACTCTGGTTGAAGATCTTGTTTGCCGGGCGACCGCACGCCCGGATTTTGAGCATCGATACTAGCCGAGCCAAGCGTTTGCCCGGCGTTATAGAAGTCTTGACCGCCGCCGATGTCCCGATCAACCAGTATGGCCTGCAAATCCCTGACCAGCCGGTCTTGTGCGGCCCCGGCTCCAACAAGAAAGGCGCCGACGTCGTCCGTTTTGTGGGTGATCAAGTGGCTGTTGTCGTGGCCGAAACCGAGGCGATTGCGGCCAAGGCGCGCAGCTTGATCAAAGTCGACTATGAGGATCTGCCGGTGGTCGATGATCCGGAAGAGGCCATGTCGGGTCGAGCGGTTCAACTCCATCCCGGTGTTTTGAATAACATCGCTGATTATATCCGCGTTCGCAAAGGCGATACCCAATCAGCCTGGGATGATTGCAACGTGATCATCGAAGGGGTCTATCAAACGCCTTTCCAGGAACATGCCTACCTCCAACCGGAGGCCGGCACGGCCTTTATCGACGAGGCCGAGCGGATCACCGTCCGCTGCGCCGGGCAGTGGACCTGGGAGGATCAGCAGCAAATTGCTCACGCGCTCGATCTGCCGCCGGAGCGGATTCGGGTGATCTATGACGCCATTGGCGGGGCTTTTGGCGGGCGCGAAGATATGAGTGTTCAGATTGTCCTGGCCTTGGCCGTGTTGCACACCTATGAGCGCTACGGCAATCGCCGCCCGCTAAAGATCATCTGGTCGCGGGAAGAGTCGATCTTGGGCCACTGTAAACGCCACCCGATGAAGCTCTATGCCAAGTGGGGTGCCAAGTCGGATGGTACGCTGGTTGCCGCGGAGACGCGGGTTATCAGCGATGCCGGAGCCTATATGTACACCAGCAACAAGGTTCTGGCCAACAGCGTGATGACCTGCACCGGCCCGTATGAGTTCCCCCACGTGACCATCGATGCCTACGCCGTCTACACCAACAACGTTGTCTCCGGTGCCTTCCGGGGTTTTGGAGCGCCCCAGGCCCACTTTGCCGCCGAGATGCAGATGAACAAGCTGGCCGAAAAGTTGGGCAAAGACCCGGTTGAACTGCGCCTGAAGAGTATGCTCGATGAAGACAAGACTCTGGCAGTTGGCACGCTCATTCCCGGCGGGGTGAGCCTGAAGGAGGTCTTGCGCCAGACCGCCTGGCAGTCGAACTGGAGCTATCGCGGCCAGCGCGGCGAAAACGATCCCGATGACCCCGAACTGTTGCCCCGCTTTGTCAAAGGTCAAGCCGTGGCCGCCGGGATCAAGAATATCGGTTTTAGCCTGGGCTATCAAGAGAACAGTTGGGCCCAGGTAGAACTTCGAGGTTCCGACCAGCTCGAAGAAGCCATCGTGCGGATTGCCGGGGCGGATGTGGGTCAGGGCCACCATACGGTGATGGCCCAGATTGCGGCCGAGGTGTTGGACCTTGAGCTGGATCAGGTCAGGCTGGAGGTCTCGGATACGGCCTTCACCGAAAGTTCCGGCAGCGCCAGTGCCTCGCGTTTGACCATGCTGGCCGGCAATGCGGTCAAGGAAGCCGCCGAGTTTGCCCTCCGCAAATGGCGCAATGAGGATCGCCCGGCCCTGGCCGAGGCCACCTACCTCGCCCCCAAAACCACCCGCTTCGATCCGGAGACCGGCTACTGCGTCCCCAACTTTGCCTATGGCTACGTGGCGCAAATGGCCGAGGTCACGGTCGATACCGAAACCGGCCTCGTTACCGTCGATCGCGTTGTCTGTGCCGATGACGTTGGCCGGGCCGTCAACCCCGACCTGGTGGTTGGTCAGATCGAGGGCTGCATCGTCCAAGCCCACGGGTATGCCTTGCTGGAAGACTTCCGGACCCAGAAAGGCCGGGTCTTAACCCCAAACTTTAGCACCTACCTCATTCCCGGCGTTTATGATATTCCGGCCAAAGTCGAGTCGATCATCGTCGAAGATCCTCACCCTGATGGCCCTTTTGGCGTCCGCGGAATGGCCGAAATGCCTTTCCTGCCTTACGCCGCCGTCATCGCCTCGGCGGTCTTTGATGCCATTGGGATCTGGATCGATCAGTTTCCTCTCACCCCGGAACGGGTGCTGCGGGCCTTAGGTAAGGTGCGTAGCCGGATTTAGGCGGTAGGTCTCCTGATCGCCTTAAGAATCTAGCCCCGGATATACCTAAACCTATCCGCGACTTTACCTCGATTCGCGGTTTTGACTATTAGAGAACCGCTCCCAATTCTTACACACCTCTAGCATTATTCTAACACTTCCCCCCTATACTGATCCTCGAAACGACAAAAAACACCACGTATTCCCATGCATAAATCAATTAGGGAAGGAGCAAAGTTACAATGGGTAAAATTATTGGTATTGACTTAGGAACAACCAACAGTGTGGTTGCCGTGATGGAAGCCGGCGATCCGGTGGTTGTTCCCAACGCAGAAGGCGGGCGTACCACCCCGAGTGTGGTTGCTTTTAATAAAAATAAAGAGCGTCTGGTAGGCCAAACGGCCAAACGCCAGGCTGTCACTAACTCCGAGAACACGGTCTACTCTGTTAAGCGCCTGATCGGTCACAGCTATGAAGAAACAGCTAAGGATCGTGAAAAGCTAGCTTATGAAGTTCGCCAGGGGCCGAGCAACGACCCGCGGGTTCACATTCCCCTGATGGATCGAGCCTATACTCCCCAAGAAATTTCGGCGATGGTCTTGCAGAAGCTTAAGACCGATGCCGAGGCCTACCTGGGTGAGGCCATCACCGAAGCCGTCATCACGGTCCCGGCCTACTTCAACGACAGCCAACGCCAGGCCACCAAGGACGCCGGTAAGATTGCGGGCTTGAACGTTCGCCGGATCATCAACGAACCGACTGCGGCCGCCCTGGCCTATGGGCTCGATAAGAAGGAAGACGAAACAATCTTAGTCTTCGACCTGGGTGGGGGGACTTTCGATGTCAGCGTGCTGGAAGTCGGTGATGGGGTGATTGAGGTTAAGTCCACCAGCGGCGACACCCAACTCGGTGGCGATGATTGGGATCAGCGCGTTGTGGACTGGATTGTGGCTGAGTTCAAGAAAGAACAAGGGATCGACCTAAGCCAGGACCGGCAAGCCTTGCAGCGGCTTAAGGAAGCCGGTGAGAAGGCTAAGATTGAGCTGTCGGCCGTGATGGAAACGGAGATTAACCTGCCCTTCATCACCGCCGATGCCAGCGGTCCTAAGCACCTCCAACTGAAACTGAGCCGTAGCAAGTTCGAACAGATCACCGAAGACCTGCTCAATCGGGTCAAAGGACCGTTCCAACAAGCCATCAAAGACGCCGGGATTAACCCGAGCCAGATCGATGAAGTCGTGCTGGTTGGGGGGTCAACCCGGATGCCGATGGTGCAGGAGTTGGTTAAGAAGTTGACCGGCGGCAAAGAGCCGCACAAAGGCGTTAACCCGGATGAGGTCGTGGCCATTGGGGCCGCTATCCAAGGTGGGGTTCTGGCCGGCGATGTCAAGGACGTGTTGTTACTCGATGTGACGCCGCTGAGCCTGGGGCTGGAAACGCTGGGCGGGGTGATGACCAAGCTGATCGAGCGCAACTCGACTATTCCTACCCGCAAGAGCGAGATCTTCAGCACCGCCGAGGATAGCCAAACCGCCGTCGATATTCATATTCTGCAAGGTGAGCGTGCGATGGCGGCCGATAACATGACCTTGGGCAAGTTTCGGCTGGAGGGCATTCCGCCCGCGCCGCGCGGTATCCCGCAAGTTGAAGTGACCTTCGACATTGACGCCAACGGTATTCTAAACGTGAGCGCGGTCGATAAGGCCACCGGCAAAGAGCAGAAGATTACGATTACCGCCAGCACCAACCTCAACCAGGGCGAAATCGACCGGATGGTGAAAGAGTCGGAGAAAAATGCCGAAGCTGACCGCGAGCGCAAGGCTTTGATTGAAGCCAAGAACATGGGCGATAGCCTGGTCTACCAATCCGAAAAGACGCTGCGCGAGCTGGGCGATAAAGTTGAGGCCACGCTTAAGGCTGAAGTCGAAAGCAAAGTTGAAGACGTCAAGAAAGCTCTGGAAACCAACGACAAAGCTCGGATTGTGGCGGCCAGTGAAGCCTTGCAGCAAGCCCTGAGCCAGGTTGGGCAGGCCGCTTACCAGCAGCAAGCTCAAAGCCAACCGCAGCCGGGCCCCAACGGCGCTCAAGGCGGTCATAAAGCCGGTGATGATGAAACCGTCGTTGAAGGCGAGTTCACCGAAGCGTAATTAGATGGTTCCATAAGAGGTCAGGTTGTTTATGCCTGGCCTCTTTTGCAATAGTGCCGCAGGCCGGGGTGGGGGTGTGACCCTCAAATTCTCATTTACAACCCCCGGTTTAGGCGTGTAACAGCGCCGCAGGCCGGGGGGCTTGGGGGGGCACTCCCAAATCTCATTCACAACCTGCGGTTTAGGTGTGCAGCAGCGCCGCAGGCCGGGGGGTTTGGGGGGTGCCCCCCAAAATTCTTATTCACAACCTCCGGTTTAACTCTACTCTTTTGCATTTAAATTTTAGTCCATCATCAAGGAGAAAACCATGACAGACACGACCCAAGAAGCTCCGGTTGAGCAGATCGAATTTCGAGCCGAAATTCAACAGTTGCTCGACATTTTGATTCACTCCCTTTATTCGAACAAAGAGATCTTCCTCCGCGAACTGATCTCCAACGCCTCTGACGCGCTCAACCGGCTCAAGTTTGAGATGCTCACCAACCGGGAAGTGCTCGATCCGGACGCCGAGTTGGGGATCTGGCTTGAGGCAGATGAGGACGCCGGAACGCTGACCATTCGTGATACCGGGATTGGCATGACCCACGATGAGATCGTTCAGAGCTTGGGCACGATTGCTCACTCGGGGGCCAAAGAGTTTGTCAAAGCGATGCAAGAGGCCGGCAAGCAAGGGCAAGGCGTTACGACCGACGTCATCGGCCAGTTTGGCGTGGGCTTCTACTCCGTCTTTATGGTGGCCGACGAAGTGACCGTCACCTCTCGCTCCTACAAAAAGGAGACCGAGGCCGTGGCCTGGTCTTCCAGCGGTCAGGGTACGTATACCGTGGTCGCCGGTGAAAAACCGGAGCGAGGCACCATCATCCAGATCAAGCTCAAGGATGATGCTAAAGAGTTTGCCCGGGGCTACCGCATCCGGCAGATCGTCAAGACCCACTCGGACTTCATTGAGTTCCCGATCTACCTCAAAGAAGAAAAGCTCAAGACGGGTGACAATGAAGAGAAAAAAGAAAAAGAGTTTGAGTGGACCCGGATCAACGAGCAGACGGCTATCTGGCGCCAGTCGCAGCGCGAGGTGGATGACGAAAAATACAAATCCTTCTATCGCCAGCTCACGATGGACTTTGGCGAACCACTCCTGCGCCTCCATACCTCGGCGGATGCGCCGGTCCAGTTCTACGCTCTGCTGTTTGTCCCTTCCAAGAGAGATTACCGCCTGTTTGGCACCAAAGAAGATCACGGCCTCAAACTGTATGCCCGCAAAGTGCTGATCAAAGAGAATTTTAAAGATCTGCTGCCGCCCTACCTGCGCTTTATTGAAGGCGTGGTCGATAGCGAAGACGTTCCGCTCAACGTCTCGCGTGAGCTGGTGCAAGCCACTCCGCTGATTGAAAAGATCAAGAAAACGCTGATCCGGCGTGTCTCCAGCGGTTTGGAAGAACTAGCCAGCGAAAAGCCTGATACCTACAAGACTTTTTGGAAAGAATTTGGCAGCTTTCTCAAAGAAGGCTTGGCCATCGATCCCGAGGCCAAGAGCAAGTTTGTCGATCTGCTGCGTTTCCCCTCCAGCCACAGCGCCAACGCGGATGATCTGGTCTCGTTCAAGGACTACGCCGGTCGTATGAAGCCCGATCAGAAGGAAATCTACTACGTCATTGGTGATGATTATAGCGCCGTGGCCCGCAGTGCTCACCTGGATTACTTCAAGAAGCACGATATCGAAGTGCTATACCTGATCGACCCGCTGGATAGTTTTATGCTCGTCTCACTAACCGAGTACGACAACAAGCCGCTTAAGAACGTGGACGACAGCAACCTGGAGCTACCGGCAGAGGAAAAAATCGAAACCGCAGCCGAAGAAAAGATCTCCAGCGATGATTTCGAGACCTTGGTGGCTCGGGTGAAGGAAGTCTTAGGCGACCGGATCGAGGATGTCCGCGAAAGCAAGATCTTGGTCGATAGCCCGGTCCGGTTGGTCAATCCCCCGGACGCTATGAACGCCAACATGGCCCGCGTCCAGCGGCTGCTAGGCAAGGACTACCAGGTGCCGAAAAAGGTTATGGAGTTGAACCGCGGTCACGCCATGATCCAGAATCTATCGGATCGCCTTGAGGCCGATGCCGGCGATCCGCTGCTCAACCCCCTAATCGAACAGCTTTACGAGAGCGAGCTTTTGGCTGAAGGCATCCATCCCAACCCCGCCGATATGTTGCCCCGCATCCAACAGTTGATGCAGGCTGCCGCCCGGTTTGAGGCCGGGCCACCGGCCAAGCCCAAAGCCGAGACGCCGGTTGAACCACCCGCAGCCGAGACTGAAGCCAAGGTCGAAGACCAGGCTGACGCAAAAGAGGTTGATGCTTAGTCGTACCCTTCAGCCCTGACATTAATCTGTCCCCAGGCAAAAGAGGCGCTCTCACGAGACGCCTCTTTTGCCTGGGTGGTTGTGAGGAATGTACCGCTTGAATCTCATAATGGGCGGGATTTCTAGAGCTTGCTGGCACCATTTCTGTTTGAGCTAAGGGTGCTTTCCTCGATGCACCGGCTCGAGTCTATCTTGGTCCATGCTTGAATCTACCTTGACCCATGCTCGCGTCCCCCATGGCCGGGCTTGAATCCGCCATGGTCGGGCTTAAATCGATCTTATCCCTAGATCTTTTTTCACCTTTCTTCTCCTTTGCTTCCATTGTTCTCCCCTTCCAGCCGGGTATCCAGCACGGCATAACTATTCCCGGTCAACCGGTTTAGCTGCCGGGCTGCCTCGAGGATCAGCTTGGCGCGGGGGGAAGGCTGGCCGGGCAATGGGTCCAGGGTGATCTCGGGTCCGACGATGTAGGCCATTACCGGGCGATAGCGGGCCCGCAACCAAATGTGGGTCCGTGGGGTGGCGGCTAAATTCCTGATCCACTGCGATTGCTTGCGCCCGGTACTGACCAAGAGAACATCGATAAACTCGGTGGCAATGAGCGGCGTCCGGTAAAGGGTCCCACTTTTACGCCCTTTCGTTTCCAACACAATGGCGCCAATCGGCACCACCCCCGGCGATCCAAGGCCGGCTCGGGCTAGCGGTTCCAAGTATTTGTTGATGGTCCGGAAAAACTCTCTTTCAAAGGTTTGGCAGTTTTGCGTCATGATTGGTCTGGCAGCTCCATTTTGGCTATAAAGATTAGACGATTCCAAATGAAGAAATAATGCCTGACAAGCGTTAACGCTAAATTAACGCTGGCTTCATAAGCTATCGAAGCAAAGGCAAGCTGGTGACTGAAATCTTAGACCTAACCTTGACCCTACATTTAAAGTCGTGATATAGTGAAATCACTTGAACCTGTTATGCCCATTCTTTTGTCGAGAAAGACAATGCTGCTAACTCGCTTCCGCCACAAACTTGCCCTCCTCAGTGGTGAATTCCGTACCCCCATTTTAGCCTGGGTCATGGAAAACCGAATAGCCGGTTTAATGATCACCGGCGCTACCGGTCTGCAGTTGGGCTTGACCGCGGCTGGGCTGCCCGGCTGGACCTGCCCTTTCCTGCATGTGCTGGGTGTGCCATGCCCCGGCTGCGGCCTCTCGCGGGCCAGCCTGGCCTTGGTGCAGGGAGATTGGGCTACCATGCTATCGCTGCATGCCTTTGCGCCCGGTCTGGTACTAGCGTTGTTGCTCATTGCGGTGGGGACGGTGTTACCGGATCAGCCTCGGCGCCGCCTGATCGAAGGGGTGGCCAGGCTTGAATATCGTACCGGGCTAACAGCCTTACTGCTGGTCGGGCTGCTGTTGTATTGGCTTGTTCGCCTGACCCTCTTTACCGGTCCATTCATTGACTTGATGAGGAGTTAACTTAGGCTTGGCCTAAGTCTCAATAATTTATCTTATTTCCCTTACTCAATGGAGGTACTTACAGCATGGCGATTATTGGTACACTTTTGTCGGTAGTTGGCGGTCTTGGTTCGTTGGTTTGCCTGGTCCTGGTCCTGATCAAAATGTTCCCCGCCGAAGGGGCGCTTAAAGGTATCCTGGCCATTATCTGCACCTTGTACGCCTATATTTGGGGTTGGATCAATGCCGGCCGCTTTGGTCTGAACGGCGTGATGTTGGCTTGGACCGGCTGCATCGTCCTATCGATTATTGGTTCGATGATTGGGGGTATTGGGGCGGCTTCATCAATGGAAGGATTTAATTTCGAGGCCATGCCGCAATTTGTCTCGATTGCGACAAGTGTGCTGGCTCTCTTTTAGCCCGCCAAGTCTGTCTAACCATCTGAATAGCAATTAAATTTGAGGCCCTCACTCTGATGTGAGGGTTTTTTGTTTTTCGGTGAGGGTCTATTTACTCAATGCGCATAAGCACAAACTTCAGATAGCGAAACTCACCAAAGGGTAAAGGCGAGGGGTGATCGGCCGGTTGGCCGCTCAGGCTTAGGAGCGTGGCCCGGCGCTGAGCTTGCGAGATACCTTCCTCGCAGAGCGATAGAAATGTGGGTAAGTCGATGTGGCTGGAGCACGACGCCGCAGCCAGCAGCCCATCCACCGTGGTGACGGCAGCCCCGGCGGCAATGAGGCGACGATAAGCGGTCTGAGCCCCAGTGACGGCCTCGTGGGTCGGGGCAAATGAGGGTGGATCGATTACGATCAGGTCCCAAGCCTCCTTTTTTTTGGCTGAATTTTCCAAAAAATCGAAAGCATCGGCTTTAATCGCCCCATGGCGATCGCCGGGCAGATCGTTTAGCTCCCAATTGTGGGCAGCTAGTTTGAGGGCCGGTCCGGCCAAATCGACCGTGGTCACGTGGCTGGCGCCGCCCAAACCGGCATAGACGGAAAAGCCGCCGGTGTAACCAAAGACGTTCAGAGTCCGCCGGCCAGCCGCCACCGTCCGGACGCGCTGCCGGTTATCGCGCTGATCAAGAAAAAAACCGGTCTTCTGGCCGTGGATCACCTCTACCTTGAAGTGGACTCCGTTTTCCAAGAACTCAATCGGAGCCGCCGGGTGTGGGCCAATCAGGGCTTCGCCCGGACCGCTCTCCCGAGCTTGGGGCTTGCGGTAGACTTGCCGCACGGGTAAAGTCTCGGCCAGCCACCGAGCCACACCCGGCGCATGCCAAAAGCCACCGGGACCGGCGCCATCCAGTTGGAGCACGGCCGTGTCGTGGTAAAGGTCACAGACCAGGCCGGGTAGCCCATCGCCCTCGCCGTTAAAGAGCCGGTAGCCGGTCGTCTGTGAGTCAAAAAGCATGCGCCGCAAGGACAGCGCCCGCCGGAACTGGCGCCGGGCCCACTGGTCATCGAGCCGTTCAGCCACGTTAGTGGTACAGACCCGGAAGGCTAGCGGGCTTTTGGGATCGAAAAAGCCGACAGCGATCGGTTGGTTTTTCTTGTTATCGTACAGAATCGCCTGGCTGCCCGGCGGAACCGGAGGCAGGTGACGCAGGGCATCGGCGTAAACCCAGGGATGGCCACGTTTGATGGCGCGGGTCAGATTTCGGCTCAAACGCAAGCTGATGGGAGCTTGCCCGGATACGGTGATAAGCGGCATAGTTGGGGATCATAGCCCAAGACCCACTGCGGAGCAAACCGCTCGCAAAGCCTAAGTCTAGAATGACGCCGCTTCAAGTCTTGCGGATAATCTGACCCATTTTCCAAACCTGCGGCCCTACAGTTCGCCTCGTTCCTCGCTTTTAACTTGACGTAATGTGGCACCTGTGATAATATGTAAAGTAATAACCCTTTTATGTCTACTGACTTAAATTACGAGTTCTTGCGGAGGAAGTAAACTATGTTGCAAAGATTTTCAAAGGCCACGTACTTACTGGCCATCCTCGCCTTGGTTTTGGTCTTAACCGGGTGCGAATTGCGCCGCGACGACAGCAATTTGGCCGATCCCGGTCCGGTTTCTGACCTGCCCCCGACCCTGGCCCCGCTCAATGCCGAGACGGACAGCATTGTGGAAGCAACCGCTGTGCCCACCATCATTGTCGAGCAAGCTGAAACGCAGCCTTCGACCGGGGCTCAGGAAGTAGCCGCTGTTATGCCCGAAGAATCTACTGAACCGGCTTCAGTGGAGATGGATTTATCCACGGACCCCGACGCAGTGGCTGAAACTGGTGATGAAGCAGCGGTCATCGACGATGAAGCACCGGTCGTTGAAGAAGTCTCGATTGCTGACGCTGAGCCTTCCGCTGCTGATTTGACAGTTGAGGAAGAGACAGATCCGGTCGAGGCCCTGGTTGTTGATGCGACGACTACCGAAGAACTGCCCGCCGGTGGTCCCGTGGCTGCTGCCCCGCCGGCCAGCCCGACCTTCGGTGATGACTATGCCGCGCCTGCTTATGGAACCAGTTCGGCTTACACCGTCCGGCCAGGTGATACCTTGTTCAGCATCGCGCAGCGCTTTGGTACCAGTGTCGAAGCCATTATGTACGACAACGGTTTGATCGATGAAACCATCCGGGTCGGTGAAGTCTTGAGCGTGGCCGGCAACGGGTACGCGGCCCCCGCCTATGGTCAACCCGCTTACGACCCGTACGCTCAACAAGCCCCGGTTTACGAACAGCAACCGCCGGCTGCTTATGAGCAACAACCGACTTACCAACAGCCTTATGTCCCTAGCGGCAACGAAGGCCTTCACATGGTCCAGTCGGGTGAAAACCTGTTCCGGATTGCGATGCAATACGGCAGCAGCGTCGACGCCATTGCCGCAGCCAATGGCTTGCCCTATCCTTTCATTCTTCAGCAAGGGCAGCAACTGCTCATTCCGGCCCCGGGGGCTTATATGCCGGCTGATGGCTACTCGCAAGCGCCGTACGCTCAGCAGCAGCCGGGTTATGATCCTTACGCCCAACAACAAGCCCCAGGTTATGATCCTTACGCCCAACAACAACAAGCACCGGCCTTTGATCCCAATGCCCAACAAGCGCCCGCTTTTGATCCGTATGCTCAGCAGCAAGGGCAAGCTTATGGTCAACAGCCGTATGATAACTATGCTCAGCAACAACCACCTGCTTATGGCGAGCAGCCGTACGATAACTATGCCCAGCAGCAGCCTGCCTACGGAGTTGAGCAGCAACCGGCTTACGATCCGTATGCTCAGGGTGGCGCCCCTTACGGTCCGCAAGACAATGCCTATATGAACCCTGGCAACACCGGGACACACACTATTGCTCCCGGCGAAACGCTATTCTCAATCGCGCAGCAATATGGTACTTCCGCCGACTCCCTGGCCTCCGCCAACGGCTTGAGCAACCCGAATCAAGTTTATGTTGGCCAGGTACTCTACCTACCCTAAGCTCTAAATAGTCACGTATCGAAAGCGGGGAGGCCTGTGGACCTCCCCGCTTTTTATTTCCCCTCTAATCCGTCCACTCGCCCGCCGGTCTAAACAAAGCCAAGCTGGCGGTTTGTCCATGCAAGAAATTTTTACCCCCCACCGGGCCGATTTCGCCCGCACAGAAAAAACCGGCTAAACTAACATCGCCGATAACGCGCTGAATGGTCGAAATATCTCCATTGGGATGATCGTACAGCCGGGTGCCGCGTCCGTTGCAGGAGAAAAGGAAGCCGCCACTGGGCGGGCCATAGAACTGCTGCGGGGTTAGCATCATTTCCAAGTCCTCTTTGGCCGTCGAGGCATCCCGCAAGTGGAACTGCACTACTTCATCATTCTCAAAATAATCACCGACGACCAGGGCCCCACTCTGTTGATCGATGCCCATCACCCCCCGAATTAAAAAATCGCCCCGGCCCAACTCATCTTCTTCGTCATTGATGACGCGGCCAATGTACAGGCCATTTTCCAACAGTTGGCGATCCTGCTCGGATAGATCACTAACAATTTCACGAAGCCGGATCAGCGGTGGGTCGTAGTCCAGGCTGAGAATCATATTCTCCTTAACACTCGTTATGCTGACCGGTTCACCGATGGGCCGGCACCCCTGCGAGACCACGACATCAACGTCAAAGGCGCCGGCAAAAGCCACACCGACCGCGCCGTTGTTGAGCAGCCGCTGGTTGAAGAAGAGAGCGTTACCCCCCGGCCTGGCCGATCCGCTGGCCATACCTCCGACCATCGGCACGCCGGGATAGCTGTGGTTAAAGGCTGCCAACACGGTATCCATTGGCGTGGTGTAAGGATCGGCCAGCAGCATAATCAGCTTGGTATTCGGAGGAGCGCCAACTACGTTCATCAATGAAACCTGATCAGCTAAAAAGTCATCCCAACTGGCTGCTTGCAGGGCAAAAGGCGACATCTGGACGCCCGGTAAGTGAGCGGCTACCAAAGTAATGGCGGCTGAGCGCTCTATCTCTTTATCTCTGCTGATAACACCTTCAGCGGTACAACCAATGAGCAACTCCGGTGACAGGCGGTGCCGCAGACTATCGGCCAGGTCCGCAGCCACCGTTCTAAAGTGGGGCGACACAAAGGTCAGCACCAGATGAAGGTCTAGCCCCTCCATTTGAGATTCAACCTGATCTACCAAAGCCTGGCACGCCTCCGGCAGGCTGGTCGATGTGGTCAAGGCAGAAGCAAAGCGCATCTCAGTTTTGGTTATTGGCGACGCCATCAGACTCCTCCTTTATTGAGAGCGGTTAAAGTATTGGGCCGGTTTCCTTGATCATACCACAAAGCCCTTAATCACCCAATGTTTCATTCTTCTAACAAAACTCTAACACAATTCTAACAAATTGTAGCGCAAATCACTTTTTTCTTGATATGTTTCCAACGGAATTCAACGCTAATTGCAGCAGTCTTTCTATATAATTCTGCCGTCATTTTTGGTAAGCTGGACTTAGAACTGCACATTAAGATTAACCTGGACTTCGACATCTATGACGGCTTACTTCCGACGAAACACGTCTGCTTCTGGTACTGGAAAAATTGTCGCCCTTACGCTACTGGTCACGTTGCTGGCTCTGCCGTTCTTGCTTGGCTCCAACCCGCAGCCAGCTCAGGCCGATGCCCCTGTTCCGGTGTTGCTCTTGTTAGCGCCGCACGCCAACGGTCTGGAACAAACAGGCCGCCTGCGGACGCTTATCAACGCCAGCGGTGGCCAGGCCACCCACCTTGTCCCCGGGCGTGGCATTATTGCCCATTTGCCTGTCTCTACCGTAACTCAATTTGAAGCTCAGCCGGACATCCAGGCCGTCTACACCCAAGCGATCGAGCCCGCTTCGCTCGATGCGCTGCCGGCGGAGAGCCGAGTCCTGGCCGAAAGTTGGAACAGCTTGGTTGCCCCGGAAGCTTCGGCGGCGGCGGTAAGCGCTGGGCTGGTCGAGACGGCAGAGGGGCTAGGCGAGCAGCCCCACGCTTTTATCGCCCCTGATCTTTTTGAAGACGGCGATTTGATCAGAGCCTCAAGTGCGGCTGTGACGCCGGATTACTATCAAACCAGCGAATTTATGGCCGGATCGATCGCGGTCGGCCTGGTTTTGGTCGAGAGCAACGGCGCACAGGACCGTTCCACGGAAAATTGGCTGCCGGCCAAGAAACAGCAAGTGGTCAATGAAATTATGGCCGGTCTTAACTGGTGGGCTCAACTAGAGCCGCGGGCTCACCTAAGTTTTGTCTATGACGACCACTACACCACCCCGCTGCCGACCAGCGTTGAGCCAATTACCCGCCCCTACCCCGATCAAAAGTATTGGATTGCCGAGGCGATGAACACATTAGGCTACAGCGCGTCTTCCTACTTTACCCAAGTCCGTGACTACAACAACGCCTTGCGCAGTATGTATCAAACTGATTGGGCCTTTACTATTTTTGTGGTCGATAGTTCAAAAGACGCCGACAATCGCTTTAGCGACGGCTATTTTGCCTATTCCTACCTGGGCGGGCCATTTATGGTGCTAACCTCTGGCAATGATGGCTACGGCACCGAGCACCTGGACGCGGTCTCGGCTCATGAGATGGGGCACATCTTTCACGCGCTCGATCAATACGCCGGAGCGCGGCAAAGCTGTGAGCGAGTCTCCGGCTACCTGGGGATTCAAAACCAAAACAGCGAGTACGGTCTGTGCGCCTCTAATGTGGATAGTATCATGCGTGGCCAAATTCCTCCTTACCACGCCAACGTCATCGATCCTTACGCCGCCGGTCAGATCGGCTGGCGTGACGACGATGGCGATAATGTGCTCGATCCGCTCGATACCCAACTGCCGGTCACCATCGACACCTTGACTCAAAATGGCAGCCTTGCGACCGTCTCCGGACAGGCCAAGGTGATACCGTTTCCGTCACCTTATCGGAGCAGTGTCACTATTAACAAGGTCGTGGGGGTGCAGTATCGGCTGGACGGGGGTGCTTGGCAGCCAGCCTGGCCTGCCGATGGTCAGTTTAACGCCACCAGCGAAGGCTATTATCTAACCGTCACGCTTACGGTGCCGGGTTATCACACGCTGGAGGTTGCCGCCATTGACTCGATGGGGAATCGTTCTGATTTGCCCGCCCAGCGCAATCTGACCACCCTTGATCCAGTTGACGGAGGTCTCAACACCGATCTTTACCTCCCCAGCCAAGGGTTGACGATCAACAGCCTTTCACCCCTGCAAGGAGTGGCTTATCACATGGAAGGTAAAACGATCTCGAGGGTGGAGTTTCGGATTGATGGCGGCGGTTGGCAGCCTGCGCTAGCGGAAGATGGTCGATTCGATAGCGCCTATGAGGCGATCATTATTCCGCTTGATCCAAGCGGGCTTGAACCGAGGAGTTATCTCATCGAGGCCCGCGCCATCGACAGCAGCGGCATTGTAGAAGTTAACTCTGCCAGAGCCACGATTGAGATAAAACGGTTGACCCCCCTCTTTCTGCCGCTGGTGGCCCGCTAGCCATCATAGATTTAAAGAGTAGGTCACAAACTTTTCTTTTTGCTGATAGCCCAGAGACTCGTATAGCTGCTGAGCCGGCAGATTATCCACAGCCGTGTTCAGCACCAGCCCTACCGCTCCGGACTCTGTGGCTAACTGCCGGGCCCGCTGCATTAAGGCTTTGGCCACGCCCAGGCGTCGAGCTTCAGGGGAGACGTAAATGTCATTCAGAAGCCAGAGCCGTCCCAAGGAGAGCGAAGACAAGGTGGGATAGAGCTGGATAAAGCCCATGCCGATCACTTTGCCCTCGGCCGCGGCCACGGCCCAAAAAATGACTGAGTCTTCATTTTCCAGACGGGTCCGAATGAACTCTCGAGCGCCTTCCGGGTCCGAGGGCTGCTCATAAAAGATGCGATAGGCGTTGAACAGCGGGGCGATCACCTCCAGATGTTCCGGCTCGGCGCGAAAGATCTTGATCTCAACAGTGGCTTGGCTCATATTTATGCCTCCTTTTGGGCAGGGTATTTTCAAGTTTAACACGCCCGGCTATGGCTGGCAATCAGCCGCGTTCGACTCCCCAGCGTAACTCTTCGGCAATCATTTGGACTTGATCAAGCACCCGCCAGGCGACCAGCGGCAACTGCTCTGAGGCAATCTTGATCCGTAACCCGGCAATGACAGCCAGAAGCCGGGTTCGGACGGTAGCGGCGGTAGCAATGGCTGTGCTGTAACCCTCCTGGTACTCTTTTAGAGAGAAGCGAGCGCTGCGCAAGCTCTGAAGGGCCTCGGCCGTGGCCTGAAGGTCCGGCCCAATCTTAGCGCAAACTTGCCCGGCCTCAATTAAGGCGTCGCGGGCGGCGCCTTCAAAGATGGCGGGGGTAACCACAACGGGCGGCTGAGCCGCGGCGGCAGCCTCGGGTTCACGCCGGCCCAGGATCGTCTCGAAGCCGGCCTGTAACCCGCCAACGGAGCGGAGCGCTTTGCGCAAAGCGGCATCGGCTTCGCGCAGGCCACGCCGAGCTTCATCAAGGGTGTAGGTCGAGACGGCCGGTTTAGCCGGGGCCGGCCGGGGTTTCGACGCTTCCGGCTCAACCGCGAGCGAGTGACTCAAAGAGTCGGCCATGGTGGCACTGTGAGCCAGACTAAAGGCTTGGGCTGCCAGCAGCAGGCCAAGATACTCGCCTGGAAAGCCGTCGAGTCCGGCAGTTGGGTCGTTTAGCCAGAGCACCAAGTCATTTTGAGCTACCTCGTCCTCTAGCAGATAGAAACCGCTAAGTTTGCTGCGTGCGGGCTTAAGGGCGGTATCCACCAGCAGCTCTCCCGTAAGCCGCAGCCGATAGGGGGTCGGTTTGGAGCCGGGCGGGAGCGGGAGTCTGATCCCTGAGTCCTGACTGCCAGACAGGAGACCCCCATTGTCAATTGAGGCGCTTAGGAGCTGATCCTCAACCTGCGCGGTTGAAATCTGAAACGGCCAAATGGCGTGTCGGGCCAGATAAAACGTCCGACGAACCGAGCCATCGGTTTGAATGGGCGCGTGTCTGGCCCACACCGGCTGAGTTCCAATATCGCTTGGATCTGGATCGGCCTGGACGGGCTGCTGGAGATTGTAAATAACCTGACCGCGCTTAAGCTCGCTCAGTTCTGAAATCGTCAAATTGTGCACCCGGGGCAGCGAGTCTTGGTCGGCGGGCGATGAAAGCAGAGGAACTTGCCAACCGAGCTCCCGAAGCAGTTGCTGTTGGTTAGTCTGATTTTCACGGCGTTGGGTAGCGAGAAAAGTTTGCGCGTCAACTTCGGCCGGGCTGGTTGGCTTCCTTTCAACCTGTGGTTGTGGAAACTCAACCCGGCTGATCGTGGTGTAGGCCGTGCCGTAGGCGGCATTGAGGGCTTCAACGCTGCCGTATTTTTTGCGCAGCCAGATGGGCCACTTGACTTCCACCAAATGCGCGTTGACAGTGGGCTGAGGTGGCTGGAATAGGTGCGGATCGATCTGAAGCGCCACTACCGGACCGTTAGGCCACTGGGCGTCAACCAGCGGCTGGCTAACGGCTCGCAGCCAGCGTTCGACAGCTTCTGCTCGGGTCTCTTCGCTAAGCCAGAGCGGCAGGCCATTGTTGAGCAGGCCACGTTCCGTCAGAGGGCCCAGGTCGATGAGGCAGGTGAGCTGAAGCGCCCGGCAGAGCTTGAGCAAGCCCGCTAAGTTACGGCGTGGACTACTGGCCCCGGTAAGGTCTACCTGCCCCGGCTCGATCTCGTGCCACAGCCAGGGCACGCCAACTGAAACGATCTGGCAGCCCATTTGCCGCAGGCGAGTCAGCAGTAGCGACCAGCGCTCGGCGGGCAGGCGAAAGTAGTCGAACTCGGCCGCAAAAAATGGCGGTTCGGCAGTTTCAAAATAGGTTGAAGGCTGGCTTGGGGTGGAGGCGTCGGTGGAAGGAACGGAGTTAAGCTGTTTTGACATTTTCAATCCATTTTAAGTCTACATGGGCCAGGCTACTGACGACGGCGTGGGCTTCGCTGAAATCAAGAGTCTTGGTGACATGGCTGGGCACGCCGATGACCGTCATCCCGGCAGCTTTGGCTGCTCGCACCCCGATGAGCGTATCCTCAAAGACCAGGCAGCGGCTAGGATCCACGCCAAGCCGATCGGCAGCGTGCAGATAAACGTCCGGGGCAGGTTTGTTGTTAAGAACATCGTTCTGGCACGAGATACTGTGGAAGAAGGGGTACAGCTCAAAATGGGTTAACCAGCGATCAACCCAAAAGCGGTCGGCGGCGGTGGCCACCGCCAGAGGATACCCACTGCCTTGGAGTTGGCGCAGCAAGGGCAGGACACCCGGCATCAGCGCCGTATTTGCCAGATTGACCGTCCATAGCTCTCGTAGGCGCTGTTTGAGTTGGGTTGTTGAGACGCGGCCATTGTGAGGCTGGATAATCTCAGCAAACATCCGGTCGTAGCCATCAAAGCCGCCTACGATAGTCGCCGCCCAATAATCGAGACTAAGTTCAGCGCCGTGCTCACGGCAGAGAGTTTGACAGGCTAGGAAATCGGGGGTTTCCGTATCCACCAGGGTGCCATCGTGGTCAAAGATGATGGCCTCAAATAAACGAGTTGGCATTGGGTTAGACTACTCCTCGGTAAATAGCGCCGCAGCCGGGGGGCTTGGGGGGGCGTCCCCCAAAACTTATTTTCATTTCCGGTATCGAACCCCCGGTTCTGTCGGTTTTCTATGAATAAGTACGTGGGTTATTTTACCATTAAGAAAGAGAATCTAAAACCGCCTAAAAACAAAAAGAACGGCACTGATTTTGCCGTCCTTGGGTCGATCACCGGTGCAGGGACACCGAGGTTAAGCTAAGGATGTTTCCGTTGGCGCTGTGACTGCCACTCTTCATCTAAATCCGCGTTGAGATCACCAGGCATCTTGATGACATTGCGACGTAACTGGACGTAACCAAAAATAAGCAGCAGAACTAAAGCCAGGACTAAGACGATAAACTCCAAGATTTGGTCACCTCCCTTCTTGTGAGGTTTTCCTTCTTCTGATTATAAAGTCAAAGCTCGAGTAGAACATTGTAACACTCGCCTAATTTAGGCTCGGCGGGCTAGGCATTATCGCTTACGGTTCCGAGATTGTTTCAGGAACTGCTGATTTGCTGGCCCCATTCGAGGACTCGGCCGGAGTGGAAACCGGGCCAAGACGAAGTTGGGATGAAGCGTAACGAGGCAAGACGATCTCCACAATTGTCCCGCTGCCGGGCTGGGAGGTAATGGTAAGGGTACCGCCAAAAAGCTGAGCCCGTTCGTGCAGGCCCATCACTCCAAAGCTGCCTTGGGTGGCTAGATCGGTGACGGTTTCAGGCATCTTAAACCCTTGGCCATTATCTTGAATAGTGAGCCTGACCTGCCGCGGTGTAAACTTGGCCAGGACATTGACTTGAGTGGCATGAGCGTGCTTCCTGATGTTATTAAGTGACTCCTGCATCATCCGGTAAACGGCGATTTCCATATCGCTCGGCAGGTCATTCATTTCACCCTCAATGACCAGGGTAACCGTGATCCCTTCTTCACTCTGCTCCAGTTGGCTAACCAAGTACTGCATTGCCGCCACTAGACCCAAATCCTCCAAAGCGAGTGGGCGCAAATCACGACTAAATTGGCGCACGCTAACGATAGTCTTGTTGACAATGGCGCGCAAATCGGTTAGGCGTGAGCGGACCTCATCGGGGTTATCAGCCAGGCTTTTGATCAGCTCAACGCGCTGGCCAATGGCGATCAACGATTGGACCGTATCATCGTGCAGCTCGCGGGCAATCCGTTTTCGCTCTTCCTCCTGGGTGTTGGTGATGTCCGCAACGTACTGGCGCATACCGGCGCGGTAGCGCCCAATCTGTTGAACCATCGCGTTGAAGGCCTCGCCCAGCTCTCTAATTTCCTTGATCCGGCCCAGCGAGACCTGAGCATCGTAATCCCCCGCAGCGACCTGTTGAGTCTGAATGACCAGGTTTTGAATCGGATCCGTGACGCGCTGGACCGCCAACGAGACCGCACTGGCCACCACAATTAGGCCGATAAGCAAAATGACCGCCACCGGCACCAAGCCTTCTTGAACCGGGCCAACCACCTGGTCCCACGGCTCCCCGATAACCAGACCCCAACCGGTAATCGGCACCACCGCAAAACCTTCGATGGTACTGCTGCCGGTGCTATCCAGGCTGGTAATCGCGCCGGAGCGATTGCCGGACCGGAGTTGTCGCACGGCTTCACGGTAGTTGAAATCGGTGCCGATCAGGCTGTCGATGGGGTGATAGATCAAGCGGCCACTGCCGTCAACCAGGTAAGAGGTGCCTTGCTCGCCGACTTTAAGTTTTTGAATCTCTTGCCCCAATCGTTGAAAATCGATATAAAACCGGACGGCAACAATGCCCTTAAACTCGTCGCTTTCGTCATCGATGATCGGGACAGCGATGACAATCGTTTCCTGGCCGGTACTGGGTTCCGGGACAATGTTGGTGAAGATAAAGCGGCGTCTTTGTTGAACATCGACAAAGTAAGGTTCAGTGGAAAGATTCTGGCCCATAAGATCGGGCCGGAATGGGCGTGTCACGTGAACCAGACCGGCCGCATCGGTGATAATGATGCCACCGTCGCGGTTGGTAAGGTCGGCCAGCAGTTCTCGACCACGTTTTACGATGATTTCTTGTTGGATATCAGCGGTGCCCCGTTGGATCTCCGGCTGATCGACCAGAACCTGTAAGCCGCGCAGGATACTCTCCATCTGTTCCGACAGCCGTTCGGCCCCGACAATGGCCAGCTCCTGGTCTCGGCTCTCGGCCAGCGTTTGAGAGATTTGCTGATAGGCTAAATAGGCCACCCCGATGGTAAAGACCGTCATGATCAGCAGCAGCGAAACAGCCATGACGATGGACAAGATCCGTAAATTGGTCAGCCAGTTGACCACCGTTTGCTTTACCCGGCTAAGCCCCAAAAGGTTGAGCGCCGATCTCATGGCTGGTTCTCCAATTTGGCTTGTTGGCCGCTGGCTTGGGCATTCCTTAGCGCCTGGGCCGGTGTTTCAAGCCCGTACAAGGCCGCTTTAATTGCATCGCCAAAGGACTCTTCGGCATTGGGAAAAAGATCGAGCCGGTAGGGGCGGGCGTCGTTAAGCTGGTCAAAGAACGGAAGGAGCGACAGATTCTCGGTGAACTCCGGGGCAGTTTGGAGCCAGGTTTTGGCCGGATACCGTCCCATGCGGCGCGCCATTGGCACAGCGTATCGATCGTTGGTAGCAAACTTGATAAATTCAAAGGCATAGATTTGATGCTGTGCCCCTTTAGGAATGATAAAGCCACTGCTGCCCAGCACGGAGGCAGCGCTATCACGCGCCGGGGTGAGGGGTAGCTGCGAAACGCCGAGTGGAAAATCCGGATTGGTCGACTGGATTAGATGGATATCTTGAGACTCACCAAAATACATCGAGATTTCGCCGGTGAGAAATTTGGCGCGCAGGTCTTCATAATCGCGTGGGCGGCTGGTCGGTCGGGGGCCATAACCATCTTCGACCATCGTGGTTAAAAAACGCAAAGCGTCGATGTTGCTTTGATTATCAAAGGTTAGGGTGTAGCCTACCTCAGAGTCCCCTTCCATTACATCACCACCGGCGCTGGTGACCCAGGCATAGACGTAAAAGGGGTCGGTGGTAAAACCTAGCCCGTAGCGATCCTTTTGCGGCTGGGTTAAGGTCGCTGCGGCGTCTCGTAAATCAAAGAAGTTGTAGCCGGCATCCGGATAGGGCAGCTTGGCCTCGTCGAAATGTTGCCGGTTGTAGAGCAGCACCAGGGTATAAATATCGAGCGGCACCCCATAACGAACACCTTGCCAGGTGACCTCGTCCAGGGTGGAGGGAATGTACTGTTGAGACGCCCGGTCGTGGCTGGCTTCCCAAGCCGTCCAGTAGGCGTCGAGCGGTTCCGCCAGCCCCTGACCGGCTAGCGCGTAAACATGGCCTTGCACCACATCAGGGGGCGTTCCATTTTGGACGGCCAGCTCAACCTTTTGGGGAATACTTTCCCTGACAAACGAGAAGATCTGAACTTCTACTTCGGGATAGACTTGTTCGAAATCTTGAGCCATTTGCTCAAACAGATCATTGTCGCGGGTGAAATCCAGATCAAGCCAGACTTCCAGGGTGACCGGTTCACCGGGCAGAACTTCAGGATTGCGGAGCGGTAGCTCGCCGGCTGCCAGCTCATCCAATTCGCCGACTGGGCCGGAGGTTGAACCGCAACCTGCTCCAATCCCGATCAGGAGCGCCAGCAGTACAAAAACGAGGGCAATAGACAATGAGGATTGCCTGTTTTGTCGGGCCAACCTGACCCGTTTGCTAAAAGAACGAAACATCAAACCACCAAGCCCTAAAATTCTACTCTTGTCCGGTGGTAATCCAGCCTCGGCGGACGGCGTGCATAACGGCTTCGGTGCGTGAGTTGACACCGAGTTTGGAGAAGATATTGGATAGGTGTGCCTGGACGGTACGATCGCTAATAAAAAGTTCTTTACCGATTTGTTTGTTGCTCATCCCTTTACCCACCAGCCGTAGAATACCAAGCTCCCGGTCGGTCAAACCGTCGTAAGTGTCGTGATGATTATCGGTGACAACTTCCGGCAGGCCGCGACCGCTGGTGAACTGAGCCATGACTTTGCCGGTGACCTCGGGGGCCAACGCCGGCTGGCCAGAGGCCACGGTTCGGATAGCCCGCACCAGTTCTTCGATCTCGGCGGTTTTAAGGAGGTAACCGTTGGCCCCGGCCTGGAGCAAGGCAAAGACATACTCATCGTCATCATGAGCAGTCAGGACCAAAATGCGCACGCCGGGTTTCTGCGATTTAATGCGGCGGGTCGCCTCGATGCCGTTAAGTTTGGGCATTCGGACGTCCATAATCACGACATCCGGCTCCAATTCTTGGGCTAATCGCACGGCTTCTTCCCCGTCGGAGGCCTCGCCTACAATGATGAGATCGGGTTGCTGCTCCAGCAACTCCCGGGTTCCGGAGCGCACCACGGCATGGTCATCGGCAAGAACGAGTCTTATTTCTTGGGTCATAATTTTAACCTTCTCGTTTTTATCGAACCTAGATTATACCATTGTCGGGACGGGTGACAAAGATGAGTTAAGGGTGATGGCTACTCACCGGATCTACCGTCAAAGACGATTTCATTTTTGGTTTAGAAATGAACGATATATAATGGAACTATTCCAACCAAATCATCAAAGTGAGAATGATTAAATGAGCCACCTTTTCAAGCCCAAATTACGTAATGTCATCGATATTCAGCGAACCATCTACCAGAATGAACCGGTCTTTGTTTTGCAAGATAACCTAAAACTCACCGAAGCCGCTATCCTTTTGCCGCAATACCTGGGACCTCTGGCCGTTCTGTGTAATGGCCAGCGGACGGTGCCCGAGATCAAGGCAGACCTTAAACGCGAGTTTGACCTAAGCCTGTCTCAAATTGATATTGAAAACTTAGTGGCTCAGTTTGACGAGGCTCTATTGTTAGAAGGGGCAACTTTCGATCAGGCTAAACGAGAGGCGGTTAAGCTATACCGGGCTAAACCGCATCGAGAGTCTTCGTTGGCGGGAGTGTCCTATCCGGCCAGTCCAGCAGCGCTGAAGCGGCAGCTAAAGAACTATGTTGATCGAGTAGGTCAGGTCAAGCCATCATCAGCCAACAGCCGGGCTATCATCAGTCCTCACATTGATTACCCCCGGGGCGGTGAAGTCTATGCCAAAGTGTGGACTAGCGCCACCGAAGCCGTCCGTCAGGCCGAGTTGGTCATCGTCATTGGCACGGACCACAAAGGGAGTTTTGGCGCGGTGACCCTTACCCCCCAGCACTACGCTACCCCTCTCGGGGTCCTGCCGACCGAGCTTGAACTGGTCGATAAGTTGGCCCAAGTCGTCGGTCATGAGCGCGCCTATGCCGAGGAAATCCATCACCGCGATGAGTGGTCGATTGAACTGGACCTGGTGTGGCTGCAATTCATTCGCGGCAACAAGCCGGTTCCGATCATTCCGATCTTGGCCGGCTCTTTTCGTCATTTTATGCTGGACGAAGCGGAAGTCGAACAGGATAGTCATCTAACCGCTTTTGTCGAAGCGCTGCGTGAGATTATGGCTCAGCGCCGGACTCTTATTGTAGCCTCGGGTGATCTAGCCCACCTGGGACCCTACTTCGATACCGCTCCGGTTGACAGCGCCGGTTTTGCCCGCATGGAGCGTGATGATACCGCGCTGCTTGAGACCTTATCCCAGGGTAGTGCCAGGCAGTTTCTTGATTTTATGCACGCTGGCCAGCATGAGCGTAACGTTTGCGGTCTCTCGCCCTTCTGGTTTACGCTTAGCGCTTTAGAAAAGTCTAAAGGGCAACTGATCGCTTATGACCGCTGTCCCGTGCCCGGTTTTAGCACCTCGTTTGTATCGGTTTGCGGCTTAGTGTGGGAGTAAGGTGACCAAAGCTAAACGTCGCCGTTACTATCCCGCCCAACCGCCCCAATCAAGCCGGCCCACTCGGACTTTGATTCTGTGTAAGCCCTATAAAGTTCTCAGCTCCTTTACCGACCCGGACGGTCGAGCTACCCTCGCCGACTATATATCTGTCCCGGATGTCTACGCTGCCGGCCGATTAGATTACGATAGCGAAGGCCTGTTGTTGCTAACCTCTGATGGAAATCTGGCCCACCGGATCACCCACCCCCGTTACAAACTGACGAAGCAGTATTTAGTTCAAGTCGAGGACATTCCTTCGGCCGAAACCCTGGCCCAACTGGAAGCGGGAGTTCTGGTAAAAGGACAAATGACTCAACCGGCTCAGATCGAATTGTTGTCGCAAGAACCGACCCTCTTTGCCCGCGCGGAGCCGATTCGCTATCGCCAGAACGTGCCAACCACCTGGCTCAAAATTACGCTGCGAGAGGGACGCAAGCGCCAGGTGCGCCGGATGACGGCCGCGGTGGGTTTCCCTACCCTGCGGCTGGTGCGCCTCGCTATCGGCCCCATTGGGTTAGGCGACCTCCAACCTGGTCAGTGGCGTGATCTGACCGAGACCGAGTTGCAGCAGCTTCGCACGGCCTTGAAGTTGAGTCCTGCCTATAACTCGACTCGCCCGTAGCTTCATTAATAATTTCCCTCGTTGAAAATTTAACAAACCAGGACACTATTCCTATAGAAATATTCTCCAAGCCTGCTATAATAATCTTAAGCTTTCCGGTTTCACCCGCTTGATATTTAACAAAAAAAAATTAGCAAAGGTTAGGAGATGTACTGATGCCTCGCCAAGGAAAACACAGTGGCACAATTGAAATTGATGGGATGATTTTAGATATGAATAAGACCATCCTCTCTCGAAACGGCAGCGAGATTCATCTCACTCCCAAAGAAACTAAATTGATGGCGCTTTTAATGCGCAACGTTGGTAGAGTGGTCAGCCGTAGTGACCTGATGCAGGAAGTCTGGCACACCGAGTATCTGGGTGATACCCGTACCTTGGATGTGCATATCTGCTGGCTGCGCCAAAAAATTGAAGATAATCCGCGTATCCCTGAACTGATTCTGACTCGGCGTGGGCAAGGGTACGAGCTGCGCGTCTAGGCTCCAGATTTTAGACGGCATCTCCAAATAATCACCCTCGCATGTTTAAGGAATCAGAAAGTAGCTATCCTAACCTTGGGTTCGAAGCAAAAGGTGACCGGCTTAACGGTTATTTTGCGTGGTAGTATGACCGGGGAAACAATGCCTCACCCGACCCGTTGATCAGTAGAGTCAACGTCGGTCACCTTTCGAACTGGGGTTTCTCACTTCGCTTGGGTTTAATACACCCAACTTATAATCATGTAAATATGCAATGGCTTCGCTTTCTTCGGCACTCATTACGATGCGAAGGAATTTACCCTCTCTTACTTGCGGCACATCAATGACTTTAACATAATCCGCGTAGGCTTGAGTGTCGGATAGCAGGGTGGTTAACACGTTTGGCGACTTTACGAAGAAGTCCTGGTTGAAGATAATGCCCGGCTCTTCTGGGAAAAGTGACAGCGGGTAAATTTTGCTTTCCACCAGATCCTGGAAGAAGTGCGTACCGTAAGAGAGTTCGGGCGTGCCTCCATTGCGCTTAATGCCAATCTCAACCAACATCCGAGTGTTATAAATATCCGCATAAGAGATTTTAACCCCTAAATCCGGGTTTGAACTTCCCCAACGGCCCGGCCCCATCAAAATAAAGTTTTCTCCCTCTAACCTCTTATTTAGGCGGCCGATTAATCTGGCCAGGTCAAGGCGGAGGCTGTTACTGGCCTGTTGATTGTAGCTGTCTGGCTCAACATAAACTACATATTTTATTCGTTCAATCAGGCCTTGTGGCACCAGGTGGTTGGCTGAGAAAATTTGCTCTTCGACCGGAACGTCACGCGGCACGACAATATCAGGGTCCCACTCCTGGTTGCTCAGCGGCCGGCACTGTAAAATGTAGATTTTTAGGGTCGGTTTGGGGTAAGTTGGAGTCAATTTTACGGTAAACTCCACATCTACCGGACGACCGTAGTGCCGCTCTAACTTCTTTAGAATAGTCTTCATAACCTTAACAAAATCGGTATTCTTGAGAAGGTTATCGAAGGTCAAGACCAGTTTATCTTTGGGTGGATCGCTACCTAACGAAAAAACAGGCTTAACGTAGTCGCCCTCGTTTACAGAGGCAACATAGTGGAAACCTGGAAAGTCGCTGGATAAAATTTCGCTGGTTTCGATAGTCTTTAGCCGGTTCTCTTCCAGATCGATTACGTCGATAAACTGCTGCGAGTATTTAACGATATCTCGGGCACTTTTCTCCGGCCGAATTTGGGGATGGCTAAGGCCGATCATCCTGGGGTAGTCGCGTGAGACCCGGTCAACGGCCCGGGTGCCCAAGCCAAGGACAATGCGCAGAAAACCATCTTCGCGGCGGAGTTTGTTATTCCAGATAAACGGATTACGACTAAAACCCACCCCGCCAATATAAGGCATAAAGTATTTGCCATAGCGCTGGCCTTGCACTTTCTGGATGAGGACCGCCATCCGTTCATCGTAATCATCAAGACCGTGAATCTGGCGGTAGAACAGAGCATCGGGTTTGAGGACGCTGGCGTAGATCTGAATGATCGCTTCAAGCAGGGCTGTCAGATTCTCTTCCAGTGTGCCCTGATTGGGAAGGAAGTAGCTATCATATTTGCCGGCAAAGGCGTTGCCAAAGTTGTCCTCCAGCAAACTTGATGAGCGGACGATAATAGGCGCATCACCAATCTCGATCAACAATTGGCGCAGTTTTTCGGTAATGTCTTTTGGAAATTTACCGGCGAGATGCGCTTCCAAGATGCGGGGGTATTCCCGTTCAATTGCCTCCCGGGTTAGGTATTTTTGGCTGGCCAAGGGTTCAAAGTTATTGATATCCTTGAAGTTATAATAGACATCGCATCCTAGAAAGTGGGTCTCAGGCAGAGCGATACAGCTACTAACATCGATCTCATCCTCGGGATCGGGACGTTCCAGGATGTTGTAAGCCAGGAGCATCCCCGCTGCTTTACCCCCCACTTTGCCCCGACCGATCCGGTGTTCCCGAATTTCGCGGAGGTCGAAGATGTTGAAAAACTCGCGAGCAATACGCACAAACGCCAGTTGATCGCTAATCAGCCCCTTGATCAGCACCACAATGATCTCGCGTAGATGGTGCCTGACCGCCTCGAACATATCCGGTGGGTAACTGGCGTACTTTTCTGCTTGAGCAAAAAGCAAATTCCAGGGAGCGAGTTCCGGGTTAAAAGTTAAAATAACTTTTTTCGGCTGGCCGTTACGATTCTCATTAATGGTGTGCTGGACAATCTCTTCAAAGAGATTTTGGGGCAAATTATAGGCAAAGTAAAAATCAGTCAGATTGTCACGGACCACGGCTAGCCGTCGTTGCCAGACTTCAGCCGGCTCCTGGTAAAGAGGGTTAGTCAAGCCTTCTAGCCGTTGAGTCTCAACCGCCCGAGCTTCAACTTCTTCATCAAACACGTTGGGAGCGATGATGCCGCGGACAAAAAGTTGTTGTCGCATCTGCTGGCGGATTTTTTCGGCTAAAATCGGGTAGTTGTTGAGAGCCAATCTAAGATTGAGAATCTTAGAGTCTATTGTCCGTGATGTATCCATCGTTGGATAACCGCTTTCCTAAACTTCACATTTTTTCCACAACCAGTTGATGAGATAACCCCAAGCGTTGTAGCGGGGTCTGTTCCAGACTATAGGTGATGGAACGCAGCATTCGCCCTAGCCAGGGGCGTCGAGCTAGGATATTGTCGTAGCCGGGGTAAATTTGGGTATGAGATATGATCCTGACCGGCAGCGCTTTAAAGAGTTGCCGTAGCCGGCTCGAGGTGTAAGCGCGGACATGGGGAGCAAGTTTGTTGCGCCACGGATCTGGCAGATAGTTAATTAAGGGGGTGTTGCCAAAATGGTACTGACCGCGCCAATAGTGACCATGAGTTTCAAAGGGGTAGAGCCGGTTAGGACAAAAGATGATGGCTCGGCCGGCCGGTTTAAGCACTCGAACCATCTCGGCCACAACTAGGGCATCGTTTTGAACGTGCTCGATGACCTCATGGCTGAGAATCAGGTCGAAATAGTTATTCGGGTAGGGTAGGTACTCGCCGGCGGCAACATGAACCAAGGGCGAATAGGCCGAGCTATCAAGCACCCGTTCCAGTTCAATGTCCAGGCCGAAGACATGAGATGTAAACTGCCGCAGTGCTCGAACGTACATCCCCACCCCGCAGCCGTCAACCAAAACGCGACTATTGGCGGTTAACCGCTCCGGTCTAGCCGCCGCAGCGATCATCTCCAACCGTCGATTCTGGCCAGCTCGCCAGACCAGGCTCGGTACGCCACGCTCGTCTGCTTTGGCATAAGTCGTAACGGTCATGATTTAACTCCTACGTGGAGGGCGACGGTATTGACCATCAACATCTCGTAGTTGACTGGGTTCAGCCCGGCTGATCTCATGGCGGACGTAAGTTCATCAGGCCGCAAAAAAGCGTCTGCCGAGGCGGGCAGGTAGCTGTAAGCCTCCCGCTGACCGGAGATGAAACCACCCAGGACCGGGACAACATTATGGAAATACAGCCGAAATAACTGGCCAAACAGATTGGCGGGCGGGCGTGGGATTTCTAAAATAAGCACTCGTCCGCCGGCTTTACACACCCGCACTTGTTCAGCCAACGCCGCTGAGACGCTGACTACATTGCGCATCAAAAAGCCGCTGGCCACGGCATCGAAGCTATTGTCTGAAAAAGGAAGGCGAAGCGCGTCGGCGCCGCTCCAACTGAGGCGCTGGTTTGGTCCCTGGCCATTATGACCAGGCATTTTAGCCCAGCGCTGCTGCCCAACGTGCATCATGGGTAGAGTATAGTCTGCGCCAACCACGTACCCTAGCTGAGGTTGTTGCCGCAGCGCTTCAAACGCGATATCCCCGGTACCGGTGGCCAAATCCAGCAGCAAGCCGCCCGGCGGTAACTCAGCCTGTTCGACAAGGCGACAGCGCCAAGATTTGTCCTGCCCCAAGGTCATGATTCGATTCATTGTATCATACCGGTGGGCTATCCGGGCAAACATTTGGTTAACATATTGATATTTTTCAGCAGCGGTTTTAAAAGTCATAAGGATCCCGGAACAACAAAAAACTCCCTGGCACGGGAGTTTTTCTGGTTAGAATGTATTCTAATTAAAAGTGAAGGTTAATCCAAATCAATGGGTCAACTTTGGATAAAGCATGCCCCCGATTGAACTGAGCAGGCCGGAAACGAGTGAGCCGATGATGCCGTAGACGACTAAGGCCCCCACTACCCGCCCGGTTAGAGCAATGGCCCCAGCAGATAGCCCGAGCGAACCTAAGTCCGTGGAAAATTGGCTGGCAACATTGAGGCCAAAGTTCTCCATTAACAAGCCGATGGCGGCTAGGAACATAGCCACGATCCCGCCAAAAATTCCGGCCCAAAAACCCGCCATCCAACCGAGCTTACCACCTTCATGGCTGTTGGTAACTGCTTCACCGGCAAAGATACCGGCTAGCAAGCCGGTTGCCAGGCAAACGACCAAAAAACCGGGAACAACAAGAAAAGCTAGAGAGACAAATGGAAGATTTTCTGGAGGAGGAATAAGTCCAATAAGCATCAGGATCAAGATACCAAAACCGCCAACTAAGCTAGCTTTGAGGCTAGGGGCTACATTAGAACTGGGTACGGCTTGAATCTGCTTACTTATGTGCTGACGACGCTGTACAGACGGGGTAAGCTGAGACTGCCTTCGCCTCTGCGTAGTAACCGTCATTTTGTACTCCTTTTCCCAAAAAAATTTGTTCATACCACATTGGCCAGTCAAAACTGTACCGGCCAAAATTATAGCATACTCGCCTACGGTTAAGCAACATTTACTAGGCGATTTTGCCTACGTTATTCCAACTAACGTTCAGTATAAAGGCGTTGTCTCGATGAGTCAATTTTTGTAAATTGATGTAAAATAACTGTTACGATTGCCACTCCTTATAGTATCGGCATTACATTCATAAAACTTTCGTCGAAATTTTTTCTCTTATTGCCCCTATCTGGCGATTGTGCTAATATTCGCTTGTTAACTTATGGTAGCTGCGCTCTGGAGCATCGGGGCTTCGGATTATAATTTAAAATATTTGGAAAGTTTAGGATAAAATGACTCAGAAAAAACATCAAAATCTTTCGGATTTCCTCACTGATTTTGACAAGTACCTCATTGGCGAGGGAACTCATGAGCGTGCCTTCGAGAAGCTAGGCGCCCATTTGGTTGATGTCGATGGCCAGTCCGGTGTCTTTTTTGCCGTCTGGGCGCCGAATGCGCGTCAGGTGAGCGTGATAGGTGAGTTTAACGGTTGGGACGATCAGACTCATGCAATGAACGGCAGTGGCAGTGGCATCTGGACCTTGTTTATTTCTGGCGTCGGTGAATACACCGTTTATAAATACCGTGTTTTCGCTCAGTCCGAGGAGTGGTATGATAAATCAGATCCGTTCGGTTTTGCCATGGAGGAACGCCCTCGCACCGGCTCGGTTGTGGCTGACCTGGATAGCTATAAGTGGAGCGATACTATGTGGGTTTCCAATCGGTCTAAGCAGCAGGCCTTTGACCAACCCATAGCTATCTATGAAGTCCACTTATCCTCGTGGCGCAAGGTTTCGGATGAACAATGGGGTCTGCGTTATCTAAACTACCGCGAATTGGCTGATGACTTGATCCCTTATGTGTTGGAAATGGGTTTTACCCACATCGAACTTATGCCCATTGCTGAACACCCGCTCGATGCCTCATGGGGATATCAGGTGCTGGGCTTTTACGCGCCAACGAGTCGTTTTGGTACCCCCCAAGATTTAATGTACTTTGTTGATATGTGTCACCAAAACAACATCGGTGTTATTTTGGATTGGGTACCGGCTCACTTCCCTAAAGATGGTTCCGGCCTTAACTACTTTGATGGTACCCATCTTTACGCTCACTCAGACCCCCGCCAAGGTGAGCACAAAGACTGGGGGACGATGATCTTTAACTACGATCGCAATGAAGTTCGCTCTTTCTTGATCTCCAATGCTATGTTTTGGCTCGATAAATATCACTTCGACGGCTTGCGCGTTGATGCGGTAGCTTCAATGTTGTACCTGGATTATTCACGTGAAGAAGGTGAGTGGATTCCTAACGAATATGGCGGGCGCGAGAATCTGGGTGCGATCAGCTTCCTGCGGTCCATGAATGAAGCCGTTCACACCAACTTTCCAGGCGTCTTAACCGTGGCCGAAGAGTCGACCGCCTGGCCAATGGTTTCTCGCCCACCGTATATGGGCGGTTTGGGTTTTAGCCTTAAATGGAACATGGGCTGGATGCACGACACCCTAAACTACATGCAGAAAGACCCGGTCTACCGCCGCTATCACCACAACGATATGACTTTTAGCCTGCTTTATGCTTTTAACGAAAACTTTGTCCTGCCCCTGTCCCACGATGAGGTCGTTCACGGTAAAGGTTCTCTTTTAAACAAAATGTCCGGAGATGAGTGGCAGAAATTTGCCTCACTGCGGGCATACTATGCCTTTATGTGGGGTCATCCCGGTAAGAAACTGCTCTTTATGGGTGGCGAATTTGGTCAGTGGCAAGAGTGGGATTTTAGCAAGAATTTAGAGTGGATGGCTCTAAACTCTTCTAACCATCGTGGGATTCAAACCTTTGTAAAGGACTTAAATCGCATTTATCAACGTGAGCCAGCGCTCCACCAGATCGATTTTGAGCCGGACGGCTTTTCCTGGATCGATGCCAACGATAGCGACAATAGTGTCTTCTCTTTCATCCGTAAAGGAAAGAAGAATGGCGACTTTATTATTGTCGTCTCAAATATGACTCCGGTTGTGCGGGAGAACTATCGCATTGGTGTTCCCAAAGCCGGTTTTTATGAAGAAATTATCAACAGTGATTCGGATTTTTATTGGGGCAGCAATGTGGGCAATGGGGGCGGTATCGAAACCGAGCCGGTGACGTTCCACGGATATGAGCAGTCGCTCTCGTTGAGGTTGCCGCCTTTGGGGACCATCATGTTGAAATTGAGATCAACAAAGACTACTAAACCTGAAAGCTAAACAAAAAGAGCCCCTCAATTTAACGGAGGGGCTCTTAAATTCTATGCAAGCCACAGGTTATTTGTCATACTGAAGTAGCGAGAATACTTCATAATCTGCTAATTTTTTCCGGCCGTTGAGAAAACTTAATTCAATTACAAAGGCCAAGCCGACAACCTTACCTCCCAATTTTTCAACAAGGTTGCAGCTTGCTTTGGCTGTACCCCCGGTCGCCAGTAAATCATCGACAATGAGTACGTGCTGACCGGCCTCAATAGCATCAACGTGAATTTCAAGCGTATTGATGCCGTACTCCAGGCTATAACTCTCGCTAAGTTTCTTGGCGGGCAGTTTGCCCGGTTTGCGAATCGGCACAAAGCCCACGCCCAGTCGATAAGCTAACGGCATTCCAAAAATAAAGCCCCGTGACTCCATCCCAACAACAACATCAATCTTCTTGTTCTGATATTCGGCAGTCAACTGGTCGATTGTTTCTTGGAGAGCAACGGGATTTTTGAGTAAAGTTGTAATGTCGTAAAAAAGAATGCCTTCTATGGGAAAATTAGGCACACTACGGATGGTGCTAGCTAAATCCATTGAGGTAGCTCCTCGTTTCCTATGATGGCCTGCGATTTTAGCAGAAGCCCATAGATTGGGCAAGTGCCAAATTTTTGCGCTCTTGTGGTATAATATCGGTCACGTCACAAGACTTGCCTATGAAGCACAACAACTATCGACCTTATTTACACATCCTAGCCGCTTTAAGTTTAACGCTTGTGGTCGTGCTAGGTATGGCGTGTCAGAGCAACTCGCCCGCAGAGACGCCTGGGGCTGACCAAGAACTGGCTACTTCCAGTCCAACGCTTCAGCCAACTTTGGCTACTATTGGCTTTAGCCCTACGCTGGTGGCGGGAGTTGAGTCGTCTGATGAAGGCGAATCGCCTGGGCTGACGTTGTGGACGGTGGAAGAAATCTCTCAGCGTTCCGCCAATGAAGATATCCGGGCTTTTGTGGAGTCTAGTTTGCGCCGTTTTCGGCGCGACAATCCTAACTTAAATGTTGAGGTTGTAGTCAAAAAGGCGAGCGGCAAAGGCGGAGTGTTAGACTTCTTGCGAACCGCCCGGGAAGTGGCCCCTTCGATCTTGCCCGATGTGGCCATCATCAATGCCGCCGAGTTGGATCAAGCCTTTAGTGAGGATTTGGTTAGGCCTCTCGATGATCGTCTTGACCGAGCCATTGTCCAGGATCTGCTCTCGGCGGCGCGACGGATGGGCACGATTGATGAGGCGTTAGTTGGCTTGCCGCTAGGGATGGATATGCAGCACATCATTTACAATACCCAGGTCTTCACGGAAACCGCCCCAATGCTGTGGACCGACATCATTAGCCAAAATACTCGCTATCTCTTTCCGGCCAAGGGAGTCAATGGGCAGGTCAATGATGCTACCCTGGCCCAATACTTATCTGCCGGAGGGCGGTTGATCGACGAGCAAGGTAATCCCAAGATAGATGACAGTGTCCTTAGAACGGTGTTGACTACCTACCAAAAGGCCCGCGAGGCCGGTCTCATCGATAGTACACTCGCTGACATATCGACTCTGGAAGAACTCTGGCCGTTATATGGTGAACGGCAGGCTGGGTTGGTTCAGGTCAGCGTGCGCCAGTATCTGCTTGAACGAGAATCTTTGCTAAATGTCGACTATGGGCCTATTCCAGTCCAAACGCTCGAAAGTACACCGATTTCTATTGTTCATGGCTGGGTCCTGGTTCTTGTTACAGAGGATGAGGCTCGCCAGCAGGCGGCCTTAACTTTAATCGAGACTTTCCTGGCCACTCCAACTATCGTTACCTGGAACCGGATTAATCAAACTATCCCAACGCGCGACTCCGCTTTTCAAGAATTAGCTGGTGATGATCCGTATTGGGTTTTCTTGAGAAACCAACTCAACAACGCCCAACCGGAACCCCGGGTTCGAGATTATGAGCTCATTGGCCGGCTGCTGCAGCAAGCCACAGAACAGGTTATCCGCGGCGAAGCTACCGCCGATCAGGCCACCAGCGCCGTTGTTGATGCCTTAACCCAGTAAATATTATGTACTATCCTATCTTGCGACCAGCCGCCCAGCGGCAGTTGAAAAAGATTAAGCAAGCGGACCTGGTGATCGGGCTGCCTTCCTACAAAAATCCTCAAATAGCAGCGCACGTGGCGCGGGTTGCTCTACAAGGTGCGCACCAGTTCTATCCCCATTTGCGCACTGTTCTCATCAATGCTGATGCGGGGCATCAACCTGCTACCCGTCAAGCTATTCTGAGCCAGGTGGCCGATAGCCGCAATGGTAATCTGGTCGTTAGTGGTCGTTATGAAGGACTGTTGGGACAGGGAAGCGCCTCGGCTGCCTTGCTTGATGCAGCTTTAGCCTTGGATGCCCAAGCCATTATCATTTTGGACAGCCATAATCAAGCCATCACGCCCGGTTGCATTGCCGGCCTGGCTCACTTGATCCTTGAGAATAAGGTCGATTTGGTCATTCCCCGCTATCGCCGCTGGACGTCACCCGATGGGGCAATTAATGATTTACTGGCTTATCCTCTGCTGCGGGCGCTGTGGGGACAAGCGGTGCGTCATCCAACTGCGCCTGATTTTGCTCTATCATCATCGTTGGCAACCGCGGTCCTCGATGAGGATATCTGGGCTACAGCCGTGGCCCAGCAAGGTCTGCCTTCTTGGTTGGTTTCTTATGGAATCACCGGGCCGTGGCGGGTGGCTCAATCCGCTATCGGCGAGCGATGGGCCAGCCCTTTTAGCCCCCAGACTAACGGGCGTAGCCACAACTTGGCTCAAAGTTTTGCTGCCCGTTTTTGCGATTTGGTGAGCGTGATATTCGATTTAATCAACCGATATAAATCAACTTGGCAATCGGTTCAGCGGATTCGTTCTGTCCCCACCCTCACGCATTTTGCGGAGGATAGCCACGACAGCCTAATCACGGACCCCGACGACGTGGTCCATTTGCATGACCAGTTGGCCTTAGGTTGGATGGAATACCGGAGTGTGTGGCAGACTATCCTATCCCCAGATGATTTGGCTCTGATTGAAGCTCTGGCCAGCCTATCCGCCGATCAGTTTCACTTCCCGGCAGATTTATGGGCCCGGATGATTTACGATTTTGCAGTAGTCTTTAATAAAGGTGAAGTCGATCCTGTGCAAGTTGTTGGGTCACTGCTGCCACTGTTTCAGGGTCGTAAAGCCGCTTTCTTGCATGAAGTGGCTGGTTTAGCTTTTGTAGGCCGGGAGGGAACTATCGGCGCGCAAGCCGTCGATTTTGAAGAGATGCTCCCCTACTTTAAAAAACGCTGGAATTCATATACCCCAAATTAGGCAATCCTAGAGCAACAAGGAGATAAGTTAAGATGACCATCAAATTTGGTACCGATGGCTGGCGCGCCATCATTGCTGAAACCTTTACCTTTGAGAACTTGAGATTGGTTAGCCAGGCCCTAGCCGACTATCTGCTCGAGGCTAATCCACAAATCGCCAACCCCGAGATCGTAATCGGATTCGATACCCGCTTTCTCTCGGATCGCTTCGGTGCTGAGGTGGCCCGAGTGATGGCCGCCAACGGTATCACCGCCTACCTGGCCCGCGCTGACGCTCCAACCCCGGCTATAAGCTACAATATCGTTCATAAAAAAGCCCTCGGTGGGGTGATGATCACGGCCAGTCACAACCCCCCTCGCTATAACGGCTTCAAAGTCAAAGCCGCTTATGGCGGGGCAGCCCCTAAGTCGCAAATTGAAGCGATTGAACGCCGGCTGTTTGCCATCAATGAGCGTATTGGGGCTAATTTGATGGATTTTCAGAAAGCTCAGGACCAAGGGCTTATTCAAAAATTTGATCCGGCTTGGCCCTACTACGAGCACTTGACGAGCAACCTGGTCAATATGGATATCATCTCCAACGGCGAGCTTAATGTTATTGTGGACTCGATGTATGGATCCGGCCGAGGAGTGTTGGGAGAAGTCCTTTCGCGGACGCGAACCAAGATTAAAGAGTTACATAACGACCTCCATCCTGGCTTTGGCGGAGTTCACCCCGAGCCACTGGCTAAAAATCTTAAAACTTTGATCGCCATGGTTCAAAGTGAAAATGCCCATTTGGGTGTGGCTACCGATGGCGATGCGGATCGATTGGGCGCGGTGGATGATCGGGGCAACTTTGTCGATCCGCACACGATTATGGCCCTCTCGGTGCGTTATCTGGTAGAACGCCGCAAACTCTGCGGTGGCATCGCCAAGACGATCAGTAGCACTTTAATGCTTAATCGCATTGCTAAGAAGTATGGCTTGGCCCTGCATGAAACGCCGGTTGGGTTTGACGTAATCGCCAAGTTGATGATGGAAGATGACATTCTGTTGGGGGGTGAAGAGTCGGGGAGCATCAGCATCAAGGGGCATATCCCGGAGGGGGATGGTATTTTGATGTCCCTGCTGCTGATGGAGATTGTGGCCGATGCAGGAGTACCTCTGAGTGAGTTGATTGCTGACCTGCAACAAACTTTTGGTCCGACCTGTTATAGACGCGACGATATCCGGCTCAAAACCTTTGTCACCAAAAAAGAGATGGTGTCTCGCTTAGTTGATAACTCGCCGCCGCAGATTGCCGGTCAGACGGTCGTAAAAGTGGATAGTTATGACGGGGTCAAGTTTCACTTAGCCGACGATAGTTGGCTGCTGATCCGGCCTTCGGGTACTGAGCCGGTGCTGCGTCTCTATGCCGAGGCATGTAGTAGTGACTCGGTTAAGGAGATGTTACAGACAGCCAGAAGTTTGGCTCAAGTCGACTGAAATTTTATATCTGTAAAATAAAAAACCCCTCTCAGCGAGGGGTTTTTGTTTTTAATGAAACTTACCGGAGAAAACTGTAAGGGTTGCGTTGAACCGTTCCTTGTCTGACTTCAAAGTGGAGATGCGGTCCGGTAGAGTTGCCAGTGCTGCCCATTTCACCAATCTGTTGACCGCTGAAGACATTTTGACCCACATCAACATAGTAGGCGCTTAAATGGGCGTACAAGGTTTGGTAGCCATTGCCGTGATCGATGACAATATGGTAACCGTACATGTTATCCCAGCCGGCCACAATGACGTAGCCCGCGTCAGCGGCCGAGATGGGCGCTCCGGTCCAACCGGCAATGTCGATGGCCGGATGGTAGTTGAAATAGCCTTGCGACACCGAGCCAGTGGCCGGCCAATCAAAGAGCCCACTCCCCACTGAGGCGTCAATCGGGGCCGGTCCGGAAAAGGCGGTGACGGTACGGGGTACAAAGGGTTTGATTCCGCCGGGAACCACTAGCCACTCACCGACCTTAAGGCTTGGATTTTCGGGATCAAGGTTATTTAGCGGTAGATCAATCATCGCCTGGACATCGGCTTTGAAAGTAGTGGCAATACTTTCTAAAGTGTCGCCGCTGCCAACCTGGTGATAGATGCCATTAAGTGGTAAGACCGTTAGTTCTAAGCCAATCGACAGAAAGTCCGGGTTTTTCTCAAGAGCAGGATTAGACCAAACCAGGGTCTCCGGATTCAGGCCAAATTTAGCTGCGATGCCGGAGATGGTGTCACCCGGCTGCACAACGTAAGTGCTGATTTGGTCGGGGGCAATAGTTGGCCCCACACCACGATTAGCCACCAATGTGCGTGGGACAGGAATCTGCACAAAGACGCCGTTTTGAGTGTTATTTAATTGTCCTGACAGAGTTAGCGGTAGAATCACATCCTGGAGAGGGGCCACTTCACCGGCTTGATCACTTGATTGTTTCAGAGGTTGGATAGTCCGGATAGAACCCCAAGCCATCCCCGACTGGCTTAAAATAATTGCAGCGAGGGCCAGGGCCGCCATGGACAGGTGAGGAAGTAAACGGCTTTGCGAGACATCAGCCAGCCACCGACTCCAGAGCGGAGTTAGGGGCATGGGCCAGGTCATCCCACCTGGTGAGCCCAATAAATTAAGGCTTCGCAAACCGGCAGGATTATCATATTCGTTGGAGCCGGACTCACCGAGAACCTGGACCGGCTTTTTGGTGAAAGATGATTGCATACGAATTTTGACACACAATGTGCCCAGGTTAATTAGGCCATTATGCGTAGACACCGCGACATTTGACGTAGGCAAAACAACAAAAAGCGGTTAGCATGATAGCTAACCGCTTAGATTCGAGCAAATGCGCTTTAGGCTAGATTGTGGCTTTTATATCACATTGTGGGGAATTTACTGAAGTTATCCCAGACTGCCTAATTCTTTGGTTTCTTAGGGTTTTAGTATATTTCTTTATGCAGTGTAGCCAGAAACTCGCTATTGTTGTCGGTCTTGGGTAGGCGTTCCAGGACCATTTCTGTGGCTTCTGCGCCACCGCCCACGGCCGTAATCATCCGGCGGAGAGTCCAAACCTTACCCAACTCTTCTGAGTCAAGCAGCAGATCTTCTCGGCGGGTGCTCGAGCGTTCGATGTCGATGGCCGGGAAGAAGCGGCGCTCGGCAAGTTTACGGGCGAGGGTAAGTTCCATATTGCCTGTGCCCTTGAACTCTTCATAAATCACATCGTCCATACGGCTGCCGGTATCGACTAGGCAAGTGGCGATGATCGTAAGACTCCCCCCCTCTTCCAAGTTTCGGGCCGCGCCGAAGAAGCGTTTGGGTGGATAGAGCGCAGCCGGATCAATCCCGCCGGACAGCGTCCGGCCACTGGGTGGAACCACTAAGTTGTAAGCCCGAGCCAGACGAGTTAACGAGTCCATTAGAATAATTACATCTCGTCCACCTTCCACCAGGCGCTTAGCTTTGGCTAGTGCCATTTCTGCGACCCGCGTTTGATCCGATTCCGGATCGTCAAAAGTAGCCGCCATAACTTCAGCATCAACGGAGCGATCCATATCCGTAACTTCCTCCGGGCGCTCACCAATGAGCACCACCATCATATGGACATCGTCATAGTTTTTGCTGATGCCGTTGGCAATCTGCTTGAGAATGGTCGTCTTACCGGCCTTAGGGGGTGACACAATGAGACCGCGCTGCCCCCGGCCGATAGGGGCCAAAATGTCAATGAGGCGGGTTGATAAAACGTCTTTACGAGTCTCTAACTTAAGTCGTTCTAAGGGGAAAATGGGCGTCATTCGTTCAAAAACGGGACGCCGTTTAGCGGCTTCCGGATCCAGACCGTTGACTGCTTCCACGCGCAGAAGCCCAAAGTACTTCTCGGTTTCCTTAGGCGGCCTAACCTGGCCAATAACCATATCGCCGGTCCGCAAACCAAAACGGCGAATCTGGCTTTGGGATACGTAGATATCGTCCGGACCGGGCAGCAAGTCGACCGAACGGAGGAAGCCAATTCCGTCTGAAATAATCTCAAGTACGCCGCCACCAAAGATAAAACCTTGGGCTTCAGCCCGATGTCTGAGAATTTTTAGGATTAGATCACTTTTCTTCAGTTTACTGAAGCCGGAAACATCCATGTCTTTAGCCAAAGCCCGTAACTCTTCCAGGGTTTTGGCATCTAATTCAGCCATATTCATAAATCAAAACTCCTAATCAAACACGTTTTAAGCGTGGGTTAAACACTTACGTGAAATTTTCTATTTTATTGAGTGAAGGAAGAGGTAAATTTCTATGCCCGTTTACTGTAAATCTACAGGTTTAAACCTGAGTTGGGTTGAGAACTTCAAAAAACCGCTTAACCTCGTGCCCGGCACGACGATAGTTTTCCAAATTTATTGAGAATAACCGAGGAGCTCGGAAGAGTCATAAGAGATTTGGTGAGTGAAAAGAGGTATTTCCGCAAAACTTTTCTGTGGCGGATGGTTATGCCGACCGATTAGCCCATAGTTTCTTCTGGGTGGAACAATCAACTTTTTATATGGATTACGTCAAGCCCGGTCAAATGGAAGCTTTGAGGACGCTACCGGATACTAAATTCTCTGGTTAAGTTTGCTTTTAAGTGAGATCTAACTTCGCGCTGAGGAGTATTGGCCAGCGGGCGCGAAACTTCTGGAGCAGATTTTCGCGACGATCTTCGCTGAGGATTATAACACCTTTCTGGTATGTCGTCAATACGACTGCAACAGTTAAGTCATTCAGAGAGAGGTCGCCAGACCTCTCTCTGAATTTAAGGCGTTAAAGAACTACAGCTTACTAGCCATCAAAGCCGCTAGGTCAGCCGTTCGGTTAGAATAGCCCCACTCGTTATCATACCAAGTTACAACTTTCACTAAGTTGCCACCTAAGACCTGGCAGAATTGGGCGTCAACAGAACTGGAGGCCGGATTGCCTTTAAAGTCAATAGAGACTAACGGCTCTTCAACATAATCCATCACATTTTTCATAGGTCCATTCGTGGCCCCTTCCTTCAAAGCCGCCCGCAAGTCTTCGGTTGTGGTGGATTTTTCCACCTGGCACACAAAGTCTACCACCGAGACCGTTGAAGTTGGCACGCGAAGCGCGTAACCATCAAATTTACCTTTCAAGTCCGGAATAACCAAGGCTACGGCTTTGGCTGCCCCGGTGGTTGTCGGGATAATGCTCATTGCCGCGGCGCGAGCCCGGCGCAGGTCACTATGCGGCAAGTCCAAAATTCTCTGGTCATTGGTGTAGGCATGGATGGTCGTCATCAGGCCTTTGATAATGCCAAAGCTGTCATTGACCACTTTAGCGGCCGGAGCCAGGCAGTTAGTGGTACACGAGGCATTGGAGACAATGTGGTGTTTAGCCGGGTCATATTGATCATCATTAACGCCCAGAACGATAGTCAAATCTTCGCCTTTAGCCGGGGCGCTGATAATGACCTTCTTAGCGCCGGCTTTAAGGTGCGCCCCGGCTTTTTCGGCAGAGGTGAATAACCCTGTACTTTCGATCACAATCTCGACCCCCAGATCACCCCAAGGGATGTTGGCTGGATCGCGTTCAGCCAAGATTTTTAGCTGTTTGCCGTCAACTTCCAGATCATCATTGTCGATCACCTTGATCGTGCCGTCGAACTTACCGTAGTTAGAGTCATACTTGAGCAAGTGCGCCATCGTAGCAACATCACCAATGTCATTGACGGCAACAACCTCGAGACTATCCCCAAAGCTGTCATGAATTACCTTAAACACCTGTCGCCCAATGCGACCAAAACCGTTGATACCTATGCGTGTAGCCATAATAGATTTTCCTCCATATCTCTAAATTAATTTGGCAGCAATGCCAATCTGCCTGCTTTGGACAACACCTACGTCTTGATGGTTTGATACCACTTCATCAGTTGACTCGCCAGCCTAGGTGAGTCGTGACGCCAGGGATGCTGGTGGTCAACCACATCAGCCACAATAACCTTGTATCCGTTAGTTTCTGGATAGCGAGGCACAATCGGTTTAAGATGGTTCATCGACTCCGGAATGGGATAGTCTTGATTACTGTTGGCTAGAACATAATCAAATAAAGGTTTCTTTGTCCTTTGAACTTTGTAAAAGTTATCTGCGCCGTTTACTACCTCCGAGTGTAGATTGACTAAATCTGTGTGGGCTTCAATGGCTTGTACATGATCAGCCAAGGTATAGTCATCGGTTTCGCCAGGCTGAGTGGCCACATTGCAAATGTAGATCTTGGGCGCGTCGCTGGCCCGGATAGCGTTAACAATTTCGGTAACCAGCAAGTTGGGGATAACGCTGGTGTACAAACTACCAGGACCGGCCACAATAAGGTCGGCGTTGAGAATAGCTTGAATGGCAGGGGGAAAGGCTCGAGGTGCATCTGGCTGAAAATAGACTCGCTCGATGGGCAGTTTGGCCTCAGGTATGGCGCTCTCTCCCTCTATTTTTCTTGTTTGCGATCCCTCGCTGACCTCAGCGTATAGGGTGACATCTTCTAGAGTGCTCGGTAAAATGGTTCCGCCGATGCTAAGGACGCGCCCACTTTCGTAGAGGGCTCGTACAAAAGAGCCAGTAACGCCAGCCATGGCCGTAATAAACAGATTGCCAAAGCTATGCCCTTCTAGTCCACCGCTCCGAAAGCGATACTGAAACAATTGGGTGATCAATGCTTCATCATCGGCCAGAGCAGCGATGCAGTTACGAAAATCGCCGGGTGGTAAAACGCCCAGTTCACGGCGCAACTTACCTGAAGAACCTCCATCATCCGCCACCGTGATGATAGCGGTAATATTGTGGGTGTGGTGTTTAAGGCCTCGCAGCAGGACACTTAATCCCGTGCCACCGCCAATAACGACCACTTTAGGACCGTCCCGACGCTGCCGTCGGTGACGATAAATCTGTCGAGCAACGTCGCGCACGGTAGGCTGATTAGGGAGTAGCGCTGCTAAGAACAGGGTATTTAGACGGAAGAGACTGTAGCTGCTGCATCCCGTACCGACCAGCATCAACAATAGACCAGGAAGCCATCGCTGCCAACTAGTTGCAAAGGGCCAGAAGCCAGGCGTTTTAGTTGTTAATAAAAAAATATCACTAAAAATTAGGCCTAAACCTAACCCGACAAACACCAACCCTAGGCCAAGAGGAATGAGCCACCGCTTTAGTCCAAGTCCGGGATAGAGGAGTTGGGAGGCAGATTTGAGGCCAGCTAGCATGGTTTTACCTGAGCAAACGCCCGCGTCGAACCTCTATGGTCCACTTAACCCGGCATTAAAGGATTTTGCTACAGATAGGACCACCCACCATCGACACGCCTTACTGATTATAGGTCAATCAGAAGGCTGAGTCAAAGATATTGAAATGCCAGGTATGCCTTAAATTTCAGGGTCCCTCACTGGTTTTAGCGCGTATAAGTTCTATTTTTCAAGAACTAACCTACATCCCGAAATAATCAAAGCCCTGTTCGCTGTGTAAAAATTTACCAAGCCGGAAAATGTAAGCCGGTTCAGCCTGGGGATCGAGTGTGACATTCAGTTCTTGGCCTCGGCACAAGAGGCTCTCCCCGGTGATAAGATTGTGCAGCCGATAAGGTTCGTGCGGGCCGATATCAAATCTCTCGATAGGTACAACCAGTCTCGACTGGTGCGTAGAGTATGGATCAAGATTAACGACAACCAAAATAATATTTTTCTTGTCGGCGGTGGCTTTGCTGTAGAACAGGATATTATCATCATCGGAATGGTGAAACTGGAGATTGTCGTACAGGTGCAACGCCGGATTCTCGCGGCGGATTTTATTGACCTTGGCGATTAAGTCTTTAATATTCCCGGGTCTGTTCCAGTCCCAGACTTTGATTTCATATTTCTCGGAGTTAAGGTACTCTTCTTTGCCGGGAATGGCCGCCCCTTCGCATAGCTCGAAACTACTGTAGATCCCATAAACCGAGGAGAGGGTTGCGGCCAGGACAAACCTGATTTTAAAGGCCGGCCGGCCACCGACCTGTAGAATTTCTGGCAAAATATCGGGTGTGTTAGCAAAGAAGTTGCCGCGGTAATACTCTTTCATTTCAGTCTGGGTCAACTCGGTCAGATAATTGATGATCTCCCCTTTAAAGTTGCGCCAGGTGAAGTAGGTATAGGATTGGGTAAAACCAATCTTGCCCAGGGTCTTCATCATGGGGGGGCGGGTAAAAGCTTCGGCCAAAAAGATGATATCGGGGTGTTCTGCTTGAATTTCGTCAATCACCCATTCCCAAAAGGGTACAGACTTGGTGTGCGGGTTGTCTACTCTAAAGGTTCGCACCCCGCGTTCAATCCAAAAGAGGACCACGTTTTTGATCTCTTGCCACAGCGTTTTCCAAGCACCGTTGGGGGCTTCAAAATCAAAAGAGTGGATGTCTTCATATTTCTTGGGCGGATTCTCTGAGTATTTGATGGTCCCATCCGGGCGCTTTAAGAACCACTCTGGGTGCTCTTTGATATAAGGGTGGTCAGGTGAGGCATTGAGGGCCAGATCTAGAGCTACTTCGATGTCCATTTCCTGGCAGGCCTGGACAAAATTGGCAAAGTCTTCAAAGGTGCCGAGGCTCGGTTCGATAGCCATATGACCGCCATTCTCGTTGCCAATGGCCCATGGCGAGCCCGGATCGTTTGGACCGGCGACCAAACTGTTATTGGGACCCTTACGGTTGGTTCGTCCAATCGGGTGGATAGGCGGTAGATAGATCACGTCAAAGCCCATCCACTTGATTTCGGGTAGACGGGCTGTGCAATCCGCAAAGGTACCGCTCTGCCCCGGTCTTTTACCCTGCGATCGAGGAAACAATTCATACCAGGCCGCATACCTGGCTCGCACGCGGTCCACGATGGCTTCCAGTGTTGGCTCAAACCTGGCTGCATCACGCCGAGCGCTGTTTTCCTTCATAAAGGTGATCAAGCGCTGTTCGGAGAAGATAGCCATTTTAGTGGCTTGCGAGTCAGCCGCTTGAATATTGTTCAGAGTTTGGGTCAGGTACTCATTTTTGGGCAGCCGGCTGAGCGTTTCGGCTAAGTGCTGCTCGCCTTCCAACTGTTCGCTGGCGATATCCTGACCTGCCTCAAATTTTTTGGTAGTGTCGGCCAGCCAGGAATGGTATAGGTCGGTATAGGCTTCAACCGTGTAGAGATAACGGGTGTTTTTTTCAAACACCAGGCTGGCTTGCCACAGGTCTAGCCCCCGGTTGATGCACTCCATCTCAATCTCGTGCCAGCCATTTTGATTACTTTTCTCCTTATATTTCAGGAGCACCACGATAATCCCGTGACCATCTCGGAAGGCCGTGGCCGTCACGGTCATCTCCTCGCCCACCACTCGTTTAATCGGGAACTTTCCGCCATCAACAATGGGGCGAACATTTTCGACCACTATTGGACTAGGGGGGAACTCTGCTAGGATACTCATGCTACCTCTCTCAATATGTTTCGAGAGTTCTCGCACAAGGCGAAATCTGAACCAAGGTCTTTATGGAACACGCCTTACGTTTTTGGCGCGTGGAGTGAGGAGTTAAAGCCGCAGATCTGCCAGGTTTTCGAGAACTTTTGTTTTTGGTTCGGTCTGATCTATTTGCTGTTAGACCAAGGTCTGGTACAACGCCAGGGTTTCTTGAGCAATAGCCTGCCAACTAAACAGCTCTTCGGCTCTTTTTCGACTGGCCTGTCCCATCGCGCGTTGTAGGTTTTCATCGGCCACAATTTTGTTGATGCTTTCGGCCAGGTCTCGAGAGAATTGATCCGGATTAACTGCTTCAAAAGGACTCTCTCGCTGCTGTTCGAGTTCAACCAGAAAACCGGTTCTACCGTGATCAATAATTTCTCTGATACCGCCTACGGCGCTGCCCACCACCGGTGTGGCACAAGCCATCGCTTCCAGGTTAATGATGCCAAACGGCTCGTAAATAGAGGGGCAACAGAAGACCGTTGCGTGAGAGTAAAGTTCGATTTTGGGCGAGTTGCTGACCCACTCGCGAATCCAAACCACGTTTTTACGCTTGGCCTGGATGGCTTGCACTTTTTCTTCCATTTCCCGGCCGATTTCCTCGGTATCCGGCTGACCAGCGCACAGCACGACCTGAATATTCTCATCAAGGTACTTGATCGCGTTGACCAGATGGATAATGCCCTTTTGCCGGGTCACGCGGCCAAAAAAGAGCACATAAGGCGTATCAGGGTCTACGCCATATTTTATCAGGCCATCCTTGGTGTCGACCGGTTTATATTCATTAGTGTCGATGCCGTTGTAGATGACTTTGATCTTATCTTCGGGTACATCAAAAAGCTGCAAGATATCGGCTTTCATCCCTTTAGAAACGGCGATGAGGACATCCGCCATTTCCAGGGTAGTTTTTTCAACCCAACTGGAAATATCATACCCTCGCCCCAGTTGTTCGCGCTTCCAGGGCCGGAGTGGTTCTAAAGAATGGGTGGTAATGATCAGCGGAATACCGTAGCCAAGCTTGGCAATAATTCCGCCAAAGTGGCTGTACCAGGTGTGACAATGAACCAACTGAGCGTCAATCGGGTCAGTGTTGAATGCAACAGATACATCTAGCGCCGACAAAGGCGATCTTAGTTTTCGCTCACAGCCGGCAAACCGAGTTAAATCAGACTGGTAGCCCTTAACTTTAGGAGAGCCCTCAGGTAGATCTTGACTGCCAAAACATCTGACTTCGACCTCTATGAGTTTTGCCAGTTCTTTGGTTAAATATTCAATATGAATCCCAGCCCCACCATAAATGTTCGGAGGATACTCATTAGTTAGAAATAAGGCTTTCACGGGATCTCCATTTTAATAACTACTGCTAACACTACAACGAGATTTTGACCTTACAGACTCCGGAAATCTGTACAACTATCTTTCAAAAGGCGGAAATTGGCCATTTAACTAGATTTAGCAGCCAATTTTAGTGGGGAGACTTCCGAAGTCTCGTAGTAGTATTAATGGACTGGGTTGTTGAGGCCGATGGATTTTAGCATGACGCTTCCGTGACGGCAAATTAAGCCGAATTATCCCTCGGTTTTTCAACTTTCGCCCACTATTTGCCCAGATAGCTAGGCTTTCGGTTAGGGTTTTTGCCTAAGCCGCAAAATCTCGAGGTCCAACTGCCTGGCCAGTGATCTCTCCCCTTGGTTTTGGGCTTCCTCTAACACCGGTTGGAGCCACCAGCCGCTATCAAGCTCGAGCGCGGTTTGATGAGTCGCGACTCGGAGTTCTCGTTGAGTGACGGCTCCCGGCCAGTTCAGCCCTTCGACTGGGGCTCGATAGCCGGCATGCAGGTAACCGGTTGAGGCGCAGTACCAGACCACGGTGATCAGGGTCTGGCCCTCGAACCCGGCGATAGCCACGCAAGCTTGACCGGCTAAAGTCCCCGTCCAAACACCGGCGCGTGGATCAGTGACCGTTCGCCGTAAATCAGCCTCAAATTGCTCGACGCTGGTCTGCTCTGACCAACTCCGGTCTAGCCGGGTGGCCCGCAACAGAGCCAGTTCGACGACGGGTAAAGCATAACCCGGCCCAATCACATCATACTGCCAAAAGCCACCCCACAGAGGCGGATCGACTTCAAGCAAGGCTGGACTGAAAGTGGCGCTAGCTACGTGGTAGGCAAGATTCTGTAGATCGGGGCGGGAAGCAGCCTCGCCGCTTGCCACAAGTTCGGCCACAAAACTATCCATCAGGATGCTCCGGAGGGTAATGATACCACACCAGTCCGGTTCTGAGAAGTGTTTGACTTTTGGCATTGTTGCCCGTAAAATATCAAAAATTTTAACTAATTCCCTCATCTATCTCCGCAACTCATGACCGCATGCAGTGGAAGAGTTATTACCCAGCGATGGAGCAGATAATGAAGAATGTTAAAGGCCGGCAACGTTGGCTTTTTCCAGCCGGGTTGGCCCTTTTCTTGAGCTTTAACTTGGCCTGTGGTTTGACTCAAGGGCTAGACTTTCTCAATCGAGAAGAGCCGCCAGCCACCGCTGATTTGAGCGGCTCCGGCAGCAGTGACGAAGCTGCCACGATCGACGAAGCGGCGGCCGGTTCTTTTCCCGAAGAAAATGAGGCCCAGCCAGCCCCCGAAGAGGAGGCGCCAGCGCCCTCAGCCTCGGCTGAAGCCCAGGCACCTTTGGCTACAGCTAAGCCGGATCGTCCCACCGCTCTGGCTGATGATCAACTTTTTATCTTCCCGGGTGCCGAGCCGCCGACGATGGACCCTCATCTCAGCGGCGATGCCACCTCGGCCGAATACGTGGTGGAAATTTACAGCGGTCTGATGGCGATTGATAATAAACTGCATCTGATCCCCGATTTGGCCGAAAGCTATGACGTTTCCGCCGACGGGCTGGTCTATACTTTTACGCTCCGCGAGGACGCCGTCTTTCGAGATGGCAAGTCCATCACGGCCGCCGACTTCAAGTGGTCTTTTGAGCGCGCCTGCGATCCGGCTACCGAGTCGCCTACGGCCGATACGTATTTGGGCGACATTGTCGGCTGCCGGGCTAAGCTGCAAGGCGAAGCCGATGAAGTGGAAGGCGTGGTGGTGGTGGACGATCGCACCTTGGAATTGACCATCGATGAGCCAAAGGGCTTCTTTCTGGCTAAGATGACCTACCCCACTGCTTACGTGCTTGACCGCAAAAATGTGGAAGGTAACCCGGACTGGGCCACTAACCAGCCCAATGGCAGCGGCCCATTTGTGTTGGAAGAGTTTGCCTTGGACGAAGGTATTATTGTCTTGACCCGCAATGACAACTACTATCGAGAGCCGAAGCCGACGTTGGAGCGGGTCATCTATCTCATCAACGTGCCGGTCATCCCTTTGACCGGCTACGAAGATGGGCTGGCCTCTCTCGGGCTGCCTGAGGAGGTGACCTATGACGCCATCCCGGTCAGTGTCAGCGAGCTATCGCGTGTGACCGATCCGAATGACCCGCTGAGTCAGGAATTTGTCGCGGCCCCGGAGCTGAATGTTTCCTATATCGGCTTCAATGTCAATCAACCGCCTTTCGATGATCCTAAAGTGCGGCAGGCCTTTAATTTAGCCTTGGATAAGCGGCGAATGGTGCGTCTGGTTTTTCAGGACACGGTGCCGGTTGCCAATGGGATCGTCCCTCCCACAATGCCCGATTATGAGAACCCTGATCTGAGCGATTACGAGTACGATCCCGAGCGGGCCTTGGAGTTGATCGCCGAGTCTTCGTATGGCGATGTGTCCGAGTTACCGGAGATTACGCTAAACGTGAGCGGTAGTGGTGGGTCGGTTGGCGGTCTGATTGAAGCCATTGTCGAGTCCTACAAACAGAATTTAGGGGTTGAAGTGATGGTCGAGCAGGCCCCCTGGCCAGAATTCCTGGCTGATCTCAATCAGCCTGACCCCCCTTATCAGATGTACCAACTTGGCTGGATTGCGGATTATCCCGACCCGCAAAATTTCTTGGAGGTGCTGTTCCATTCCAACAGCGCCCAAAACCACGGCAACTATAGCAATCCCGAGGTCGATGCTTTGCTGGATCAGGCCCGGCGGACGTCTGATCCTGACGAACGGCTAGAACTTTATCAGCAAGCTGAGCAAATGATCTTGGATGATGCCGCTTGGGTGCCTCTCTACTTTGGGGTGGAGAATTGGCTGGTCAAGCCCTACATTTATGGTTTCACCATTCCGCCTCTCAAAATACCTAAGCTGCAGTATATCTCAGTTGGCGAGCGGTAAACTTATTTTACTTGCCACGCTTGACGTTAGAAGGTATCAATAGTATCTTTCTGCAAAATTTGTTAGCATCAGTCGCAAATCGACGCTGAATGTGCGACTGATGTTATCGTTCACTTCACCGTGCCTGAAGTCCATTCCGACACGATGTCGCGCTTAGAGGAGTAGAAAAGCCCCATGGGTGTACTTTTAGAGGTCAAAGATCTCGTCGTTCGCTTCTACACGCAGGATGGTACCGTCTACGCCGTTAACAATGTCTCCTACACCCTTGACGAGGGCGAAACCCTCGGCATTGTAGGCGAGAGCGGCAGCGGCAAGAGTGTCCATGCTCTGGCAATGCTCAGGCTCATCCCGATGCCGCCTGGCAAAATCGAGGGAGGACAGGTTCTCTTCCAAGGGCAAGATCTGCTCAAAATGTCTGACGAAGAAATCCGGCACGTCCGCGGCGGCAAGATCGCCATGGTCTTTCAAGATCCGATGACGTCTCTCAATCCCGTCTTAACCATTGGCCGGCAAATTACCGAAGCCTTGAAACTTCATTTAGGCATGAATGACTCGCAAGCCAGCAATCGAGCTGCCGAGTTGCTCGACCTGGTTGGGATTCCCGACGCTCGGCGTCGGCTCGGCGATTATCCGCACCAGTTTTCCGGCGGCATGCGCCAGCGGGTGATGATCGCGATGGGCCTTTCTTGTAATCCGCAACTGCTCATCGCCGATGAGCCGACCACGGCCTTGGACGTGACCATCCAGGCTCAAATTATTGAGTTGGTCAAAAAGCTCAAAGCGGAGCTGGGGATGGCCATGATCTGGATCACCCACGATTTAGGGGTGGTGGCTGGCCTAGCCGATACAATTAATGTTATGTACGGCGGTCGAATTGTCGAACGCGGTCCGGTGCGAGCCGTCTTCAAAGACACGCGCAACGCTTACACCCTGGGTCTGCTTAAATCCTTGCCCCGGCTGGATGCCAAACATCAGGAACGGCTTGTTCAAATCCCCGGCACCCCGCCCGACATGCATGTTGAGCCAAAAGGCGATCCGTTTGCACCGCGTAATCCCTACGCCACGGCTCGCTGTTGGGAAGAAGTCCCTCCCCTCCGGCGCGTAGAAGACGGCGATTCCAACCACTATGTGGCCGCCTGGTATGATCTTCGGCAAGCGGTTCGAGAAAAGCCCTATGAGGAGGTTATGCCGGGATGAACAAGATCGGTCCAAACGGTGGTAAGCCCCTGGTAGAAGTTAAGAATCTGATCAAACACTTTCCCATCACCAAAGGTATATTGTTTCAGAAACAGGTCGGTGCGGTGAAAGCCGTGGATGATGTGTCTTTCGAAATTCACCCCGGTGAGACTCTCGGCCTGGTGGGCGAGAGTGGCAGTGGTAAAAGCACGACCGGTCGCACCCTGTTACAGCTCTACCGGGCCACGGGCGGCTCCGTCAGGCTGGATGGCCAAGAACTGACCACGATGCGGGGCGAGTCGCTGCGCAAGATGCGGCGCCGGATGCAGATGATCTTTCAGGACCCCTATGCCTCTCTTAACCCCCGGATGACGGTTGGGAACATCATTAGCGAGCCGCTGGAAGTGCATGGTTTGCTCGCCGGCAAAGCCCGTCGCGAGCGGGTACGCGAATTGCTAGAAATTGTGGGCCTAAATCCTTACTTCGTCAATCGCTATCCGCATGAGTTCTCCGGTGGGCAGCGCCAACGTATCGGTATTGCCCGGGCCCTGGCCGTGCAGCCGGACTTTATCGTGGCCGACGAACCGATCTCTGCCTTAGACGTGTCTATCCAAGCCCAAGTCGTCAACCTGCTGCAAGATCTCCAGCAGGAGTTTAACCTGACCTACCTCTTTATTGCTCATGACCTCAGTATGATTCGCTATATCTGCAACCGGGTTGCGGTTATGTATCGTGGCAAAATCGTAGAGTTGGCCGAGACCAGCGAGCTCTACGAGAACCCCATCCACCCCTACACCCAAGTGCTGCTCTCGGCGGTTCCCATTCCTGATCCCGATGTTGAAAAAACACGCAAACGCAAAATTATGGATCCGGACTTCGACTATACCGAACAAGATTCAACCATGCGTGAAGTCAGTCCCGGTCACTTTGTCGCTTCGAGTCGCGTGTAACAGGCTGCCATACATATACAACCTTGTGGTAATTTTTAATTTTCCTTTAAGAAAGGAGGAGTTTTGCAATGGTCAAGAAGTTTGCGTTATTGCTTGTCGTCTCGACTCTGTTGGGACTAATGGCCGCTTGCGGCGGCGCTGCCCCCCCCGAAACGATTACGGTGGTTGAAACCGTGGTGGTGGAAAAGGAAGGGGAAACGGTGACGGTCGTTGAAACCGTCGAAGTGGTCAAAGAAGTTGAGAAAGTTGTTGAAGTTGCGCCCGAAGATCCGGATGCGGGTCGCGTCAAGGTGAGTAGCGTCATCGGTAGCGAACCGCCCAGCCTGGATCCGGCCCTGGCCACGGACGTGACCTCTCACTTCTTCATTAAGAATATGTTTGTCGGCTTGACCGCTTTTGATCAGGAGTCGAATGTCGTTCCAGAGCTGGCTACTGATTGGGAGGCTTCGGAAGACGGTCTAACCTGGACCTTTAACTTGCGAGACGATATCCAGTGGGTGACGCGTGATCCGAACACGGGCGAGATCAATGTCTTGCGTCCGGTCACGGCTCAGGATGTGGTCTATGGCGTCACTCGCACGCTCGATCC
>CALMIS010000219.1 GCA_937864185.1 uncultured Chloroflexota bacterium
TCTGGAGCATTGGGGCTTTGACGTGGTGATGGTCCGCACCGGGAACGGGAATGGCCATGCTAATGGCAACGGCAGTAATGGCCACGACAGTCAGACGCCGGCATAAAGCACGACAATTGAATAGCCTTCAGCCAGGGTCCTCCGGTCGAGTAGGGCCCTTTTTTTGTTTAAAGTCGAGCGAGAAGTTGTCAGGGGTTGCCGAGTTCGGTTACAATGGAGCGGTTCCCAGTTACCACTTGACACTTCTTTCGCGACTCAGCGGCCCTTAACCCCCTGAGGGCCTGCTGAAATCTCTGATACCAAAATTCTTGGCCAATAAGACAGATTTTTGGACGCGGACTGACGCTGATTTTCAGGATTTTTTCTACTTTACCCCTAATTATGGTGGTAGACGGTTTAGCCCATTGATAGACTTTCAAAAACTCAACAACCAAAAACGGACCGTTTATCGCATTATTGCTCCATTAGCGGTGGTGACCATCATCGTGGTCACGCTTCTGGAAATGTTGTACATAGAACTAGAGGCTTTTGACTTTTTAAGCCGGGGGCTGGCGGTCATCGCCTATGGAGTGGTCAGCTTGATGCTGTGGTTCAAGCAGGATGCGGTGCCGCTTATCGAGAAACTCGTGTTCATCGTCATCGCTACCTTTTTTGTTTCTCAGTTTTATGCCATGGTTTATCACCTTCAGGTTGAGGGCACATCCTTTCTGTTGACAACGTTGCCCCTGTGGCTGCCGATGGTTTACCTGTTGGCCCACCTGACGTTTGAGATAAAGTGGGCTTTGAAGATTTCGCTGCTCTTCTACTTAATTCTACTTATCCCGGGTGTATTCTATATTGCGCTCAATATGGACACCGTCTATAGCAGCAATGTGGCCAACATTTACATCAGCAATGCCATTTACATTTTTTGTATCTATGCCGTGGGGAAGCTATTTCTGCATTATGCCCGTATAGAGGTCTTGAAGGAACAAACTGAAACAGAAAACAAAGCGTTACAAGAAGCGCTGAAGAACGTAAAAACCTTGAGTGGATTACTCCCCATCTGCGCCAACTGCAAAAAGATTCGTGATGACGAAGGTTATTGGCAAGATGTAGCCGTTTATATCCGGGACCATTCCGAGGCAGATTTTAGTCACGGTATTTGTCCGGAGTGCGCAAAGGCTTTATATCCGGAATACTATGACGGGATGTAAACGCCGAGTAGTTAATCCACTTGATCAAAAACTCCCCCAATGGTACGATAATTACCAATCTGATGGGCCAATTCTTTATAGAAGGCGAAATTCTTATGATTGACCAAGCCAAAGTCTGGCGTGAATTAATGGCTCTCCCACTTGATGCTCAACAAAGAGGCAATGATGGAACGACTATTTGTTTACGGCAGCCTGGCCCCGGGCCGGCCGAACGCGCACGTGCTGGGTGAACTTGAAGGTTTCTGGGAAATGGGGACGGTGACCGGAAGCCTGCGCTTAGAAGGATGGGGGGCAGAAATGGGCTATCCCGGGATTGATCTCGACGAATATGGGGATGAAATCCCAGGATTTTTATTCAGCTCGGAACAGCTTTCAGACTACTGGACCAAGCTTGATGAATTCGAAGGCAAAGCTTACCAACGCGTATTGACCGTAGTCAAGCTCCCGGACAACAGAACTGTGGACGCTTATATTTACGCCCTTGGAGAAACGTAGGCCCCAAGCCGCCCCCTCCGTTAACGAGTCGCATAGGTTAGACACCAAGAGACCCAACGCCTGATAGCGTTGGGTCTCTTGGTGTCAAGCCAATCTACGCCACTCGAGAGGATTTCAGGGATGCCCACGTAAAACGTAACGCGTAAAAGGCGATGGCGTTTCACGTTTTACCCGCAGGTTATCCCCTGAGTTCCAAAAGAGGCGGAGTTTTTAGTATTGGTTAGCGTTAGCAGATTGCCACCAACGATAGTACGTGGATCGCAGTTCCTCACGTGAGGGGAAGGGATAGTAGACCAGAGCGTCAGGGTTGCCCACAAAGATACCGTTCTTAATGGTGCGGTATTGAAACACCACCGACCCCACCCGGTTGACCATTTTGTTTTGAACTTCTTTGTCATTTAAACTGATCAGACATTCGCGTAAATGGTTGATATTTGAGTAGGGTAGATCGCGGACTGCGCCAAATTCAGGATCAGTAGCCAGTTCACCCAGTTCCAGTTCCACAAAGGCAATGGCCGGCAAATGGATCAGACTGGATGGATCGTGAGTGATCATCTCATAAAAACTTTGGGGAGATTTTGTACTAACGACTAAAGGCTGCACCGGGGCGATTTCCTGATACAAATGTAAATTTTCGGTTGACTCCGGGATATTACTATCGGAGTCCAGTCCCAAAACTACCCCATAAGCAGTAACGAGATATAGCTTACGAAAAGCCTCAGTCGAGATATGTTCTAAAACCCGGTAAGTGGAGATGTAAACCGATTTTTTGGGAGTCCCATCGGCATGGGGAACGCAACGCTCAAACCCATCATCAATGCGGAAAAAATCATTGCGGAAACTGGGATCAAGCTCAATGAACATTGCTTCGCCGCGCTGTTTACTATGAGAACCAACGGCGTAGTAACTGCCAAATTCTTTAGGGGAGAGCATTGAGGCGATCAGCGCCTCCGGAATTAATGATAAGTAGAGATGCATAGCTACGGTTCCCTTCTTGTTAAGATATTGTGCTTTGCCATAGACACTTTAAAGAACATTTTGAATTTTATAGAAGCAACTCCATACATTTTCCGTATAGAGCAGGCTCCGTTAGGCAGATTATGATCTAAAAATCTGTAGAGCTAAATGATTGGGAATAAACGCTAATATTACCTATTTTTGCCAGCAGAGCAAGATTGGGACCAACTCTATTAGACCGGGGAAGCGAGCAAAAACTGACGTGGGCATGTTGTTTACAAGAAAGACGGACTCAGCCTACGGCACAGCACCGAGAATGAAAATCCGGCGGAGTCCCAAAGCTAGCTTTGGGACTCCTGTCCAACACCTTATTTTCACAGGAGTGCGATACTCCGGCTTCTAAGAGCCAAAAAACAAGCTGGCTGCATTCAAAAAGGTGCAGCCAGCTTGTTTTAGTTACCGAGCCTAACTACTGGCACTCGGCCGGAACACCGACGCCGTCGGCCAAGGTTAACGGGGTGCCGAGATCCAAGACAATCATCTCATTGGGATCTTTGACGTCGGCGCCGCGACCGCCGGGCCGGTCGTAGTTGTTGTCGTTCAAGACTACGATAGTGTTTTCATCCAGGACTAAAACATCCTCGATGGTAAAGAAGGGGAAGCGGAAGGTCTCGCCAAAGCCGGCCAAGTTGTTTGGATCGGCGATGTTGAGCAGATCGGCGACTTCTTCCTTCTGGACAAAACCGGCCTCATCCACCTCGTTGAGGTTGATCTTATAGATCTTCTTGAAAACGGCGGCCTCGCCTTCGCTGTTGTCCCGCTCGATGACCAGGAACTCGTTGTCGTTAACGACGGTCAAATCACCGATGGCGTGACCGGGATCCGCGAGGGGATAGAGGCTGACCGTGTCGGTCAGATACTGCCGGCTCTGTACATCGAACTCATAAATGCGCAGTGAGCCGGCCGGGTCGCCGACGACGGTGCCTTCCAACATTGGGTAAAGGGTCAGGCCGTCGGGGCTGACCGCCATCCCCTCAAAGCCGCGCGAGCTGCTGAGCGTTGCGGTCGACTCACTGCCGGGGTTGGGGCTGTTAGCCAGCAGGGCCGGGTTTTGAGGAGCCTGAACCAGTTCGGTTTCGCCGCCAAAGTTGGGGGTGGGAATGGGCGGCTCGAGCAGACGGCCAGTGGGGTCAAAGTGGAGCAGGTAAGGGCCAAACTCCTCGCCCACCCACAGATCGCCGTTGGCATCAAAGGCAAAGGACTCGACATCAAAGTCAAAGCCGGTCAAGGTCCGATCGCCGGTAAATTCGCGGGCAATGAAGAAGGGCACCAACCCGTTGGGGTCGCTCAACTGAATGAAGCCGTTCACGTTGATCGCGCCGGCTCCGCCGCTCGAGGTGATGGGGTCGGGGGTGATGTTATAAATCCGGAGCAGGTAATCTATGCTGTTGTATTTTGAGCCAAAGCCGTTATCGGACAGGACATAGTAACTACCGCAGCTAGGGCCAAATTGGACGCCGCTAAAGCCTTGCACCGGCTGGCTCTCAAAGCGGGGGGCGGCTGCTTTACTGCCATCCCCGTTGAACTGGCCCGAGGGCGGCCCATCGGCAAAGGTATCGGCCGGTAGTACCGCATAGCCGATCAGTTCCGCCCGGACGGCGTCCTGACCCAAGGCCGGTTGAGGCCAAGCCGCCCAGCCCAGATAAGTCACGCTCAAGACCGCCCCTGACAAAACCGCTAACCAGAAACGACGAGTCTGCATCGCTACAAAATCCTCCTCTAATTAAATTATGGTGGTGATGGTAAGACATCGCTTAAGATTAGCAGTGGAGATTTATGATAATGTTAAGCCGAGGTTAGCTTGAGGTTAGCGGGCTGTTAATTCTTTTTAACCCTACTTACTGTATCTTCTCAATAAATTGCGGTAGCGTTGGTTGAGCCTGTCGAAACCAACGGCCTTCGACAAGCTCAGGCGACGGCAGACGTGTTGGCTTCGACAAGCTCAGCCAACGTCTGCCACTTAGTCGGACGCAGGTTTTAACAACACGGGTACAAACACTGTCTTCGCCGGGAGCACTTCCACTGACATTGTGTCCGTGACGGCACCCCAGGCATTGAGGGCCGTGACCGTAACTTGCTGCGTACCGGTTTGGGTCCAGGCAAACGTCACCTGGCTGGTTAAGCCACTGACCAAAGTTTGCGGCACGTGGTCACTGGCCGACCAGGTATAGGTGATCGGCGGGGTGGTGGTGACGGGTTGGGTGCTGGCTTGGAGGGTGATCGGGATCGAGCCGGTGGTCTGAGTTGGTCCCGTAATCGATACGGTGGTGAGGGGGAGGCTACTCGTTTGGGTCAAAGTCAGGGTATCGACCACCGAGCCATCGGCGATGACCGCTTCAAGCGTGATCGTGTCGCCGTCAACCTTAACTCGATTGTAAAGCCCATAATCTTGACCGCACAATGAAAAGGCCAGCCAGGCCGCCGGGCTGCAGTTGTAACTGAGCACCGAGCCGCCACCGGAGACGATGTAAACGATCCCGCCGGCCGCGGTCGTGGTCACGAGATCTTCGCGGATGGGCAGGGTCCGTTGGTAAAGATGATCGTGCCCACTAAAAACCAGGTCGACGCCGTAGGCCTCAAAAATGGGGACCAGTTTGGCCTGGACTTGAGCGCTCGAGCCGTGCAGGCCGGTCGAGTAGGCGGGATGGTGCAGGACTACAATCTGCCACGGTTGCGGGGTCTGGCCCAGATCATCGCGCAGCCAGTCGAACATATCATCCGTGGCCGCGCTGTCGGTTTCATCAAGCGAGACAGTGGAATCCAGGACGGCAAAGTGGACGTTGCCATAGTTAAACGAGTAGTAGCGCTCGCGGTCGGAGGTACGCCAGGCGTTAGGAGGCAGGTCAAAAATGTCCAAATAAGGCTGGCCGTTTTCAGTCTGCGTGTCGTGATTGCCCAAGGCGGGAAAGAGACTAACCGTGGGGAAGAGATCCCGGTAGATATCAAAGACGTTGGTCCCAAACTCGGGGTAGTTGCCGGCCGGGGAGGCGTTGTCGCCGGTGGTGACGATAAAATCGAAGGAGTCGAGCAGCAGTTGATCGCGCAGGGCCTTTTGACTATCCGTGTTAGTGCCATAATCGCCAAAGACAGTAAAGGTGAAAGGTGCATCGCTGCCGAGGGACGGGCCGGTTTTGAAGGAAAAGGTCTCAAGCGGCAGCAGGTCCGCACCATCGAGGTAAATCTTATAAGTATAAGTGATGCTGGGACGCAGCCCGGTCAATTCAACTCGATGGAGGCTGGCCCCAAAGTCGGCGGTGCGAGTGTCGCCCGAGGCGACGGTATCGAAACTCGCGTTGGTCGAGTAGTGGACTTCGGGATTGGCGCCGGTTTGAGTCACCCACTGCACCACCACGCTGGTGTCGCTGAGTTGTTGGAGATACGGTTTCCAGAGGAGGGGGTCCGAGGACATTTGGGCCGGATGGGGCGAAAAAAGAATGAGGGCGAGCAGGGTCAAAATGAAACACAGGGCGAAGAAGAGCCGCGCATAAGTTGTTAACATGATCTCAGTTTTCCCAGGTTTCGGTTAGTTCACCGAAGGCACATCCTCCTGGTCGCTGCTCTTACCCACTTTTAATTGTAGTTGATGTTGGCTTTAATTGCTGTAAACTTTTTGTAAAGAATTTAATGACCTGATTTATTGAAGGGTAAGCATATAGGCAACCAGGTCAGCAATCTCCTGGGGGGTTAAGTCTTGAGCATAACTGTTGGGCATCTGACCCGGGGGGAAGGCCGGCATGACGTAGAGGTTAGGATTGATCAGTGACTCGAGCAGATAAGCTTCAGCGGTGGTGGCTTGACCGCTATAAACCGGCAGCCGGACAGTGGTGGCGCTGCGGTAGGCCATGCCAAAGCGGCTGGGGCCGAGTGAGGTGGTCTGATCCGGGAGGTGGCAGGTGCTACAGCCGAGCGTGTTATTGGCGCCCAGGGTCGTGGCCTCAAACAAGGCTCGGCCCCGGTCGGCATCGCCGTTAAGCGGCGGTAGTGGCTGAGGCAAAGTCCAAGCCAGAATGAGGGAGCGGAGCAGGTCGTTGCGCTCGAGGCCAGGCAGTCTGGTTTGAAGCGAGAAGCCGGCCATGATACTCAGCGGCTCTTGCTGGCCATCGAGCCGGCATAGAACCGAGGCCGGTTCTAGCACCGGCTTGGCGGCTGCCGCCTTTGAACCAGGCAGGCTTTTGGGATTACCGGGGAACGTGCGGGCTTCAAACTCCTCCAGGTTGGTAAAGCCATCGCCATCGGAGTCGAGGGTTTCAATGGCCGCATAATCATAGCCGTTTTCCTCAAAATCGGTGGCAAAGGCATTGCGCTCGCCATCGGCCAGACCGCCCCGATGGCACAAGATGCAACCATCCAGCCGGCTGCCGGCAATATGAGGGTAGCGAGCGACGGCTCTGGCTAAAAAAGTAGGCTTAGCCTCGACCGGGGCAGCCGGCTGGAGAACAACGCCGGCAATGATCAATAGAGCGGTAAGACCAAGACACCAGCCTAAACCCACCGGCAAGAATTTAACTTTAAGTCGCATAGAGCATCAATCTCAAAAAAGCGGCCCGGTAATATTTTGCCGGGCCGCTGCGTTGCCTACGTTTTCTGCCTGAAACTACAACCGCTTAAACCAGACCAATTCGCTTGGTGGGATCTTCAGCTTGAACGACCACGACCGATGGCCGGGTTGGGACTTTGTAATCGGGCCAGTAGCTCATTGGACGATCAAAGGAGCCGCCTTCACCGGGGTGTTGAATGGCCAGGAACAGGGTCGTGTTATCGGGGGTAAATTCCGGGCCGCAAACCTCGCTGCCGGGCACGCTGCTAAAGAACTGCGTCACCTGCCCTCTCTTCGGGCCATCGACCGGGCAGAGGAAGAAACCGTCGTTCACGCCCAAAGCAGAGGGCTGCCCATCGGTGGCAATCCAGAGGTTGCCGTCCAGGTCAAAAACAATATTGTCTGGCGAAGAGATGGGGCTGACCACGGCTTTATCGAAACCGCCAAAGAAGGTGGTTTCATCGCTGGGGTGGCCGCACAGCAGGAAGATTTCCCAGGTAAAGGTGGTCGAGGCATGGTCATCATTAGTTTCGGTCACCTCGATGATGTGACCGTCTTGGTTGACCGGGCGGGGGTTGGCCGCGTTAACTTCTTGGGTCACCGGTTTCTCGGCGGCTTCGGCGGATCCTTCTTCCAGACGCCGGTCATTTTTGGTCATGACCATATAAACCTTGTTGTTAACCGGGTTGGTCTCGATATCCTCGGGCCGGTCCATCGTGGTGGCGCCCAGCAGATCGGCGGCCAGCCGGGTCTTGATCAGAACCTCGCCCTGATTTTTGAAGCCGTTGGCAGCGGTCAGCGGGCCTTCGCCAAAGGTCAGCGGCAGCCACTCGCCGGTGCCATCGTCATTAAATTTGGCCACGTACAGAGTACCTTCGTCCAACAACTGCATATTGGCTTCGCGGTCGTCGGGCTCATAGTTGCCGCTGCTGACAAATTTGTAGACATACTCAAAGCGCTCGTCATCGCCGGAGTAGATGACCACCGGCTTACCCGCCGTGGGCGGAACTACGGTCGCCGCTTCGTGCTTAAAGCGCCCCAAAGCGGTGCGCTTCATCGGCACCGACTCGGGATCGTAGGGGTCAAACTCGACCATCCAGCCGAAGCGGAAAGACTCATTGGGTTCTTTGGTCAGATCAAAGCGATCATAGAAATTTTCCCAAAGGCGTTCAGTCGCTTCTTTGGGAAAAACATAGCGACCATGGACATCCTTGACGTCGCCGTCTTCCATCAAATCTTGGTTAGCAAAGTACTGGTGGAAGTTCTCCTCGGCGGTGAGCACCGTTCCCCAAGGGGTTTTGCCGCCACTGCAGTTGTTTAAGGTGCCAAAGACTTCTGTGCCAGTCTTGTCCGCAGAGGTCTTCAACAAGTCGTTGCCGGCCGCCGGCCCGGTAATGGTCATTGGGGAGGTGCCAGTTAAACGGCGGTTAAGCGGGCTGTCGGCCACAACGGTCCACTTGCCCTGCTCATTCTTTTGGATCTCAACCACCGAGAGCCCGTGCGCCTCGAGTTCAACATCAACTTGAGCTTTGGTCGGTTCCGGAGCTTCCAAATCATAGCCGGCAAACATCAATTCGGGGTTAGTATACTCGTGGTTGACCACCAACAGACCGCGGTCCGAGGCACCGGAGCCATACTCCGGCATAGGCATAAAACCGATGAAATCGCAGTTGTAGCCGAACTGCTGGGCCTGGGCGCTAGCCGTTAGCTGGTTGGGATTAAATGCCGGCGCGCCTTCGACGACCGGATCACCCCAGCGGAGCAAGACATCAACCGTGTAACCCGGCGGCACCATAGGCGCATCGTTGGTGACGGACAGGAAGCTGATGTCACTACCGGTTTGGAGAACCGGGCGGAGGCTCCCGGCCTGGAAGCCGGCGACCGGGGCGGGAGCGGTTGCGGCTTTGACGGCTTCCGCTTTGCTGGCCACTGAAGCGGTCACGGCCACGGCCGAGGCTGCCGCAGCACCACGGAGCAGGGTTCGCCGGTTCAGGCGTCGAGTCATGACGCTGGCAAAGGAGTTTTCTTCGCTGACGGGGGTCTCACCCTCTTGAGGCTGAATTGGGTCATTTGCAGAACTCATCTGTGTAAATTCCTCTCCTTAACAAAAGTCTCAACAAATTTGTGGTCGATTCGGCACGCCCGGTCCTGTCAAACAAAAAGACTCGGGCCAGATTCCCAAAAATCAGCCCAAATTTTAGACCGAGCTTGTTAAAGCCAGGTGATCTTGTTGTTAAGAAGAGATTAAGTTCTTGCAAAATTCTCTTTAAACGCTGGTAGAAGGCAAGCGACGGTGATCAGAGGAGGACTGCCCTAAGTGAGCGACCAGAACCAAGGGTGAGATTTGAACCGGGTGCGTAGGCTCGGCAGGGGCAGCTTGTTTCAAAGGCGGCACCGGCATTCCTTCCAAGAAGTAGGGCACTTGCTTGATCCTTTGCATAAGTTCAGCTTGATTTTTCTGCTTGGGCATGAGTTTTACCTTTCTAACTCCTAAGCTTCAGTCTCACGCAATCCCGCAAAGAGATCACGCTCGACGGTCCGGCCGCCGTTGACCAAACTTAAAGCCCGATAAAGCGCCGGCCGACCCCACAAGCGCTGATGCTCAGCTTCCGGCAGATCGGTCAGGGCTTGATAACCGGGGAGTTGAGTCTGATGGCAAGAGACAGCCGCCCAGACTTGCTGCCAATAGGCCGCGGTGTCAAGACAAGTGGTGACGGCCCACGCTTCCCAAGCCGGTCCCCGTCGCTCTACGCCATCCACCTGCATCACCAACTCGCCGAAGATGTTCTCGTAAAGGGTTAAAGTTTCCTCGGTCTCGACCAGGTAGTACAGCTTCGAGACCTGATGCGCCGACGACGCCGTAGCCTCGAGATAGGCTGGATTCGCGGCGGCAGCGACGGCCGCCGTGGTAAATTGACAGATGGCCACGTGGTCCGGATGGCCGTAAGCGCCAAACGGATCAAAGGTCACGACCACCTGCGGTTTGACCCGGCGGAGATGGGTCACAATCTGGCCGATGACCTCGGTTGGGTGAGCCTGATCGAGCTCGCCATCGATATAGTCGAGGAAAGCCACCTCTCGCAGCCCGAGGACTTTAGCCGCCGCCCGCAGTTCAGCCTCACGGATTTTGCCTAAGGCTGCCGGGCCGGGATAATCCACCTGCGGGCCAAACCAGCCTCGCTCGCCGCGAGTGGCGGTCACCAGATAAGTTTCCACGCCTTCGGCGGCGTATTTGGCCAGGAGACCACCCGCTCCGAGCGACTCGTCATCGGGGTGGGCCAGGACGCACATCAACTTCAAAGGCAGGGTGTGATTGTGTTTCATGACTCGACCCCGAATATAATTTTGGCGAAGCGGGCCATAGGTTTATCGGTTGAAAACATAATTTTCTCCATCACTGAGGCTGAGCCAGCTCCACAGCCAGTGTCGATACCGCGTCCGAGACGGGCACATCCACCCTGGGGTGGGCAAGCAGCAGCTCTGATCTAGGTGATCGCCTGGTTCAATCTTTAGGCTGGAACCAGACTCGTCTCCTCCTTAGTATAAGGCCTGCGGACCTCGCCTGGCTCTGCCAAAAGTTGGTTTAAGGGTTGGGTTTGGGTTGGCTTGAGCGTTGACTCGGTCTCGAATTTTAAGGCTGAGACCTATGAGGTTTTGAAAACCTCATAGGTCTTCCAAAAAACTAGGATGTCTCCCTCCTCCCTCGTTTCCTTGCCCACCTAACTGTGCTACAATTAAGAGGCAAGCGTTAAACAACAACCTCACTTTAGCACAGTCACCGTTCCAACTTCGGGAAAAAATCGTACATTTTTGCCAGTTGTTAATTCTTTTGGGGTAAGCTGGTGGAGAAAGAATTACAACTCAAGCTGCTCGGTGCTCCGGACATTAAGCTCGCTGGGACATCTCTGGTTGAGTCGCTGTCGAGCAAGGCCCAGGCCATTCTTTACTATTTGGCCGTGACCCGGCAGCCGCATAGCCGTTCGGCGTTGGCCGGTTTACTGTGGGGCGATGTGCCCGAAGAGGCGGCGCGAGCCAATCTGCGTAAAGTGCTGGTTAATTTGCGCCAGACAGTGCCGGATCATGTCGAGATTGATCGCCAGAGCGTGGCCCTTAATTTTGAAAGCAAGCTCTGGATCGATGTCGTCGCGTTTGAAACGCAGCTCCAAAATCAGTCAGACGGCTTGACCGCGATCCACCAAGCCATCGACCTGTATCGCGGGGATTTCTTAAGCGAGTTTTATGTGCTCCATGCCCCGGACTTTGAAGACTGGATGCTGGCCGAGCAGACTCGACTGCGGGAACGGGTGATCAATGCCCTGCTCCATTTGGTTAAGCACCACGCTGCTCGAGCCGAACGCTCGGAAGGGATCGCCGCCGCCCGGCGCTTACTAACTCTTGAGCCATGGCGTGAAGAGGGGCATCGTCAGTTGATGCTGCTGCTGGCTCAAGATGGTCAGCGAGGGGCAGCCCTGGCCCAGTTTGAAACCTGCCGGCAAATTTTGGAAAAAGAGCTGGCCGTTGAGCCCGGCGCCGAGACCATCGCCCTGTACGAGCGCATCCGCGACGACGAACTGAGCGACAGAGCGGCAGCGCCGGGGAGTGAAGGTCTGACACCCGCCCCGGCCCCTCAGTCTCTCCCGGCCTTACCCCCTCCGCCTCCCCTGCCGCCCCAAGCGACGCCGTTTGTCGGACGCGAAGCCGATCTGGCCGATATCATCCGGCGCCTGATCGATCCGGCCTGCCGCTTGCTGACCTTAGTCGGGCCGGGGGGGATCGGCAAGACCCGGCTGGCCACGGAAACAGGCCAGCGCCTGATCGACGCCTCCCTCGCTGCGGCCCAATTCCGGCATGGTCTCTTTTTTGTGCCGTTAGCGCCGGTTAGCTCGACGGCGGGGATTGTAGCGGCGATCGGGCAGGCCACCGGGTTTAACTTCTACAGCAACGTCTCCCCCACTCAGCAGTTGCTTGATTATCTGCGCGAAAAGGAGATGCTGCTGATTTTGGATAACTTCGAACATCTGCTGAGCGGACCTGCCCTTGAGACCGGCGAAGCGGCCACGCCTCTACTCAGTCACATCTTGAGCGCGGCGCCCGGAGTGAAGATGCTGCTCACCTCCCGTGAGGCCTTAAACCTGCACGAAGCCTGGTTCCACCCGGTCGGAGGCCTGCCCTTTCCGGAGAGCGAGCCTTTAGGGACGGATGAAGTGGGCGTGAGTACGCTCGAGGCTTATGATGCGGTTCGGCTTTTTCTGCAAAGCGCCCGGCGCGCCAAAGTCAACTTCTCCCTGGCCGCCGAACAGCAAGCCGTGGTCCGGATCTGCCAACTGGTCGAGGGCATGCCCCTCGGGCTGGAGCTGGCGGCGGCCTGGTTAAAGGTAATGCCCGCCGCAAAAATCGTGCAGGAGATCGAACGCAGTTTCGATATTCTAAGCACGCGGCTGCAAAACATCCCGGAACGGCACCGCAGCATGCGGGCTATCTTTGAGCACAGTTGGCAGCGCCTCGACGAGGTTGAACAAAATGTCTTTCAGGGCCTGGCCGTTTTTCGGGGCAGCTTTAGCTCCGAAGCGGCGGAACAGGTCGCCGAGGCAGATTTGCTGACTCTGGCGGCGCTGATCGACAAGTCGCTACTGCGGGCGACGGCCGAGGGCCGGTATCAAGTCCATGAACTGCTGCGCCAGTTTGCGGCCGAAAAGCTGGCTACCAGCCCGCAACTCGAAGCGATTACGCATGAAAGGCACAGCGCCTATTATCTTCGGTTTTTGAAAGCCAGAGAAGCTCAATTTGTGGGGCAAACTCAGTTGGCGGCGCTGAATGAGATCAGCCTTGAGGGAGACAACGTGCGCACCGGCTGGCGGTGGGCGGTCGAGCAGGGCTACCTGGGGGCTATCGATCAGGCGATGGAAAGCCTCTATAACTTTTATCAAATCCGCTGTCGCTACCAAGAAGGTCAGGAGCTTTTTACCGAGGCTTACAAACGTTTGAAGGCACTGCCGGCTCTGGCCGAGCACCCGGCCTTGGAGACCATCCTCCAGCGTCTGGCCGGGCGAACCGGGGCATTTTCTTACTTCTTGGGCAACTACAACCTGGCCGCTCAGCAGCTTCAAAGCAGCTTCGGCGCCGCCAAAACCGAGGCTGAGCAAGCTTTTACCCGGTTGCTCCTGGGCGAAGTCGCGATGATGCAAGGCCACCGCCCGGCGGCGGAAGCCCAGCTCCGGCAGAGCCTGGCCATCTTCAAGAGTCTGGATGACAAAAATGGCATGGCCAACGCACTGCACAAGCTGGCCCAAATTTGCGGCAGCTTTGGCGAGTATCTTGAGGCCAAGCGTCTGGCTCAAGAAAGTTTTGTCTTGAGCCAGAGGTTGGGCCGGCCCGATTGGGAAGCCTATGCCCTCGATGTGCTGGGCTGGTCCACCCTCTGTCTGGGCCAGTACGCCGAGTCGAAAGCTTATTATCAAGACAGTCTGGCTCTCTTTGAGCAGATCGAGCACCAGTTGGGGGTCGCGTTAGCGATCGGGGGCTTGGGGTCGGTGGCCTGGGCGATGGGGGGGACAGAACTGGTTGAGGCCCGGCAATATATGGAAAAGAGTCTGGCCCTCTGCCGCGAGATCGGGCACCGCCACCAGGCTTCGATCCGACTGTGGTACCTGGCCCAGATTGCCAATGACGGAGGTCACCCTCAAGAGGCTGAACGCCATAGCCAGGAAGGTCTAAAGATCGCCAGAGCCGTCGGCAGCCCCATCTTTGCCTCGTACAACCTCTGCAGTTTGGGCGAGGCCGCTTGTGGCCTGGGCCACCATTCGGCCGCCCGCACTCACCTGACCGAAGCGTTGGCGATCACCGCCGAGGCCCGCCAACTGCCGCCCCTGACGATGGCTTTGCTCCATCTGGCCAAATTGATCAAGTGCGAGAGCGATCTGGTCGATGACTCAAATTCGGCGAAACAAGAGCAGCGAGCCCGAGCCCTGGAGTACGCGATTGTGGCCAGCCGGCATCCGGCCTGCTGGCACATCTTCAGGCAACGGGCTAACCAGCTCCAGGCTGAGCTCAGCGCGGCGTTGCCGGCTGAGTTGGTGGCGGTGGCCCAGGAGCGCGGCCAGGCGCGGACATTGGAAGAGACAGCGGCTCAGGTTCTAGCTGCCGAGAATCCGGCTGGTGAAAGTTAACTTTAATAAGACCATTGACCACCATCACTCCGAACAGGATCAAGGCACAACCGGCATAGGCGTTCCAGCCCGGCTGCTCACCGAGCACCATTACGCCCAGAAGCACACCCACAATCGGGACCAGGTAGGTAACGAGCGAGAGGTGGGTGGCACTGGCCTGATCCATAATCCGGAAGTAGAGGACAAAGGTCAGGGCGGTGCAGATGACGGCCAGAGCCAACAGCGAGCTCAAGGCCGGCCAGGAAGGCATGGACAAGGTGTAGGGTTGCTCGGCGATCAGGGCCAGCGGCAGCAGATAGACCGAGGCGGTCAGAAGTTGGGCCGTCGGGGTGACGAGGGCCGGCAAGCCGCTCAACTGCTGCTTGGCGTAGACCACGCCGACTGCATAGCTCAAGGCGGTCAAGACCACCGCGATGAGACCTAGCATCGTCGCCTGCAAGCCGGCCAACGAGGCCGGCGCAAAAAGCAAGCTCGCTCCGCCAAAGCCAATGAGTACGCCGATGGCTTTATTAAGGGTCAACCGGTCATCCCGGGTATAAAAATGGGCCAGGATGATGACGAACAGCGGCTCGGTGCTGATCAAGATCGCGGCCAGGGCGCTATCGATGTATTGGGCGCCCCAACTTGAGAGGGCGTACGGCAAAGCGTTTAGCATCAGGCCGGTCAGGGCAAAATGGCCCCAGATCTGGCCAAACTTGGGCAAGTGCTGCCGCTGGCTGCGCAAGACCAGGTACAGGAGCCCCCCGGCCAAACTGACTCGAGCGGCCGCCAACGTCAACGGTGGGACCTCCTCAATGATCACTTTCACAAACAAGAAGCTGGGGCCCCACAATAAAGCGAGCAGGACCAACCAGGCAAAAATTTTGAGCTTCATAAATCAGCCTCCAAAATTCGAGCGGCGCAAGGCGGGTGATGTGCCCCACTGGGCCAGTTAACCCCGACTCCGCGCCAATAAAATGTCAAAATACGCACAGAACATCAAAACAGAATTTTGGACGCGGATTTGCCGGATTTTCAGGATTTTTTTCTTTATTATCCGCGTTCATCCAGGCAAATCCGCGTCCTACTTTCCTTGTTGGTTTGAGGCGAAGCTTCTTTGGGTAGTTACCCCGCCCTACGCCTAGTTAGACCGCCGGCTTGATATTCTGGTTCAGGCTGAAGAAGTTGGTCGGGTCGTATTTATTCTTCAAGGCCACTAGCTTGTCGTACTTCTCGCCAAAGGCCTGGCGCATCATCTCGTCGCCTTCTTCCTGGAAGCCGGGGAAGTTAAGGTAACGGCTGCCGTCCGAGTAGGACTGCATGGCGGCGATGAAGTCGCGGGCCCAGGCGATGTTGGCTGCGTCGTCTTCAGGGTGCTCCCAGTTGGCTTCCGGGTTGATCAGCCAGGCCGCGTCGCGCCCCTGGAAGGCCCCGGCCCGATTGCGCCGCACCGCCCCGCCGATGTACCACAGGTCGGTGGTGCTGTGCTCCGAGGGCTGCCGGCGGGCATGCTCGACAAAGCGATCGATCACTTCGTCATCCAGACGGCTCAGATTGAGCGATTTCCAGTAGTAGCGATGACCGCGCGGATAGTCGGGATCGAAGACTTGCTGGGCTTCAACGTAGGGCATCCGGCCACTGAAATCGATCAGCGGTTCGGCGAAACTGCGCAGCGGCTGCAAAGCCTGCTCGCCCTCGGCCGCATCACCGGCGTACATCGCTCCGAACAGGACAAAGTGACGCCCTTGGATTTTCTCCGGAAAAATCTCAGCGCCGTGCGGGACAATGCCGGTCGCCAAAATGGTGCTGATCTCGTCCGGGGCGCTGTCGCAAAAGTCCCGGTGGAACTTGATGGCCGCTTTCATCTGTTCCGGCGTATCCGCCTGATGCAGCACAAAGACGAACATCACTTCCGGGCCAACCGGGTGGAGCCGGTATTCAAAGTTGGTGACGATCCCAAAGTTGCCGCCGCCACCGCGCACGCCCCAGAACAGATCGCTGTTGATGCGCTCATTGGCTTTGAGCAAACGGCCATCCGCTGTGACCACATCGACCGAGATCAGATTGTCAGAGCTCAGGCCGTACTTGTTGCGCAGCCAGCCCAAGCCGCCGCCCAAAGTCAAGCCGGCTATCCCGGTCTCGGTGACCACGCCCAGCGGGGTGGCCAGGCCGTGGGCCTGGGTCGCCTGGTCCAATTCGCCAATGGTCGTGCCGCCGCCGGCGCGGACAGTTCGGCCCGCCGGATCAACTTCGATCTGTTTCATCCCGCTCAAATCGATCACCAGCCCGCCGTCGGTGGTGCCGTGACCGGCCACATTATGCCCCCCGCCGCGGACCGCCACCTCGATTTTGTGCTGCCGGGCGAAGTTGACCGCCGCAATCACATCAGCCGGACTGGTGCAGCGGGCGATCAGAGCCGGGTAGCGGTCGATCATACCGTTCCAGACGGCCCGGGCTTCGTCGTAGCCGGTCTCGCCGGGGCGGAAGATCTGGCCGTTAAAGCTTTTTACAAAGTCTTGAATTGTTGCTTCGTCAAGGGTATGGATGATTTTAGTTGCTTCGAGGCTTAACATCTTTCGTTCCTTTCAATTTTTGTAACTGTTCAAACT
>CALMIS010000220.1 GCA_937864185.1 uncultured Chloroflexota bacterium
GAACCTTGACCCAGCCCCTTGTCTTCCTTGCCTATAGCCTCGCCGACGAGGCCGAAAAAGAGAAGCTTCTGGCGCACCTGAACGTGCTGCGCCAGGCCGGCTTGATCGATCTGTGGAGCGAGGCCCGGATTGGCTACGGCAGCGACCGGGAGGCTGCTATCCGAGCGGCGATTGGCCAGGCCAAAGTCGCCATCCTATTGTTGAGCGCCAACTTCTTCAATTCTGACGATCTGCTCGATCAAATTTTGCCCCAACTTTTGCTCAAACACGCTCAAAACGAAATGACGATCATCCCGGTGCTGGCCAGAGCTTGCGCCTGGAGGGCTGATGACCGGCTGGCCAAGCTAGAGATCTTCCCCAGAGATCATAGCCCCATTTGGAGCGGCGACGCCAGTCAAGTCGATGCCAGGCTGGCCGAACTGGCCATCCACCTGGCCAAGACGCTTGGCCTACCGCTGCAAGAGGTGAGGCCGTCGGATCCAAGCCCCACCACCCCAGGTGGAGCAATGCGCCCGCCGCTACGCCATCGGCTAACCCGGGCCGAGCATTTTGTCAATCGGGAGCAGGAGTTGGCCAATTTGCTGACCGAGGTCCAGCCGGGTCGGGTGGTAACGATAACCGGGCCGGGCGGCATAGGCAAGAGTGCTCTCGCAGCGGAGGTACTCTGGCGACTAGCCCCTGGTCAAGCCCCGCCAGAGCGTTTCCCTGACGGTATTTTCGTCCACAGTTTCTATACTCAACCTCAGGCAGAATTGGCCCTGGAGGCTATTGCTGCTGCCTTTGGCGAGGAGCCAAAGCCGACGCCAAGCGCGGCCGCGCGCCGGGCGCTCTCCGGGCGAACAGCCCTGCTAGTCCTAGACGGCACTGAGGAAGCGGACGACCTGTCCGCTGTACAGGCGGTAGCGGCGGGCTGTGGCCTGCTGCTAACCAGCCGTCGTAAGCAGGATGCTGTCGCTCAGCGGCAGGATCTCGAGCGGCTGCCGGGGCATGAGGCGGTCAAGCTGCTGCAGGCCTGGGCTCAGCCGCAAACCATTCAGACCACTATCGCTGAAGCGATCTGCGAGTTGGTGGGAGGATTGCCGCTAGCCGTGCGGTTGGTGGGGCGGTATCTCAACGAAACGGGCGAGAGCGCCGCCGATTACCTGGCCTGGCTGCAAGAAACCCCGCTGGAGGCATTGGATCAAGGACAGCGTCGCCACGAGAGCGTAGCGATGCTACTGGAACGAAGTCTGGTCCAGGTAAGCGACCAAGCTCGCCAGGTGCTGAGTGTCACCGGCATCTTGGCCTTGGCCCCCTTTAACCGCGAGTTGGTTGCTGCCGGGTTGGCGGTCGAGCTCAAGGCCCTCCGTCGTTTGTTAGGAGAGCTGGTTAGCTATGGCCTGCTGCTGCGTCGTGAACAGGGTTATGAAGTCACTCACGCTTTGATTCGAACCTATGCTCGAACTCGTTTGATCCCTGACGGCGAGATTACAGCCCGTTTGCTTCGATATTTCACCGACGAAGTTGAGGCTCAAAGCAAGCAGGGCGGGGCTGGGTTTCGCCACCTCGACAGCGTGCGCCCGCATTTGATAGCCAGCTTGAAATCAGGGCTTCAACACCAATTCTGGGAACCGCTTCAATCGCTCGCCTTCGTCTGCGGACACGCCGATGGCTATTTTGCCCTACAAGGCCACTGGATACAATGGGCTGAGATTGTTGAGGCCGGACTTCAGGCCGCCCGTCAGCTGGGGCAGCGGCAGCAGGAAGTGGCTTTCATGGCTTACCGAGGCCAGATTTATCATGCCCACCAAAACTATGAACAGGCCATTGCTCAATACGAACGGGCGCTGGCTTTATCGCGCGAAATTGGTTTTCAACGCGGTGAGGGCAATACTTTGGCCGACCTGGGCGGAGCTTACCGCCGGTTGGGCCAGCCCGAGCAAGCTATTGTTTATCACGAGCAGGCCCTGCAACTCAAACGCCACCTGGGTGACCGGAAAGCCGAGGGCAATAGTATGGGTAGCCTGGGCAACACTTACCACGATTTACGGGATTTCGACATGGCGCTCCACTATTTTGAAGCCGCCCTGGCGATCAGCCGTGAATTGGGCGATCGCCGGGGCGAAAGTGTGCGTCTAGGGAATATAGGCGTTGTTTATCACGACCGTGGGCAGCTTGGCGAAGCGATTAAGTTCACGGAGGAAGCTTTGGCTGTAGCTAAGAATGCCGGTGACCGCCACAGCGAAGCCACTTGGCTGGCCAATCTCGGCCAGTTTTATGAAGAGACGGGACAATGGGCCGAGGCCCGACTTTATTATCAACGGGCAGTTGAGTTGTTTGACGCATTCGGCACGCCGGATGCTGAGAAAGTTCGGCGCTATTTGCTTGAGTTAGAGGCTGCTCGTCCCAAGAGCGCTAAGGAGGGTATCCAATGACTTAAAGAGACCAAAAAACTTTGTGCAGCAAGTAGGCAATGGCGTGACGCAATCTAGGTTCTAGGTAAATGTATCCGATCGCCTGTCAAAGTTCAGCCTGGCTTGAATAGCTGCCTTTAAGCTCTCCCGAAATATCAACACAACGCTAACTGTACGACTTGATTTAACTCACTGGGTAAAAGAAATGGCTCTATTTGTAGAAATTTTTCCTGTAAATGTTGACGTTTTGCCTGAACTTACTGCTTACCAACTCGCACTGACCGGCTCGTTGAGCGCAAATGAAGTTGGCGGCAAGTTGCGATATCGACTGCAAAACAAATTTGGTGGTCACTGGTATTGGGACAGTGAGCATAAATGTTTGTTGACCGATAAACTTGTTAGTGATAAGCAAATTGACCAAACGTTGCAAGCGCTCTGGTCAGAAACTGATAAAACTTTTCAGCAAAACCTCGAAGGTATCAGCTACGTGCCCGATCTTCATCCCTCTGCACAAGGTCTTGCCAGATTTGTGGCACACGCCTTGTTGCAGGATGTTGAACGCAAGATTGAGGAGACATTGGCTGCTCACCGGCAGAGTAAAGACACTTATTCCATAAATCTGATCTGTACTCGTTTTGGTTGGGTGGTAAACGGTCAACCGGCTGTATCGCTTTCAATCCGGTCGAACATCGATTTCAAGGACGATCTTAAAGGATTTATGGCCAAACGTCCCAAGGAAAACATTCTGGGCTTGTACGTGACTGATAAAACAAAACCCTTCAATTCAGCGATGGAAATCACGAAAATTGTGGGCAAGATAGGAGAGAATAATCGCCGCAGGCGATTACTGGCCTATGATCTTAATGCTGAGATGCGACAGCTAGTCCTAAATGCGCCTGATGATGAGTTGATAGTTGAAACAAGCGGGAAGTATCAGTATGTAGTTTCGGCCTTAGGGTTACGGGTGCTGAACAAGCACTATGATCGGTTTGGCATCAGTGAGAAGCTGCAGATCTCCTCTGCCCGGCGTAAGGATTATGTCCTACCGGTGGCTAAAGTTGCTCAAGAAACCGGCCTGATCGGAGGAGCTTATAACTCATCGTCCAATCTAAGCTTGTTCCCGGATGGAAAAGCTATTGGTTACAGCGCTGCATTACGTTTTGGGGACAACCAAGTGGCTACTCCCCGAAGTTTCAAGGACGTCTTTCCTTCGGTATTAAAATATGGACTCTACAGCCCAGCCGCCGACAAAAAAATCAAGATTGCCATCTTGAATACAAAGCCTCAGATTTCGCTTGATCCACTCAAGAATAATCTGAGGGAGTTTTTAGGCAATAAGCTTGGGTATGAGCTTACAACCGCAACAATTGGGCCGGTCGACGTTCCTCATCCATCTCCAGTCGAAATTGAGAGAGCCGTCAACCGATTGGCTGACCAGCAACCCAATATCATTTTGGCAATCATACCACGAGAATATGGCAGTGGTGAGGATGAGAGTGACGATTGGACAACCTATGATTACTTTAAATATTACGCTCTGAATAAAAACCTCCAAAGCCAGGTCATCCAACCTTCCACGATTTCTAACGATTGGGCAGTGAATAACATTATGTTGGGTATATTAGCCAAAACTGGCAACATTCCGTTTGTTTTAGCGAACCCTATTCCTTATGCTGACCTGATTGTCGGGTTAGATGTGTCCAGACGGAAAAAGAGAAACAACCCCGGCTCAATCAATACCGCCGCTATTGCCAAGATTTATCTGACCAACGGTCAATTTTTACATTACAATATCCGCGATGCCACAGTCGAAGGGGAGACAATCCCGCGCAATGTGTTGCAAGGGATATTTCCGGTAGAGACCTTTCAAAATAAGCGAGTGGTCATCCACCGAGATGGCAATTTGCAGGAGTCAGAAAAGGCCGATTTGTTGGCTTGGGGAGAAGAAATTGGCGCAGAGTTTTATTTTGTAGAGGTCATAAAAAGCGGCAATCCCCGCATTTACGACCAACACGGTAAGGAAACGCGGAAAGCACCCAAAGGAAGCATTTTTAAGCTGAGTGAAACGGAAGCGTTGTTGGTATCCTCAGAATACCCAGATACATTTGAAGCCACCCCTCAACCGGTTAGAGTTCGCGCTCATTCACCGTTTACCTTGGAGCAGGCGCTCCACTCGGTCTTGTCATTAACCTTGTTGCATTATGGCTCGGTGCGCCCACCACGTCTGCCAGTCACTACGTTTTACGCTGACAAAATTTCCAAAATGGCGTCGAAGGGGATCAGGCCCGCCGCTCTGGATGGCAACATTCCATTTTGGATTTAGGGTTTGCTAGAAGTTTGCGGCTAAATCACAAATTCAACTCTAGGATCAATCTCATAAAGGAAAGGCCAATACCATCGCATGAAGCTTCGCAATATTTCTATAAAGAACTTTCGCAACCTCCGTAACGTGAATATTCGGTTATCCAAAACGACCGTGATAATTGGCGAGAACAATGCGGGTAAATCAAACTTGCTATATGCCTTGCGTCTTTTATTTGATCCCCAGGCTGAACGTTTAAGACTAGATTTATCAGCGGACGACATCAACGATACTGCTCGTAGTGTGGATGAAAAGAATTTCTCTATCAGGGTGGAGATCGGCGATTTGCAGGAACATCCCGAGTTGGAGGTTTGTTTCAGAGAACGCATTGCGACGGATGGGCCAGAGACATTTGTTACCATCGAAGGCCGGTATGAACTTGACTCGGACGGAGTTTATGAATGGCGGAGTTACGTTTTGCCACCAGATGGACGATATAACGACCCCATACCAATGTCTCGCCGAATGGCAAGAGCCTTACCGCTTTATTTCTTGGATGCCGTCCGTGATGCTGCTCGAGATACCAGAGCAACAGGACGCGGCCTATTATCCCAACTCCTGAACGATCTTGATTATTCAGACGTCCAGCAAGATATACAATCTTATCTCAAAGATGCCAACGCAGCGTTGAACCGAGGACAAGAGGTTTCAAAACTTGCCAGCGGGCTAACTCGGGAATTGACATCACTTGTACCTGGTGGCCAGAGTGAAGTCACCGTTGCGGTGGCTGATGAAAATTTAGCTCATCTTACCCGCAATTTCCGGCTAAACGTTCGCAAAAATCCAAATTTACCTCAAACGGATCTATCTCGACATGGAACGGGACTACAAAACTTGACCCTGGTGGCGATGTTTAGACATAGCGTTAACACGGTGCAGACGGGTAACCCAATTTTGGCGATTGAGGAACCCGAAGCGCATCTCCATCCCCATGCTCAAAGACGTTTGTTCAAAGATTTGTTGAAAATAAACGCCCCTGTTGTTATGACTACGCACTCACCTGAAATCGTCAAGTATTCCGATCCAAAAAATTTGGTGCTGTTACGTGCGACGGCACCGGATGAAACCTGTACCTATCAATTAGGAACATCCCTTTCAGAACAAGATAGCAAGGGTCTGGAACAACTTATGCGGGGCGGTCGAGCCGCGCTTTTCTTTGCCAGATCGATTATTATTGTTGAAGGGCAGAGCGAATTGATTGCGCTGCCGGCTTTTGCGGAGGCGCTTGGCTGCGATTTGGATCGAGACGGTATCTCATTGGTCTCTGCGGATGGCAACAACTATGCTTTTATCTTGCGAGCGTGTGCATCGGGTCAGTTTGAAATTCCTATTGTGGTCACTTATGATACTGATGTGTTGTCAACCAGTCATACCAGCAAGTTCCTTCGACCTATTCGCGACCTTGGTTTAATTACGCCTGAGGAATTTCAGGCTCACAAATCGCATACCAATTGTCCTGACTCGGCTCGTAAAGCGTTGCTTACCGGGATTGGCTGGATTGGTGCTGAGGAATGTTTTGAAGAGGTTGTATGCCACAGCGGTTATCTAGATGTGGTTATTCAAACTGTTGAAAATATTACATCATCTCAGGATCTAACGGATTATCTCACTCGTAGTGGCTATAATCGTGACCCGAACGGTCTTGTTCAGTTCATTAAGTTTCAAGAAAAAGAACAGAGTATTAGTCTTAAGATTCCAGTAGCCCGTGCTGTAGCCGAAGCTGTCTCATCCGTAAAACGTGTTCCCGAATGTTATGCCCACGCCATTCAGCGCGCAACCCTGTTGAGTTTGGGCGGAATTAAAGTAGATGAGAGTTTTGAGTTAAATGCCTGCGCTGCTGGCTTCTTGACTGCCATTTTGGAAAAGATTAATGCTGAGGGCTTGACATCGGAATTTGAACGGCAATTTGACAAGGATGCTAAAGGCGTGGCTCGATTTTTTACCGAGGCTGAATGCGGGCGGAAAATTCGCCAGGCAGTTAAAGATGCCGTTGCTGCTGCCGTTGGCCGGGCAGGGCTGCCGGAATATGCTCAAGCCATTCGAGATCAACCGTTCCCTCAGCCTGTCAGTGAATCTGCGAACCATGGCACTCAGTACATTTAAGAACCTAACAGTTGAACAATATGATGCTGTCAGTGCCACGGACACTCATTTGCTTATCTTAGCCGGCCCGGGCAGTGGTAAAACGCACGTCATTACAGAGAGAATCTTATATCTGTTTGCAAATGATCTCATCCCTGAACCTTATGGCTTGCTGGCTGTTACTTTCACCAACGCCGCCGCTAACGAGATGCGATCAAGATTACGAGCCAAAGGATTTACCCAGTGGGATCGCATTTGGATGGGCACGTTTCACGGTTTCGGTCATTACCTACTTCGTTGTTATGGCAGCGACGTTGGCGTTCGAGAGGATTTTGAGATAATAGAGCGTGATGACCAGATCGCCCTCTGTCAGCAGGTTATTCAAACTGGCGGATTGGGAAATATAGACCCTAATAACTTGCTAAGGACCCTCGAGGATCTCAAAAGGCGTGGCGTCTATCCGAATCAGGATGATGTGCCGATCGCGTTTGGCCTGAGAACACTGTACACCTTATACCAGCAGACTCTTACCGACAGAAATTTGCTTGATTATGGCGACCTGGTGACGCTAACGCTCAAGCTGTTACGAGAGTCTGCCTTGCCCAAGAGGTTATTCACTACCTGTTTTCGATATGTGCTTGTGGATGAGTTTCAAGACACCGATATTCAACAGTTAGACTTGACCCATCTCTTGGCCGAAGCCGCTGCCGCTGGCAGCCTGATGGTAGCGGATGATGACCAATCTATTTACCGTTTTCGCGGCGCAAATCGAGCTAATGTCTATGAGATTGAAGCACGTTTAGGATCGCGACGAATTATTCTTGGCGCAAATTTCCGATCTGATCAGGTGATTGTTGAAGCGGCTCAGGCCGTGATCAGTTGTGAGGAAAACCGTCATCCAAAGCAAACAAGCGCCATATCAAACCGACGTGGTCATATTTACCGAGCTGACTTTGCCGACCCCATCGCCGAAGGCGACCAAGTTGGGGCCTGGATTTACGGCTTGAAGGAACAGCAAGCCATTGACGATTGGGGCCAAACTGCGGTGATTACCCGAGCCCGATGGCGGGCTGAACAAGTGCTAAACGCATTGAGCAACAGGTCAATTCCTTGGTTCGACCGGGCCAGACTCAAATTTCAAGACTCTTGGGAAACCAGCTTGGGGCTGGCTGTCTTGTTTTTGGCGGTTGAGCCAAATTCCAGCGATGGGCTTCACCGGGTAATGACGGCCGTAGAAGATGGCGGCCTGTCTTTTGTAATGAGAGATGACGACGCCCTTGATACGGCGCGAAGGATACGCCACCAGATTCTTGAAAACTTAACCATTGACCCAACTCCGGCCAATGCATCGGAGATTATAGAGATTGCTGGTATTGAAGATATTATCCGCAAGTTCTCTTGGAGCGCCGCCGATATCCGGAGATTGACCACAAATTTGAACGCAATGATAACCGATGTGAGGCAAGAAGCGGATACGCTTAGCCTGGATTTGCTCCAAGTAGTCAACCGTCTGGCCGGATACGGCGCGGTGCAAGTGATGTCGGGCCACGGTTCTAAAGGTAAGGAATTCGATTACGTGTTTATGGTTGGGTTGGAGGATGATGTCTTGCCAAGTTATCGAACCCATAATGACCCTGAAAGTATAAATGAGGAAAGACGCATTTTTTACGTGAGCCTCACCAGAGCCAAAAAAGCGGCTTATCTAACCTATGCAAACCAACGCGAAACGCGTTTTGGAAGAATGCGGCGTTCCCCATCTCGGTTTTTAGAGCATATACCGGCAGAACTTTTTGACGCCTTACCCTAAATTCAAGTCGGCGCTAACGAAAGGTATTCACAGTTAACCTATGAAACTAACCCAACAGCAACTTGAGGCCCATCTGTGGGGAGCGGCCAACATTCTGCGCGGAAAAACTGCCGGTCAGGATTACAAAAACTATATCCTGTCTTTGATGTTCTACAAGCGTCTGTGCGACCAGTGGGAAAATGAAGCCGATGAAGCGATTGCCGAGCAGGAACGGTTGCAAGGTCGTGCATTTACCGAGGCTCAAAAGGCTATCTTTCGCGCTCGCGGTGAACACCGATTTAAAATCCCAGATGGGGCGCGCTGGGGCGACGTTCAGGCCGTGTCTGAAAACATTGGTCAGAAACTTACAGAAGCCATGCGGGCGGTGGCCAACGCCAATGATGAGCTGCGCGGCGTCTTCACCGTGGATTGGAACCAGCCCGCACCCGATGCCAGCGGCAAGAAACTTATTCCCAACGAGGTAGTACACGCCCTGGTCCAGCATTTTAATGAGGTTGACCTGTCTAATAAGAGCGTGCCCTCCGATGTCTTGGGTCGCGCTTATGAGTATCTGATTAAACAGTTTGCCGATGACGCCGGGGCCAAGGCCGGCGAGTTCTTCACCCCGCCGGAAGTGGTCGATACCCTGGTTCGCATTCTGGAACCCCGGCCGGGCGATACCATCTACGATCCCACCTGTGGCAGCGGCGGCATGCTCATTCACTCGGCCGACTTTCTCGTTGAGAACGGCCACCGCCCCAATACCGTCCGCTACTTTGGCCAGGAGATGAACTGGGGCAACTTTGCCATCGCCAAGATCAACTCCGTCTTGCACGGATTGGAAGCCGATATTCGCGGCGGGACTAGTACTATCACCGACCCTCAATTCTTGGAACATACGGGGCAGATCAAAAAATTCACGCTGGTGCTGGCTAACTTCCCCTTTTCCGATGAGTTCTGGTGGCTGCGACCCGAACAGCAGACGGATGACAAAAAGAAAAAGGATCGCTTGAAAAAGGAAATCTTTGGTAAAGAGGGTTTCAAAGATTCCTATGGCCGGTTCGGACGGGGCACAGCCTTTCAGTCTCCCCCCGCCGGCTACGGCGACTACGCCTTTATCCTGCACATCCTGGCCTCGCTTAATGAGGCGGGCCGGGCCGGGATTGTTTGCCCGCAAGGAGTGCTGTTCCGGGGTCAGCCTGAAATTGAGGAAGAAACCGGCGAGTTTGACAAAAAA
>CALMIS010000221.1 GCA_937864185.1 uncultured Chloroflexota bacterium
GAGCCGACGACGATCGTATTGTATACTTTTTGATTGCTTCCATTGGTGGTAGTCATAAGAAGATCCTCGCTTGGATTAGGGTTGTTTCAATCATTTAGACGTCCAACCCGGCCAAAAACTTACCCGCCCGGCCCTACAAGGTCACCTTCCGCACCTTCTCGATCAACTCGAACTCGTTCATCAGGCTGATGACGTGATCCGGCACATCTTTGTCGACGCTGATGAAGGAGATGGCTTCGCCCCCGGGCGCCGAGCGGCCCGTCCGCCAGGTGGCGATGTTGATCCCCAGCTCGCCGAGAATGGTGCCGACGCGGCCAATGAAGCCGGGCCGGTCGATACTGTTGGTGACCAGGATCACGCCTTCCGGCCGGACATCAACGCGGAAACCGTCCATTTGGACAATGCGCGGCTCGTCCCGGTTGAAGAGGGTGGCTGAGATGGTGCTCTCGCCGCCCGGCCACTCGACCCGACAAGAGATCAGGTTTGGATAATCGGGGGTATGCAGGCCGCTGGTCTGAGAGACGGCAATGCCCCGCCGCTGCACCAGATAGGGGGCGTTGATGTAGTTGACGGCGTGGTCGAGCATCGGCTCCAGCAGGCCCTTGAGGATCGCCACGGTAATAGGCTTGATGTGCTCGGCGATGTCCTCGCCTTTGATCTCGACTTCCACCCGGCTGATATCGCCTTCGGCCAATTGAGCGTGCATACTGCCCACCTGTTCCGCCAAAGAAAGGTAGGGCTGCATTTCCCGCAGCAGCTTGGCATCGGAGAAGGGCATGTTGATGGCGTTGCGGAAATCCAGACCGTGCAAGGCATCGAGCAGTTGGGCCACCACAATCGTGCCCACATCGGCCTGGGCCTCGAGGGTGCTGGCGGCCAGGTGAGGCGTAACGATAACATTCTCCAGGGCCAGCAGCGGGCTATCCGGCGGCAGCGGTTCGGTGGTGAAGACATCCAGGGCGGCAGCGGCAATTTTGCCCGACTGCAAGCCTTCAAGCAGCGCTTCATCATCGATCAGCTTACCCCGGGCGGCGTTGATCAGGCGCACCCCGTCCTTCATCTGGGCGATGGCCTGAGCGTTGATCAACTTTTCGGTTTTTGGGGTCAGGGCCGCGTGCAGACTGATAAAATCGGATTGGGCATAAAGTTCCGGAAGGGTGACTCGCTTGACTTTGAGATCCTGAGCTGCTTCATCGCTGAGATAGGGATCATAAGCTAAGACCTCCATGCCAAACGCCTGGCAGTAGCGCGCCACCCGGCTGCCAATCCGCCCCACGCCGATAATGCCCAGCGTTTTTCGATAGAGTTGAACGCCGGTAAAACTCTTGCGGTCCCAAACCCCTTGGGTCAGGCGGCCAAAGGCTTGCGGCACGTAGCGACACATGGACAGCATGATGGCCATAGTGTGCTCAGCGGTAGCGATGGTGTTTGCGCCGGGCGTATTCATGACCACAATGCCGCGCATACTGGCGGCATCGACATCGACATTATCGACTCCAACGCCGGCCCGGCCGATAACTTTGAGTTTGTCGGCGGCTTCCAGGACCTCTTTCGTGACTTTGACGCTGCTCCGAATGACTAAACCGTCATAGTCTCTAATCTTCTCCACCAGAGCTTCGGGTGTCAGGCCTTTGACGATGTCGTACTCGATATCAAGGGAGTTATCCAGCAACTCTAATCCCTCTGGCGAGACATCATCAGTGATCAGGATTTTAAAAGCGGGGATTTCTTCATTTTGTTTTGGCATTGAATATGGGCTCTTTCTGTGCATTCCGTTTTGGCAGTTTCTGTGATGGAATGACGTCAAAAAGTTTACTTTGGTCTCGGCTCTAGGCAAATTATAAGTGGACTAGCGAAAGACGACCTCGCCCTGGTTGAGCAGATCGTGTCCTTTGTTCAATACCAATTCGTGGGCGGTGCCGCGGAGGGAGGCTATATTTCGGCTGGAGAGGGCCAGCGGCAGGACCGGGGCCAGGCTACTGCTCTTGATAAAGACCTTAGCGGCCTGAGCCACACTGGGTCGCGTAATGACCCCCCCAAACCCAACCACTAAATCAACGGCCCGCTGAGCCGCCAGGTCGCTCATCCCGTCACCCACCAGCATAGCCCGGCCAGGAGGGCGTTCCTGGAGCAGCTCTTTCACCACATCGGCTTTACCCTCGGACTGGACCAGTGGCGATTCCTCAGCCGTCAGGTACTCGGCATCCGGGGCCGGGCCCCAGCGGTCGGCTTGATAGTCCCACCACCGGCCGGACAATAGGTTGAAATTTACCTCTACCGCCCGAATGTTTTGGCGAGGGATGCCCAGCCACTCCCCAAAGGGACGCACCGCCTCCAACAGCCCACCGCTAATAATAAAGAGTTCCTTGCCGGCATACTTTAGGGCGTCGATGACGGCTTGGGCGTCGGGGACGACGGTCTCACGATAGTGACGCTCGAGATCGCGGATTTCGGCACGGGTGGGGGACAACATCTCCAGGCGGCGATCGTACACAGTTTGGAGGTGGACTTCGCCGTCCATGGCGGCATCGGTCAGGCGCTTAACCTCGACAAATTTGCCCTTGTGCCGGGCCAGCTCGTCGATGCCTTCGATGTGGCTGAGGGTGCTATCGCAATCGAAGAAGACGAAATCATAGCCGGGCCAATCGGGTTCAAATAAACGAGCCTTGAAGGAAGAAGTGTTATCCGGCATGACTCCTCCATGCAGACTGCCGACCTCTAATTTCAGGAGTTACGCCGAAAGTTTACCTCAGTTACAGAGTCCGGTCAATCGCTCTCTATGACTTGTCTACTATTTCCGAGGGTAGATTTACCGGTTAGAATGAATTTAACCCAAGACCCGGGTTTACAAGTAACTCAAAAAGCTATATACCGCCTTTGGAAATGAAATTTTGACATGATTGACATCACCCGACTCCCCAGCCAGATCGTCCTTCCCCTCTGCGCGGCCCTGGCCCACCTTATCTTAGGCAGTTACTGCCTCTACAGACGGAAGACTTACAGCGATAGCCCGCTGCGGCTGTTCCTCAGCTATGTGGCCTTGACGATACTGTGGAATATCAACCTGGCCAATATTATCCTGGGCTGGTTGCCACAGCCGGGAGCTGATCTGAGCTGGGTGCAGATTTCGAGCTATGGCCTGATTGCCATTGGCGTCTGCTACTGGGCCTTTGCTCGAGCTTTCTTGCAACTGCCGTGGCGCAGGCCGGCAGGGTGGCTACTGGCCTTAAGCGGACTGATCCTGGCTCTCAGCTTTGATCAAGGCTGGTTGGTCGTGCCGGCGGCGGATCTGGAGTGGAGTGGTGGCCGGCTTTACCCGGGCAATCTGGGATTTACGGTCAGTGTCGTCAGTTGGCTAATCTTGGTGGGGGTAACGCTAGTTACGGTTCAGTTCCGGCAACTGCTTACCTCCAGTCCGGCTCACCGGAACCGGATTCAATTTCTACTCATCGCGACCGTGTTGAGCATGGCCGGGTACGGCTTGTATCTATCCTTAACGGAGCCTTTTTGGACCATTGGCTTAATCTTGACCTGGTGCGGCAGTATGGTGACCACCTACATCGTCGCCGTTGAAGATTTACTCGATCTCAGTACAGCCACCCGTTATGCCATTACCGCTTTGATCACTATTGTCGTTACGGTGTTGGTCTACGTGGCCGGGCTATTCTTGGTCCAGATCATCCTCGGCGATCTGCTGGCCGCGACAAGGCTGACTCAGGTTCTCGATCCCTTCTTGCTGGTCGCCATTGTCACAACCGTACTGTTGACCGCCATCTATCTTCCCCTGCAGCGGACCACGCAGCGGCTGACAAATCGGCTGATTTTTGGCCGCAACTACAGCGCCCAAAGGGTAATTCAGGACTACACTCAAGCCGTTGGTCACCTCTTATGCCTTGATGAACTGACCGGGGTTGGCGTGGCCCAGTTACAGCAAGATTTGGCTATCTCTGAGGCGGTATTTTTTGTGCTGGAGGGTGAGACCCCGGACGGGTACTGGTTCCGAACTTCGCCTCCGGGGCTGGTGGGGCGTTTTCCGCAGAGATTGGCGCTGTCCAAACAGACGCCCGTTATCGCTCGTCTAACTCACCAGCGGGAGCCGCTGTCCCAATACACCATCGATATTTCTACCCAGTTCCGCCACATTCCGGAAAACGATCGCCAATTGCTGAAGGCTTTGCAGTTGGAGTGGTATGTCCCGGTTTTGAAAAAGGATCAACTGATGAGTTTGATCGGTCTGGGGCGGAAGCAATCGAGCCACACCTATACGGCCCGAGATCTGCGGGTGCTAATGACCATCGCCGACCAAACCGCCCTGGCCCTGGAAAATGCCAGCCTGGTGGACCGGCTGCACCGCAATTTAGACGACAACATCCGGGTGAAAAATTTGATGAACAATGTCTTCGACAGCATTCAAAGCGGGGTGGTGACGCTTGATATGGCGGGCCAGATTACGCTCTACAACCGGGCGGCTGAGGCGATCCTTAAGCTGGCCTCTCGCCACGTGATTGGCTTGCCTTACGGCGAAGTTTTTCCGGCCCTGGCCGATACTATCTTTGCCAATTTAGTCAAGAATGTCATCGAGCACGATCATCAATATACTAACTATGAGATTATCTCGATTTTACCGGAGCGGGGGCGGGTCAATTTTAACTTCAGTCTCACCCCGCTCAAAAATGCGCTGGGCGAAACCCAAGGCGTGACCGTGGCCTTTCAAGACATTACCGAAACGAAGCGACTTAAAGCCGTCCAAAATATGTTCCGGCGTTATGTATCGCCGGCCGTGGTCGATCGATTGCCGGCTGATCCCGGTGAACTGGAACTCGGCGGTCACCGGCGGATGATTACCGTTCTTTTTGCCGATATTCGCGGCTTTACCCGCTTCAGCGAGCACCTGGACCCCGAGCAGTTGGTCGATACGCTCAACGAATACCTCTCGATGGCGGCTGCCTCGATTCTGATGTACGAAGGCACCCTGGACAAGTTTGTGGGGGATGCGGTCATGGGCATCTTCAACGCGCCCCTCGATCAGCCCGATCACAGTTTGCGGGCCGTGCGGGCCGCCTTAAATATGCAGCGCACGATCCACAACTACCACGAGAAGTTGGGCGAAGAGCGCCGGCTGAGTTTTGGGATAGGGCTGCACGTTGGTGAGGCGGTTGTAGGCAACGTGGGCATGAGCGATCGGATGGACTACACTGCGATCGGGGATACGGTCAACCTGGCCAAGCGGATCCAGGAAAACACGCCCGGCGACAAAATTCTGATCAGCGAAGCGGTCTTTGAGCAGGTCAAGGATTTTGTGGAGGCCGTATTTTATCAAGAATTGCAGGTCAAAAATCGGGAGCAGCCGGTCCGGACTTACGAGCTACTTGGATCGTAGCTCAGAGTCTCAGGCAAGCACTTAGGTGCTGGAAAACTTGGCCCGGTTGGCGTAAAATGGCGAGCTATGGACGATACGCTGCTGACTCTATTGCACACTACCGCTGCTCACCCGCTCCTCGATGGGCTAATGGTTATTCTGACCCGCCTTGGCTTGCCCGGGCTACCGTTGCTGGGGCTGATGCTGTCCCTGTCGGCCAAACAGCGCCGGCTTGGCTTATCAATCCTGCTCGGGTTAGGGTTGGCCTTCCTGGCCGTGTTCACCTTTCAATTCCTGGCCCTGCGCCCCCGGCCCGAAGCGGTTCGAGCCGTGATCGCCACCCCTGGCTTTCCCTCATTCCCTAGCGGGCATGCTGCGGCCGCCTTTAGCGTGGCGATGGTGGTCGCCCTGTGGTTTCAGCGTTGGACCTGGAGCGGAGGCGCCTTGCTCGGGGCCACCTTGATTGCCGTGAGCCGGCTCTACTTGGGGGTGCATTACCCTTCGGACGTGCTCGGTGGAGCCTTGTTAGGGGCATCGATTGGAGCGATGGTTTATGGTCTGTTCGGCCGGCCCGAGCCGGATTGGCGCTGGCTGCTGTGGCCGCAGATCGCGCTGGCGGCTGTGGTCACGCAAATGGCGTATCTCCAGGTGCTGCCCACCCAGTTGCTGCTCTGGCCCTTGGCCGATAAGGTGTTACATTTTCTGCTCTTTGGCGCGATCGTGTTCTGGCTAAACCTATGGCTCAGGGGCCGAATGGTTATGCTGGCCGGTTGGGCTCTGCCTATGGCGATCCTCTTGCCCGGCAGCGTGGCCTTCCTGGAAGAAGCAGCTCAGACCTTATCTCCCGTTCGGACGGCCGATCCCACCGATCTGGCCAGTGACCTAGCCGGAATGCTGTTCTTTTGGGGGCTAAGCCAGGTGGTGATCGCCCGCACCAACAAAAAAGAGCATCCCGTTTAAGGCCGGAATGCTCTTGCTCAGGCTAGCATTGACTGCGTTGCCAAGATTTCACTCGCTGGAATCGATTCCTTCGGGATCAATTTCGACGGGCTGTTTGATGGGCAGGCAAAGGGAAAACCTACTTCCCCGACCGTTATTTCCGGACTCAACCCAAATTTTCCCCCCGTGAGCCTCGACCGCCAGTTGGCAAAAGGCCAGACCCAGGCCAAAGCCACTGTGACGTTTGGTTAACTGGGTGAAGCGGCTGAAGATACGCTCGCGCTCTTCCGGCGGGATGCCCGGTCCGGCATCGATGACAGAGATAGTCACCGTCGTATCGTCCGCCGTGCCTTCAATAATAATCTTTTCATGAGGGGGCGTATACTTGATCGCGTTGTTGAGCAGATTGCCTACGATGCGGTCTAACTTTTCCTGATCGCCTCTAATCAGCGGCAGTTGTCCCAGTTGCGCTTCGAGGGTGATGTTATCCAGCTCGGTTGAGAGGGTGGCGCGCTGAAGATTGTCCTTAATCAGGAGCTGCAAATCGATCGTGCTTAGGTACAACTGAGCGTCACCGGCCTCCATGCGGGCAATATCGAGCATGGAGTCCACCATCAGTTGAAGATTATCACAGTTTAAGTTGGCGATGTTAATAATTTGCTGGTTGGCCTCCAGAATCTCTTCCGGCAGCACCATTTCCAGGATTTTGATAGCCCCCATAATTCCGGAAATGGGGTGACGCAGATCGTGGACCACGAGATCGATTGTGCCTTGCCGCAGTTGCTCTCGCTCCAACAACTTTTCTTTTTCGGTCTTTAAGACCGACATCTGCTCAACCAGGTCGTGTTCTTCCGAACTGAGCGATTCGATAGCGTTGTCGGAAGCACGGAGCCGGGCGCTTAGGATGCCGAGGGCTTCTCGGCTAAGAGCCGGATTGCTGTTGAGCAACGTATCAAATCCTTCATGGGTGATTCTGAGAGCTCTCAGCTCCTCTAGCACCACCACCGACGCAGAGCGGGGCTCATTTTCCAGTAAAGCCATCTCGCCAACAAGGTCTCCGGCTCCGCGATAGCTTAAGATGGTCGGGGCATCGAACTTCCCTTTGATGATTGCCGCGCGACCGGAATGAATAATGAAAACTGAGTCCCCCGGCTCGCCTTCAGAGAACAAAATTTGCCCAGGCTGATAGTGTTGCTCAGTGATGAACTGCGAGCGCTGATTACGGTCCAGTCCAGCTACCAACTGCAGAAATGGCGAATTTAACTCTGTTTGGGCGGACTTGAATAATGAAATGCGTTGACCATTCAGAGTTTGCAACTGTTCTGAGGTGAGCGACACAATTGTCATAGATAGGTGTTCCTCGTCAATCAAAAGCCCTCTATTATTTTCGGCAGAGACTGACGGATGTTTATGGTAGTTAAGTTTGGTCTTCTGGTCGGTATCCTGACTCACAGTTTATACTTTAACAGATTTTGAACTTGTTTTCAACATAACAAGGGCAATTCATTACTCACGGCGGGTACCGTCCGGCATAATGGCCTGTTCAAAACTACTCGCTACACTCAATTGCTCTGAGGTAATGTTAGCATCACGCAAATTCGCCCGGGAAAAGTCAGCGCCGCTGGTATTGACGCCGATTAACGCCGCCTCAGTCAGATCAGCCTCACGTAAATTAGCCCGAAAGAGATTGCTACCGCGCAGATTGGCCCGGCTAAGTTTGGCGCCTCTTAAATCGGCGCCGCGCAAGTTGGCCCGATTAAGATTGGTCTCGCTTAGATCGGTATCAACGAGCGAGGCGCGGAAGAGATTAGCCTTGTTAAGATTAGCCCGATCCAATCTAGCCCCATCGAGGTTAACTTCTCGGAGATAAGCCTGACTAAAGTTGGCCCCGGTGATATTAACCTTTCTCAGGTCGACACTGTTGAGATAGGCCAGCCGTAGATCAATACCGCTTAGATCTTGGCCGGCTAAATTGACTCCAACCAAGTTAATCATCTCGCCATGATGGCGCGCGGTTTGAACCAGGTCGAGCAGCTCGTCCCGCGACATCGTCCGGTACCTTATGGCAGACGAAGTCTTGGCCACGCCGTTCAGTTGAGCAGCCGGCTTATTGACCTGCTGTCGCCATGCCGCCAGAATACCCTGGTGCCACTGGATATTTTGGAGAAAACCTCGCGCTTGCTTTTTATCTTGTAACTGCGCCGCCAGGCTGTGGAGAACGGTATAGGCTGTGGATAAAATAGCTTCGGCCCGATGGATCTGCTCTGGCCGATTTGTGGCTTGAGCCTGCAAGACTCGATAGCTGGTGTAAAAGACCCAGCTCAAATTATCAATCTGCATAGCCCAACCTTGCTCCAGGGAGGTTAAGATTTCCTCTATGTAGCCGATCGCCTGATCGAGTTCTCCTTGACGCAGGGCAACACTCGCTAAGCCGGCACTGATATCGATCCGCCACTGACCGCTTGTTTCGCTCAGCCTTCGAGCTTGTTGGTAGGCGCTGGCCGCGGAGACAAGATCGCCCAGTTCGGTTTGGGCATGAGCGAAATAAATTAAGCTAAAAAGCTCATCCAGTTGAGCGCCGGCCTCACGCTGGATTTGCAGCGCCCGTTCAAAATAACGCTTAGTAGTCTGAAAGTCGGCCTGATAGTAATAAGCAATCCCCAACTTACTGAGGGAGTCGGCCTCGCCAAAGCGGCTGCCAATCTCTTCGTGGATGCGAGGGGCTTGACTCAAATAGCTGCGAGCCGAAAGGTAATCGCCTAAACGACAGTAAGTTAAGCCCAAATTACTCAGAGCGCAGGCTTCGATAAAACGCTCGCCGATTTGGCGGGCCAGGTCAATGGCTTGTTCAAAATAATCCCGAGCGGCAGCATATTCCATTTGGGCCAGGTGGACCAAGCCCAGGTGGTAGGTAATCTGCAACTCGCCCCGCTGATCACCGATAGTATGGTAGATATAGCTGGCCTCTTCAAAATAGTGAGTCGCGTCCACGTAAGCGCCCAGGTAATAGGAGCGGAATCCCAACACGTTAAGCACATCTCCTTCTGTCGGGAGATGCCGGTAGGCCCGAGCCGCGGTCAACGCTTGCTGGCTGTAGGATTGGGCAGCCAGCAAATCGCCGGTGTGGCAACAAATCTGAGCCAGCACGCGCAGACTGCGGGCACAGTTAAGACTATGCTCATCGGCTTCGGCTAACTCGAGCGCCCGCCGAGCTTCGGCGATGGCGGCCTGAAAGTCACCTTTATTTAAAAAAACTTTGCTGCGCAAAATATGGGCGCTACTTTCAATCACTCGGTCGTTGATTTGGCGCGCTTGAGCCAGAGACTGCTGAGCCATGGTCAAAGCGCGGGCATAGTTGCTAGTGGCTTCGGCATATTCGGCCTGGCGCAGCGAGATAGTGGCCTCGAGCTGAGGATCATTTTTTTGGCGGGCCAGACTCGTCAACTGAGCCAAATCAAGAGCCTGGTGAGCGCGGTCGCCAAGACGGTGATAGATGCTAAGCCGGGTCAAAAGCAGGTTGATGCGCTTGGCGGTTTGACCATCGGGCATTAGGTCAAGCGCTCGGCCTAGATAATTGATCGCTTCAGCATTGGCATACACGGTCGTCGCCTGCTCGCCAACCAGGGTAGCGTAGTGGCACTCACGAACCTCATCGCCGGCTTGACGCCAGTGATAAACCAACAAGAGGTGATACGGTCCTAGTGGAGAGTTTTTCGGCGCCAAATTGGGGGCCACGGCCAGGCTCTGGCCAATTTCGAGTTGGTTAGGGAGAAAAAGCTCACTGAAGTTATTATGGTAAGCCTGCTCATACCATTCTGCTACACTGCGATGGAGCCGCCGCCGCCCATCAAACAGAGTCGATTGGTAGGTGACCTCGCGGATAATGGCGTGCCGAAAGTGGTAGACCAGATTTGGCTCTTCGCCGTCCATTTGAATTAAGCCCAAGTGAACCAGATCATTGAGGTAAACCTTAACCAGTTCCTTGTTGATGTCCAGATGCTTGGTAATAGTATCGCTTAGAATATTGGAGGTAAAGCTCTCGCCGATAACCGCAGCCACCCGTAAAATAAGTTGCTTTGTTGGCGGGAGGCCATCGATGCGGGATAAAACGGTATTTTGAATGGTGGTCGGTAGGGTTTGCGCCGCCCGATCCAGATCATCGTTGATCAGGCAGCGGACCCGGCCCTGGACGACTTTAAAGGTAATATAGCCGTTGTCATGCAAGGCATAGAAAATCTCTTCCGCGAAGAAGGGGTTCCCTCCGGCTCGGTGGCGGATGAGGTTAGCGACGGCTTCGGGCAGCTCGTGCGGGGTCAATCCTAGCTTCACGGTGGCGGCTGCCAGAGTATCGTCTAAGGTCAGAGGTCCAAGCCGCAGATAGCGGGTTTCGGCCAAGGCCTCCAGCAGCACGGCTTCGGTCCGCTCGGCAATGCCTTCGAGTGGGCGCATAACCAGCATCAACAAAATCGGCGTTTGATTCTGAACAAAGGCCGCAGCCAGCCGAACTGCCACTTTCCAGGAATGGGGATCGAGCCAGTGAGCGTTTTCCAGGACTAAGATTAAAAAGGCTTCCTTAGCCCATAACCGCAGCAGAGTCAGGAGAAAGGCAATTAACTCATCTTCGCGTTCTTCAGAAGTGAGGCTAGCCGTATAGTCATTCTCGAGGAAGGTACTGGGGTAGACATCATTGAGCAAGGGAACGCGTTCCAAGAGTTCAGGAGCGATCTGCTGTAACCGCATCTTGATATGCAGCGCCGCGCCGTTATTCTCGCGCAAACCAAAAAAGGCACTAAGAATATCCCGCCAGGCCCGGTAGGGGGTGTTTTGTTCGATGCTGCGGCCTAAACCCATGACTGCGGTCAAGCCGAGTTGCTGGGCATCCTGGACGGCATGGCGTACGAGCCTGGACTTGCCGATGCCGACTTCGCCTTCAATCACCACAATCCGCGGTTGTCCCTGTTTGACTTCTTTAAAGTTTTCCTTGAGTTGGGCCAGCAGCGGCTGGCGACCAATCAAAGCTTCGTTTGCCTCACGCAGTTGCAGGCGAGACAGGTGCTCGTAGGGAGGGTATTCGCCAAAGGGACGGAAGATGGCGATGAGGTCGGTTTTGCCTTTGACTTGAGTGGCAGGTAGTTGCTCAAAACGGATTTGGTCCTTGGCGCTGCGATAGGTTTCGGAGTTGCAGCAGATTTGGCCCGGCCCGGCCAGGACCATTAAGCGGGCCGCCAGGTTAACGGCATCCCCCATCACCGTGTATTCACGCCGGGCATCGCCCCCCACCGGTCCGGCAAAGACTCGCCCGGTCGTGATGCCGGCGCTTGTTTGCAGCCGGTGCTGCTGCGCTAAGCGTTGAGCATCAAGCGCACAACGCACGGCTCTTTCGGGATCATCTTCATGCGATTCAGGCGGCGCGCCAAAGAGGATAAGCAGAACAGTGCCTTTGTCGTCCACGGTGATCCGCGGAATGGCCCCGCCATATTGGTAAATAGTCACTTGTAGATCCCGCAGGAAGTGGTGAAGTTTGTTAATGGCGCTGGGTTGGCGGTAATCCAGCCGGTTAATGCCCATAAAAAGAACTGTCATCGGGCGCAAGGTCGCCAGCCATTCATGCAGACCCTGATCAAGCCAGGTGCGGACGGGGCGAGGAATGAAGCGGCGGAGGATCTGCTGAACGGTTTGGGGATTGGGCACTGACTCTAAATCAAGACGAGTAATCGGTTTGGAAGGGAGCAGATCAGAGATGACTACTGCTTCGGCTTCCGGACTGAGCACGATCTCGCCTTGTTGGGCCCGGCGTTCAGCCAGAACTGTTTGTCGCAGCGGGTCACCGGCCACCAGGTACTCCCAGCGATCGCCTACGCCGCCCACGCAGGCCATCGTTACTTCACCCGCTCCAATGGCAAATTTCATTTTGAGGGTGACCAACCCGACACTGCTCTCCATAATGCCGAACTCTTCCATTGCCGACTGCATATTTTCGGCAGCCTGCACCGCCCGGCGGGTAGCGATGCTCAGTGATTCGTTGATGGCGGGGAAGACAACGGTAAGCGCATCACCGCCAAATTTGACGACATCGCCCCCTTGCGATTCGGCAAAGGCGATCATCCAGCTAAAGTAACGGTTGAGTAGCCGGGTCAGTTCTTCCGGTCCTTCCGAACCTCCTTTTTGGCCAATAGCTTCGGTGAG
>CALMIS010000222.1 GCA_937864185.1 uncultured Chloroflexota bacterium
GCTTACGAGGGATTTCTCCCTGCGGTCGAAATGACATGCCTGAGTAGATACCTTTCATCAATCTAAAAACTCGATGGTGCCGGACGCGGAGTGGCCGTAGAGACCCACATTCTTCACCGTGTAGGTACTGAAGCCTGAGACTCGGGTGCAGTTGCCGGGACGCAGCGTTTGCATTTGGCCGTTGTACTGGATCTCAACATCGGCGGTGGAGCTGCCATAGCTGCAGATCTGGATCGTGGTCGCCGGGCTAAGATTAGAGGCCAGTTGGGTGGTTATGCCCCGGTTGGCCAGGGTCCACTGCTCGGTCCGGCTTACGCTGGCGCCATTACCCGAGCCCGGCGCCAAGCTGTCACCCGGAGCGGTCACCTCCAACAGCACGGACCGCAGCCCGCTGTTGTTAACCGCGTAGAGGCGGGTGGCCAGGGTGTAGCTAAAGGCTTGATTGTCAATCACCTCGTTCAGCGAGATCCGGCCCGAGTTGAAGCTGCCGCCGGCGGAGGTTTCCCCACTTTGCCACAAGCCCAAATTAATGCAAGTTTCGTCACCCAGGTGCGCACAGCGCCACAAAGCGACTTCGATCCAACCGCTACTGTCAAAGTCCTGACCGTAAACCGTAACACCGGTCAAGCGGCTGTGGTCGGGTAAGCGCAGCGGGGCTATGAACCAGTTGTTTTGGCCTTCGATTTGCCGGGTAGCGGTATTGAGACTGAGCAGTTGCGTCGTAAAATCACGCCGGTAGGCGATCGTGGCCGAGCTGTAGGGTTGGAAAGCGAAGGAGGAGAGGCTAAAATAGGCCTGGGCGGTTTGCGGCTGGGGGATCGCTACCCCGGAGGAGGCCGCCAGCGCCCCACTAAAGAGGGCTAATGAAGCGACGGTCAGCCCCAGGGTCAAGACGCTGGCCATGACGGCTGCCAGAAATGTGGACCGGCTCATCGCTTAATCTTTTCGTTGAGCATCCGCTCAAAAGCGGTCCGGTTTTTAACATCGCTGCGGGGAATAGCCAGGATAAAGCCCTGCTGGTGAAACAAGACATAGCAATTGGCCAGCGAGCGCCACTGCACAAAATCGGTCCATTTAAACTTTCCTTCGCCTAAATCGGTCTTGGTCAGAATCTCTTGATTTTGGAAGGTGTAACGGGTTGGCAAGAGGAAAGGGAGGGTCTTGTCAGAGGCATTGCGCCAGGTGGCCAGCAAGCCGGCAATCAGATAGCCGGCGTAGGGCAGCCAGGCAATGAGGAGCAGGAGGTAAGTCTCGGTGCTGAGGGCATAAACGGTAATAATTCCGCAAATGAGGAGATAAATATAAAAGGCTCTATTCTGAAAAAACAGAAGCAGTGACAGACGAATGTACGTCGCTTTAGGCAGAGCGGTATCGATGACCATCACTCCACCGGCCTTCGCAAAGCGCCGCCGACCAGCAACCCGGCGGGGATGCCGTAAGCTAGGCCAACCAGCGCGCCGGCCAGGACGAGGATCGTGCCGGTGTCAGGCTGGGCCAACAAGGCAAGGCTGACGATCACGCCGGCTATAATTCCGCACAATCCCATAATCGCGGCGCCATCACGCATATTGCCCAACCAACCGGTAATGGCCCCGCCAATGCCCCACAGCAGGGCGATGTGCAAGGTGTAATACAAAGTTTCGATTAAGGCGTTGCCCGAGAGCTGGTCGAAGAGCAGCCCCATCGCAATCGGGAAAATACTGAGGATAAAACTCGACCCGCCAAAGGCGCCGATAAACGCGCCAAAGATAATGCGGTTATGGGTTTTGCTGAGCAAGGGTTCTCCACCTCTCTACGGACGAAAACAAGCATAACCTGGAGTGCGGATTTCAATCCGCACTCCAGAGAATATATGTTTTAGTTTCTACCTGCTACCCTAGGCCGGTTGCTTGGGATAGCCTAACTCGGCCAACGACTCGGTAATCTCGTCTAAGATAACCGGATCGTCGATGGTCGGTGGCATGTTGTAGGGTATACCATCGGCGATGCGCTTCATGGTTCCGCGCAGTGTCTTGCCCGACCGGGTTTTGGGCAGGCGCTTGACCACAGTGGCCGTCTTGAAAGAGGCGACCGGGCCGATTTTTTCCCGGACATGATTGATCAACTCTTTGACAATGTCCGAGTGGGCCCGATCGACGCCGGCCTTAAGGACCACCATGCCCAGCGGCACTTCGCCTTTGAGTTCATCCGCCACCCCAATGACCGCGCATTCAGCCACGTCGGGATGCTCGGACAAAGCTCCTTCCATAGCGCCGGTGGAGAGGCGGTGCCCGGCCACGTTAATGATGTCATCGGTCCGGGCCATAATCCACAGGTAACCGTCGTCATCTTTGTAGCCCGCATCCGCCGTGGCGTAGTGACCGGGGAAGGCGCTCAAGTAAGATTCGACGAAGCGATCGTCTTTTTGCCACAAGGTCGGCAAGTTACCCGGAGCCATTGGCAATTTTATGACGATACTCCCGATTACGCCATTCTCAACTTCATTACCTTCGTCGTCGAGGACGCGCAGATCATAGCCGGGCATCGGCACGCTGGCCGAACCGGGTTTAATCGGCAACAGCTCGATCCCGGCCGGGTTGGCCGTAATGGCCCAGGCGGTTTCCGTCTGCCACCAGTGGTCGATGACCGGCACGCCGAGCATATTTCCGGCCCAGTTGAGCGTATCGGGATCCGATCGTTCGCCGGCCAGGAAGAGGGTCCGGAAATGACTCAAATCGTACTTTTTGAGATACTCGCCCTTGGGGTCTTCGCGTTTGATGGCGCGGAAGGCAGTCGGAGCGGTAAACATAACGGGGATCTTATGGTCCGCGATAACGCGCCAGAAGGCCCCTGGGTCCGGGGTGCCGACCGGCTTACCTTCATACAGAACGGTGGTACAACCGTGGAACAAAGGCGCATAGATAATGTACGAGTGGCCAACGACCCAACCGACATCCGAAGCAGCCCAGTAAACTTCACCGGGTTCAACGCCGTAGATATTTTTCATGGTCCACTTCAGGGCGACCAAGTGGCCCCCGTTGTCGCGCACCACGCCCTTGGGAATACCGGTGGTCCCAGAGGTGTACAAGATGTAAAGCGGATCGGTGGCGGCGACCGGGACACAATCGACCGGCTCGGCGTCGGCCATTACATCGGCCCAGTCCACGTCGCGCCCTTCGATCATCGAGGCCTCAAGTTGCGGTCGCTGGAGAATGATGCACTTTTCCGGTTTTTCCGATGCTATCTCGATAGACTCGTCGAGCAGCGGTTTGTACGGAATTACCCGGTTAACTTCAATCCCGCAGGAAGCCGAAATGATCAGCTTAGGTTTGGCGTCATCGATACGGGTGGCCAACTCATTGGCGGCAAAGCCACCAAAGACCACGGAGTGGATGGCCCCAATGCGGGCACAAGCCATCATCGAGATCAGGGCTTCGGGCACCATCGGCATATAGATGATAACCCGGTCACCTTTGGTCACACCCTGGTTAACCAATGCCCCGGCAAAGCGAGCCACCTCATCTCGGAGTTCTCGATAGGTATATTTACGCACAGTGTTGGTTACAGGGCTGTCGTAAATAACGGCTAATTGATCGGCGCGGCCTCTCTCAACGTGCCGGTCGATGGCGTTATAGCACGTATTTACTTCAGCACCGGGGAACCAGCGATAAAACGGCGGATTTGAATCGTCCAAGACTGCGTCCCACTTCTTGTACCAATCAATTTCTTCCGCCGCTTTGGCCCAAAAGGCCTGCGGATCCGCTTTCCAACTTGCATAAACCTCATCGTAAGAACTGGTCATTGTTCAAAGAGCCTCCTTAATAATAATGTAAAGTTAAAATTGATTATTAATAGCCCGGGTGAACCAACCTGACGGCTGACCCCACCCAGGCGCTATACCACCAGACTAATAGTTAACCCGAGCCAAATAGGTTCTTTCGGCTGCCGCCCGGGCCTCGGCCAGCGTGTAAATCCCCTGTTTCATAAGCAGCGGGATCAGCTTAAGGAAAATCTCCCCGGTGACAATGGCATCCCCTAACGAGGTATGCCGGCCAAACAGATTAACGTCCATACGGTGGGCAATAGCCTCCAGACTTTGATCACTTTGATTAGGATTAACCACTGCTGCCAACAGGAGCGTATCCAACACCGGATTGACAATCCGGAGGTTCAGCTCTTCTTCTTTGATTTGCAGCATGCGCATATCAAAAGCAGCGTTGTGACCGACTAAAACCGTGTCTTCAATAAATTTGCAGAATTGAGGCAGCACCTGGTCGGCTGTTGGCTGGCCTTTAAGCATCTCCGGGCGAATGCCGTGGACCTCGGTTGAAGTTCGGGGAATAGAGCGTTTGGGATTGATGAGTTGATCAAAGACCTCTTGCCGCAGCAAACGGCCGTTGACAATGCGGACCGCGCTGATCGAGATAATCTCGTCTCCGGCGGCGGGATTGAGGCCTGTAGTTTCGGTGTCAAAAACGGTGTAAGTTAAGTCGGTTAGAGCCTGTTGGTCCAGTTCCGGTTTTTGGCCGGGTTGGTGGAAGAGGTCAAAATCATAGTACTCGGGCCGGCTCTCGACGTGGATCACCGGGGCATGCCACGAAGGCGTAGGCTGGGCGGTCGGTAACAAAAGGCGGAGGTAGGCCACCCCGCTTTGTTTATCGGTTTGGCACCAAATCTCGCCGCCGTGGCGCTCGGCCACCTCATTGAGTGGCAAGGAGAAGCCATCCGAGTCGCTAACGGACGAGTCGTTTTGCCACAACCACAGCGTCTCGGTATCAATCGGCCCGTCGCGCCAGAGCATGTCCAAGGCGGCAATACGGCCCGTCTTTTTGAGACGGAAGGTCACACTCCGGATGTGGAGTTTGGCCTGCAGTTGGTGCATGAGTTGGCTCAAGGCTTGGACCACGGCGTAGCTGTCCACCTTAAGCCACAGATCCTCATCCAGCTCATCAACCTCGGTAGTGATCTCCAGACGATCCTCAAAACGACGCCGGATGGCCCAAATCAAATTACTGCCCAGCATTGGTTCCAGACGCCAGTGGGCCCTAAGGTCGGCAGCGTGGGTGTTCATGGTCTCGTTAAGTTTATTACTCAACTGTTCGGCTTCAACCCTGATCACCGTTTGGAACTGCTGCTGCTCCTCCGGGGCCATCTCCGGGTATTCGGCAATCGTTTCAATGGCCGCCCGGATGTTGGCCAGGGAAGCGCGGGTACCCTCGGTCAGTGACTTGAGCAACCGGTCCCGGCGGGCACTGCTCTCCAACAGTTGGGTCATATCCTCAAGGGTAATGACAAAGCCACTCATCGACTTACTCTGGTCAAGCACCGGCACCATCCGAGCTCGGATCAGTTGGCCATTCGGGGCGCTAACCACAAAGTTGGAGACCAAATTGCTGTTTTGCTTCTCCAACCGGTAGCCAAGGTCTTCTATCGCGTGCGTCACAGAATCATAATCGATGATGCCAAAGATGGAGCGCCCCAGTCCCATAAAGCCGCTGACCCCATTGCCATTGGCCAGCTCTTCGGTAGGATGGGCTAACAACTGTTTGGCTTGATTATTGTAGAGCAGGATACGGCCCTCTAGATTGCAGACCACCACCCCTTCCGTCAGTTCTGAAACCAGGGCCGCCAGCCGGTTTCGCTCATCTTCTAATTCAGCCCGCGCCTTTTGAATCTTCGCTTCATCATCCGCTAACAGACTCTGAAACCGGTCGGCAAAATCATTGATCGTTTGGGCCAGCTTCTGAACTTCGGCCGGACCTTCCACCCGTTGGACCCGATGTTTGGGGTTAGCGCTCAATATAAGCGACATTTCTTCGGCCAGTTGATTGACGGTAAAAAAGTAACCCTGAAAGGCGCGCCGGAGCACAACTCCAACGGTGACCAGGAAGACCAAAAGCAGCCCCCACAGGATGAGATTCCGTACGGAAAAGAGGCTTACCGTCGAGACCGGCTCGGTTTGACCGTCCGTCATCCAAAAGAATAACCCCAGGCCTGAGACTAAGCCCAACAAGAAGAGGAAGCCCGCCCCCAGACCGATAAGGTAGTTAAATTGAGAACGGTTCATAGTTCCCCAATCAGGCGCTGCACTTCAGCCAACAGCTCTCGGGTAGAAAAGGGTTTGACGATATAGCTGTCGGCACCCAAGTCTAAACCTCTGGTAATTTCAACCTCACGGCCCTTGGCCGTGAGCATCACGATTTTTACGTGATTGTAGTCGGGGTTGGCGCGAATTCGCTGGCAGACATCAAAGCCATTGATTTTCGGCATCATGATATCGAGCAAGACCAGATCCGGATCGAAGCTGGTCACTTCAGCCAGGGCCTCTTCGCCATTGCGGGCCACCCGGATTTCATATCCGGCCTTTTTCATCAGAAATTCCAGAGAGAGAACAATATTTGCTTCGTCGTCGGCAATCAGAACTTTTTTTGGCATGGCATCCCCGCTAAACTACTGGGTTTCATTCAGGTTATCGTTTATGGGCAAAAGCGCTGTCCAAAGATGATCGGGCCTTCTCCGGCGATGGCACATCAATTTGGGATCTGGACGCAATCAAGGGCAAGGTAAATGAAAAGGTTGCGCCCTCGCCGGGGATACTCTCCACCCACAGCTTTCCGCCGAAATGCTCAACAATGTGACGGCAGATAGGCAAGCCTAAACCGGTTCCCTGAGGCTTGTCGGTTAATGGATCACCCACCTGCCGGAACTTTTCAAAGACAATCTCGTGATCTTCCGGTTTAATGCCGGGGCCGTTATCACTAACGTCAATCTGAAGGTGACCATTTTGTTGTTGGTGCAGGCTGACACCAATTCGGCCCGCGTCACGGTCACAAAACTTAATGGCATTGGAGAGCAGGTTGAGCATAACCTGAGTCAACCGGTCCCGGTCGGCTAAGGTGACCGGGCTGCGCTCCGGGAGGGCCAAGTCGAGTTTGATGTTTTGCTCCTTCAACAACTGGCCCACCGTGGCAATGGCATCTCGCACTAACTGGGCCAGATCGATCTCGGACAGGTGCCACTCCATTTTGCCCGACTCAATCTTCGACAGGTCAAGCACGTTATTGATCAGCCGGGTGAGCCGCTCATTCTCCCGGAGGATAATGTTCATAAACTGGGCTCGCTGCTCCTGATCCAGGTCCGGATTGTCGTACAAGATTTCGGAAAAGGCCCGGATCGAGGTCAGTGGTGTCCGCAACTCATGGGTGACGGTTGAGATAAAGTCATCTTTAAGCCGATCGACTTCTTTAAGCCGCTCGTTGGCGGCTCGCAGTTCGGCGGTGGCTTGCTCCAATTCACGCGACTTTTCTTCGAGCCGGCGGCTGTAAGCGATCACTTTGGAAGTTTCATCCAGCATGTACATCACTTCATCGATGCTAACCGACTCCTCCTGCACTACCGAGGCCACCATCACCCGGGCGGAGGCTGAACCCACCGAGCCGGCCAGGAGTTTTTCGGCATAGTTGATCAATTCCGCATCCGCCAGATCCTTACTCTCCAAGTCAGCGCCGCGTCCTTGGGCATAAGTTCTAAAGGCCTCATCTACCCGAGCCGGCGAGATAAACCGTTCCAAAATCGAGCGCAGCACTTTGACCGAGGCCGTGCTGCGCCAAGGCTGCACTTCACCCTGATACGAACGTTTGTAAACGTCGACAAACTGAGCAGCCTGGCTGTGCTCGATTACGCTCTGGGTGCCGATGAGGGAGACCAGAACGTAGCCGCCAATATTGACCACCATACTCCAGAACAGAGAGTGGGTAACCGGATCAAGGCCAGCCAGCCCAAAGAGGGCGTACGGCTTTAACAAGGCAATACCGAAGGGGCCGTTCTCGATGAAGTTGTCCGACAACCAGCCCGAGACAACCAGGGATGGGACACCCAGGGTATACAGCCAGACCAAAAATCCACCGCTCAACCCGACTAGAGCCCCCATACGACTGCCCGTCTTCCAATACATGCCCCCCAGGATAGCTGGCGCAAATTGAGAGACCGCCGCAAAAGAGATTAGGCCAATAGAGACCAGAGTTTGGGCTGAGCCAGCCACCCGAAAGTAGACATAACCTAAGAGCAGCACCAGAATAATCGTACCGCGCCGAATAACAAGCAGTAAGCCCCCCAGATCCCGGCGCTGAGCCAGCCGCAGCGGCGCCAACCGCAGCAGAGCGGGCATAACCAACTCATTGGAGACCATCGTGCTGAGCGCCACGGTGGCCACAATAACCATGCCCGTAGCCGCCGACAAGCCGCCGAGAAAGACCACCAGCGCCAACGCCTCCTGCCCTTGAGCGATGGGAATGGTGAGAACATAGGTGTCCGCATCAATGATCCCGTTAGGGAAGAGCAGCCGGCCTCCGAGAGCGATAGGCAGCACGAAAATGTTAATCAGCACCAAGTAAAGGGGAAAAAGCCAAATTGCTTTGCGGAGATGGCTTTCGTCCACGTTTTCGACTACCGCCATCTGAAACTGCCGGGGCAGAAACATAATGGCCATCGCCGACAGAAACATCAACCAGGTCCAGTCGGTGTAGGTGCCGACATTGTCCAGGGTAAACAAAATGCGAAGATCAGGCACTTGGGCCGCCTGCGCAAAGATGTCGCTGAAGCCATTGAAAACCCCATAAGTCACATAAACACCGACCGCCAGGAAGGCCAACAACTTAACCAACGACTCAAAGGCAATGGCGGCCACCAGACCTTCGTGGCGCTCGGTAGTATCGAGGTGGCGGGTGCCGAAAATGATAGCAAACAAGGCCAGCAGCAGGGCAATGTAGAGGGCCGTATCGGCCACAATGCCCTCCGTGCCCTCCATCACCCGTTGGGCAATGGCCGAAGCATCTTGGGAATGCTGCCACATCACGGCAAAGCTGGTAGAGACGGCTTTAAGCTGAAGCGAGATATAGGGCGTAATCCCCACCACGGCGACAATGGTGACCAGCCCGGCCAAGGAGCTGCTCTTGCCGTAACGAGAACTGATAAAGTCGGCGATAGACGTAATGCGGTTGACTTTACTGATCCGGATCATTTTGCGCAGCACCAAGTACCAGAGCGCGACCATCAGCGTAGGCCCGATATAGATCGGCAAAAAACCGACGCCAGCGCTGGCCGCCCGGCCCACGCTGCCGTAAAAAGTCCAGGCGGTGCAGTAAACGGCCAGGGACAGCGCGTAGACGTAAGGGTTGCTGATCAGGCTACGCCCGGCATCGGCCCGTTTATCGCTATAATGAGCAATAGCGAACAACAGGCCAATGTAGGCAAATGATACGAGTAAAACAATTCCACCTTGTAACATGCTTCAACAATGAAAGCAGCTTCAAAATTGCGGTCTCAGTGCCGCGACTCGATAATACCAATCAATAAGCCTATAAGTAACAACCACGAGACAAAAACGTACACGTACAGGACGGGAAAGCCCCAGAGCATTGTCTCAGTACTAAAGAGGGAGAGGAGTGGGTAGTTGAATAAGAGGCAACCGATTACAAAAATTGCTATCAGTCTTTGTCGTATTACCGTGGACTTGTTCATCCTAGCATCCCTGTATTGAAGCGAACTTCAATCGTCTGTTGAATCTCTCGCACACTGGCAAAGGCTTCTTTGAGATACTTGCGGTCCAGGCTCGACAGTGAGTCAAGATGAATATTGTTGTCCGGCTGGCGGTTTTCCGAGAGGCTGGTTAGTTGAGCGCGTAAGCGTAAACGCTGTAACAGGCGATAAGTGTCAACCAGATTGTTGGCCCCCTCCTGGCTAAGCGACCTGGCCTCAACCGCCGCTTCAATCCGCTCCAGGCTTGAGCGACAGTGCGATCCGGCGGTCAGGCCATAGACCCGAGCGATGCCCACAATCGGCGCAATCCCACCTTTTTTCAAATCAACAAGACCGTTCTTCTGCCGAATCCGGCCAAAAAAACCGAGTGGTGGTTGAAACTGGAGTGACGTGCGGGCCAAATGCGCCAGGAAAATGGGGTGATCTTTGGCCCGCAAGATGAGTTGCTCGATCGGCGCCATATCCAGTTTACCATATACCACCCTGAAATCGAAAAAGATAGCCGCTTCAAGGATAGCCCGGGGTTCCGGTCGCTCCAACCATGATCGAAACATCTCGACCCACCGTGCCAGCGGATAGTGCCAATTGATGGCCATATACCCGCCCGGACAAGGCGGAAAACCGGCCTGCACCAATCGATCCAGCATAAAAGCGGTAAATTGATCGAAGTAGGCTTTGGCATCAGGCGTATCGTCTTGATAGACCAGGGCATTATCCTGGTCGGTCAACAGCATCTGCTCCATCCGTCCTTCCGAACCAAAAACCAGCCAGGCGTAAGGCGTAGGCGGCGGCCCGCACTTTACTTCAGCCAGTTGGAGCAAGCGCTTGGCCAGCGTATCATTTAAGTTGGAAACTACCCGGCCAATTTGAGCCGGGTCCAAACCGTTTTCGTACAGCGTCTCCACGGTGCCCACGATCTTAGGCGCGTAGCCGGCCAGGCTTTCCGGTTCGTCCTTAAGATGCTCCAACCGCTTCAGCAAAAACAGAGGGCTTTGCGCCTGGTGCCGCAGCAGGTCGGTCGGCGTGACCAGGCCGATTATCCGATCACTTTCGGTGACCGGCAAGTGATGCACCCGATGTTCAAACATGTAGAGCAGCGCGCTAATTAACGGTGTCTCCGCCGGCACGCTTTTAGCCGGTTGGGTCATCACATCTTTAACCAGAGTGCCCCCGTTCCGCCCGGCGGCCAGGACCCGATTGCGCAGATCCCGGTCTGTCAGAATCCCGGGCGGTTGGCTGGAGACAATCAAGCAACTGACGCCGGCATCCCGCATAACCCTGGCCGCCTCGGCGATGGTGGTGTCTGGCTCAACCGCGATCAGCGAGCGCCGCACCAGCGTCCCGACGGGGCTGATTAACGTATCGCCCGCGGGCCGGCCCTCCGCCTTGGCGATGTTTCGAAACCGGCTGCTGAGCCCTCGCATGAAATACTCAGCAAAGGCCTGATTGTTAAGGAGCTGTTTAAAGACGACGTCCGAAATCAGATAAATGACTGAATCTTGGTTGGCGACGGCATCGGCGGAGGGCGGGTTACCCGATAGTAATGAGGGGTAACCAAAAAGTTCCCCTTCTTCCAGGACCTGGGCCACGCGCTCGCCCCGTTCTAGCCGGACAGAGCCGTGGCGAATGAGGTAAAGATACTGGCTAACCGGCCCGTCTCGCTCAAGAATCCGGGCTTCCCAAGAATATTTTGCCTCACGCAGACTCTGCTCCACGTCCTCCAATTCAGCGTGATTTAACCGATTGAAGGGTGGAGTCTGTTTGACAAAATCTATCGGGCGTATCGCCATTGATTTGACCAGTTTCTTAAACGAAGGAAAGGAGGGGCATAAATATACCCCTCCCATCCAGAGACGTCAACCGCACAGTGACACCCACTGAGCCGGGATACCCAACTTAGTGGCTGGAAGCCGCTCCGGCCCCGCGTGGGACGCGGACCGACTCGACCAGATCTTGAATTTCTTGCGGCGGCGCTGCGGTTACCCGGGAGACGGCGTAGGTGATGATAAAGTTCAAAATCATCCCTACCGCGCCTATCCCTTGAGCGGAGATCCCGAAGAAGGGGCCAGCCAACGGCTCAGGCGTCCCCAAGAGTTGAACCGAGCGCTGCATCACGATCATTACGGTGGTAAAGACCAGACCCACCACCAAACCGGAGATAGCCCCGGCGCTGGTGGTGCGCTTGTCAAAGATGCCCAGAATAATCAAGGGGAAGAAACTGGCGCAAGCCAAGCCGAAGGCAAAGGCCACCACCTCCGCCACAAAGCCGGGCGGGTTAATCCCAAAATAACCGGCGACGATAATAGCCAGGAAGATGACCACCCGGCCTACTACCAACCGCTGAGCTTCTGAAGCGTTGGGGTTGATCAAGCGGAAGTAGATATCGTGGGATAGCGAGCTGGAAATCACCAGCAGCAGACCGGACGCGGTCGACAGGGCCGCAGCCAGACCGCCGGCGGCTACCAAAGCGATTACCGGCCCGGACAGGCCAGCCACCTCGGGCGTGGACAGCACGATAATGTCATTATCAATAAACACTTCGTTGGCAGAGTCGGGATTGGGCATAGCAAAATTGGGCTTGCCCGCCTCTCGAACAAAGGCATCCCCCGGCGCAATCGTAAACTTGCCGTCACCGTTCTTGTCAACATAGCCCAGCAGACCGGTTTGAGACCACTTACCGGCCCAAGCCATGGTGCCACCTTCAACGGCTTGCACCGCGTTTTCGCTGTTGAGCGAGTTAATCAGGTTTAACTTAGCAAACGCCGCCAGAGCCGGAGCCGTGGTATACAACAGGGCAATGAACAGCAACGCCCAACCCGCCGAGTAGCGGGCGTCGCGGACGTTGGGGGTGGTATAGAAGCGAACGATGACGTGCGGCAAACCGGCCGTGCCGCACATCAGAGCCAGGGTAATGGCAAAGACATCGATCATCGGCCGGCTACCGTTGATGTATGAGCCTAGCCCCAGATCGG
>CALMIS010000223.1 GCA_937864185.1 uncultured Chloroflexota bacterium
AGCAGAGCAAGCTCTGCACTCCATTTTCATTACTCATTGTCGTCCCCATATTAAGTTGATCTTTAAGACAATCCCAGTATAGCAGACTAATCCCGGCACCGTCTTGACCCTAAAGTTGTATTTAAAGGGGTATATTGATGAACTAGGGGACAGCAATCAGGCCGATCCGGTGGCGGTAGACCAACTCGCCGCCCAACCAGCCCGTGGTCACCACCGCCACCACGCCCAGGAGCATTAAACTCAGATACTGCCAACGATAGCGGACCAGGACGTCAGCCCAACGAAAGCGCATATAAAGCAGCAAGCCGTTGATGATGATCAAGGCCACAGCAGCGGTGATGTGGTTGTTGACGTTGGCTTGCCGGAGATCACCGACGGCCAACTGGTTTTGATCGATCAGGCCAAATAGAGCGGCTACGAGGTTAGCCACCCAACTCAAGCCGAAGCTCCAGAAGGCGAAACGCTCCACTTCAGCCTGCCCGCGCCACAAGAAGATTGCTGTTAGCAGGACGCCCAACAAGTACCAGGCAATGGGAAAGTGGACCGTCATCGGGTGGAGGGGATGGCCAAAGAGCGTCATTCAAGGAGAGGGTCTATTTCACGTCTTTGGCCAGCGTGGTCCTACCGGCCAGGCGGTGCTCCTCGAAGCGGGCCATCGCAAACAAGAGGGACGACAAACGATTGAGGTAGCGGACTGCCTCGGCATTTTTTAAGTCACCCTCTAGCAGTAGCCGGGCGGTTTCGCGCTCGGCCCGGCGCACCACCGTGCGAGCTACATCCAGCAAGGCGCCGATGCGCGTGTCACCGGGGATGACAAACTGGTTGAGGGGCGGGAAATCTTCGCCCAACTTGTCGGTCTCTTGCTCCAACCACTCGATCCGATCGCTCTCCAGCCGTTTGGGTAACTCTACTTTGGGCGGCGAAGCTAGCTCACCCATTAACAGCCACAGGTCACGCTGCGCTTCTAGGATCAACTTTTTACTGCGCCCGCTGGCTGCCGGATCAGCCCGGACCAGCCCCATAAAGGCACTGGCCTCATCGACCGTGCCGTAGGCCTCGGGCCGGAGATCGAACTTGGTCACCCGCTCCATGCCGAGCAAGCTGGTATACCCTTCGTCACCGGTACCGGTGTAGAGGATAGTTTTTTTTGGCATAATCAGGGTCACTTTCCTTTAGTTTTTGATCCAACCAAACACGCCTTTCGACTTATCAGCCGCGGCAATAATTTCAGCCGCCTCGTCCCCGGCAATTTCGACCAGCGATTCTCTGGCCTGCTGCCGAACCCCTTCATGTTTGTCAGCGAGGAGTTTAACTAGCGGTTCGATGGCCGTTCTAGAGCCGCACTTGCCCAAGGCATCCGCGGCCCAGTAGCGGACGGTCACTTCTTCATCAGCCAGAGCCTGAATCAAAGCCTTGGCCGAACGAGCCTTAATCATACCCTTCACTTCGTGCGCCTGGCAAATCTGGCCCAGGGCCCGGGCCGAGCCATACCGGGCATCCGGATCGGCGTCGTTGAGCAAGGTTTCGATCAGGGCTTTGACCGCTTCAACGCCCATTTGATTGATCTGGTAAATGGCAAAGGCGTGATTCTCGGGCTCATCCAGATCTTCAAGCAAGCGCTCGAGCTTTTCGGCTTGTTGGCGGGCCATCTTCTCTCGAAAGAGTTGATTTCGTTCTTCCCGGACGCGCTGCCGGTCACCCATCAACATCTGGCGGCGCAGCCGATTTTGGGTCAGGTTCACGCCGCAACGCTGGCAGTAGGCGGTGCCGGCCTGATTCTTGGTGTGACACAAAATACACTCACTATACAGCGGCTGGCCACACTCCACACAGTAGCGCTGATCGGAGCCATTGATGATGCCACAAGCGGCACAAACCAGCGCCTGCTCCAGATCTAGATCCGGCAAGGCCAAGGTTGAACCGCAACCCCGGCACTCGATCAGTTGGTTGGCAAACAGCCGAGTCGGCAGTGGCGTTGCACAGTTGGGACATTTCAGATCTTTGATTTGCATGAAGGCACCTCGTTTGGGGTTTCGAGTGGATTTAATTCCATTATGCCGCAACTTTGCTTCTGGCTCAACAAATTTGGACTAGTTGAGATCCAGCCGCAGATTAGCCTTCACATCCAAATCCAGTTTGCTGGTCTGCCCGGCCTGGTAGCGCCAGTAAGCCGCCGCGCCGATCATCGAAGCGTTGTCGGTGCAGAGCCAGATGGGCGGGATCCGGAGCGGGCGATCGATCTGGCGGGCCATCTCGCTGCGCAGCAAGGCGTTGGCCGCCACCCCACCGACCAGCAGCACCTCGGCCGCGTCACACCGCTGGGCGGCAACTTTGGTTTTGGCGACCAGGACATCGACCACAGCCATCTGAAACGAAGCGGCGACATCGGCTGCCGGCACCGTACTCAAGGGCAGTTGCTGCCCCTGCGGCGAGCGATGCAGCCGATCGACTTTTTTAAACTTCTGCACTTCGCGCAGCACCGCCGTTTTGAGCCCGGAGAAGCTAAAGTCCAAAGAGTCGCCCAGCCGGGCCCGGGGAAAGTCATAGGCTCGCGTGCTACCGGCCTGAGCCGCTTTTTGGATGGCCGGCCCACCGGGAAACCCTAGATCGAGCAGGCGAGCCACTTTGTCGAAGGCTTCGCCAGCCGCATCGTCGATCGTGCGGCCCAGGATCTGATAGTCGCCGTGCCCCCGGATCAGCACTAGTTCAGTATGGCCACCGGAGACGATCAGGCACAGCGAGGGAAAGCGAATCTCCGGCGCCTGGCCGCGGCCTTCGTGATCGAGCCAGGTGGAGTAAAGGTGGCCCTCGAGGTGGTTCACGCCGATGAGCGGCAGGCCCTGGGCCACCGCTAAGCCCTTGGCTGCATTGACGCCCACCAACAAACTGCCCACCAGACCCGGCCCGTAAGTGACCGCAACCGCATCCAACTCAGTCCAGGCGGTGCGCCCTTCGATCAGCGCGTCCTGGATGACGGTGCTGATGGCCAAAATGTGCTGCCGCGAAGCCACCTCGGGAAAGACACCGCCGTAGCGCCGGTGAATGTCGATCTGAGAGGCAACGACGTTGGAATGGATTTTGTAACCGTCCTCGATGATGGCAGCGGCGGTTTCATCGCAGGAGGTTTCGATCGCCAGGATCTTGGTCATGGTTTCTCCCTAAATCTTACCCGCCAACCACTGTTCGATGGCCTGCTTGTTGGTGTCAAAGGCAATCTCCGGCAGTTCTTCCGGCCCAAACAGGCCTACCCCATCCACTTCGCTGTTGGTCAAGGCTTGCCCGCCGGTGATGTGCCCGGTGTAAATAATCATAATCCCGCTACTGCGGAAATCCTGAAAGGAATAGACATCGACCAGTTTGTCTATCGTCACAATGTAGCCGCTTTCTTCCAGGCACTCGCGGGCGGCGGCTTGCTGCGGAGTTTCATCCACCTCGATAAAGCCGCCGGGGAAGCACCACTTACCCTGCGCCGGTTCGATCGACCGGCGCACCAGCAGGATCTTACCATCCTGCCGCGCCATCACGGCGGCCACCACCTTGGGATCGATAAATTGGACAAAATTGCAGTCCGGGCAGACTCGCCGGACCCGATCGAACGCCATTTTATCGACCAGTTCGGCCCGGCAACGAGGGCAGTACGTAAAACCCCGGCGCAGCGCCGCGGCTTCGGCGGCGGTCAGCGTGATCTCGTCGTTAGCAGTCATTAGCCTAACCTTAACTCATCCTTCACGGTTCGATAGAGGGTATCGGCCTTTAAATCATGGAGGGTATAACACGGCGCGTTGAGTTCGTCGGCCAGGGCTTGAGCCAGACCGCGATCAAAGCTGGCGTGCTCCATATTGATGACGATGGAGCGGATGCCCTCCTCCGTAATCAGCTTGGCGACCCGATGCGCTTCCTCTTGGGCCGGCAGATCGGAGATGGAGACGTTGCCCGCCCCGTCGGTCAGCAGGATCATCATCGGCATCACCTCCGGGTGGAGCCGGAGCTGCTGGGACAAAACTTTGTGGGCTAGCAGCAGCCCCGCCGATAAGGGGGTTTTGCCGCCAACCGGCACGTCGGCCAGCGCTTTCTTGGCCAGCTCCACACTGGAGGTCGGCGGCAAGATCAGGCGAGCCTGCTCCTTCTGGAACACCACCAGCCCGACCTGATCGCGGCGCTGGTAAGCATCGAGCAGCAAGCTCATAATGGCGCCCTTGGTGGCCTCCATCCGCTCGGCGGCGGCCATGCTCCAACTGGCATCGACCACGAACAGGATCAAATTGTGAGCCCGCCGAACGCGGACTTTGTCGTGGATATCTTCTTTTTCCACCGCTAAGGCGCGATCGGTCCGGTCGCGAGAGATTTGGAAGGGCGCGGCCGCACGCAAGGTTGCGTCGAAGGCGACATCGCGCGGTTTGCCCCGAGCCGGCCGGGCTTGAATGTAACGCCCGCGCTTGCGATCGGTTTTGGTGTAGCTGCGCTTTCCGGCCGAGGAGCGGGTGACTTTATCGAGCGGGGTTTGCAGGCGGCGGGTCGCAAAATCCTGACCAATGTTAACCAGGTTATTGGCCTGATTCTGGTCTCCGGAGGCCTGTTCAGAGGTGGGGGAGGGCGGCGGTGTTCCGGTTGGCGGAGGAACCGCCGCCTCATCGTCCCCTTCTACCGATTCAGCATCGTTTTTTTTTCCTCGATCGCCCCAGTTGACTCGCTGGCCGCGGCTTGCTTCTGGATCTGCTCGTCGGCCTCGTCGCGAATCTGCTCCAGTTTTTCGGCCAGCTCCTGAAACTGAGCCGACGTATCCTGGAAGGGCTGGCGCTTGAGGCGGTGCGGCAGGGCCAACTCGGCCGCGATCAGGATATCGAGCCGGTTGATGGAGGTGCGGTCCATAAAGGCCGCGTGGGCAATAGCCGTCTTGAGGATGACGATATCGCCGCGGTGCCCGTCGACATGCATCTCGGCCATCAACTCGGCGATGGTGTAAAGATCACGCTTGGTGTAAGAGACCTTGGGCAGCAGGTCACGGGCGTGGATAATCTTCTCGGCCAAGGTTGTTTCTTCCGGCTGCCACTTTTTGTAAAAGGCGTCCGGATCACGTTCAAACTCCAGGGTGCGTTCCAAAATGCTCATCCGCTGAGCCGGCGCGCTGATGCTGTGAATATCGACGCACAAGGCGAAGCGATCCAGCAGTTGGGGGCGCAGGTCTCCCTCTTCGGGATTCATAGTGCCGACAAACATAAAGCGCGCCGGGTGCGAAAAGCTGATCCCTTCTCGCTCCACCACGTTAACGCCCATCGCTGCCGAGTCGAGCAACAGATCGACCACGTGATCATCGAGCAGGTTGACCTCATCGACGTAGAGCAGCCCACGATTGGCCGCGGCCAGCACACCCGGTTCAAAATGGCGCTCGCCTTTCTTAATGGCTTGTTCGATGTCAAGCGTGCCCACCACCCGGTCCTCGGTCGCGCTAACCGGCAGATCGACAAAGCGGATCCGATGGGAGCCAACCGCCAAAATTTCACCCCGGTCTTTACGCTGCTTCACCCAGTCAGACCAGGACTCCGGGACGTTGGGGTCGTCGTTAAAGGGCGAGTCGAGATAAACATCAATATCCGGCAGCAAGGCGGCCAAGGCGCGAGAGGCGGTTGACTTGGCGGTGCCGCGCTCGCCGCGGATCAGTACCCCACCGATGCGCGGGTTGATGGCGTTGAGAATAAGAGCGGTTTTCATCCGCTCCTGACCGACAATGGCGGTAAACGGGAAGATTGAAGGCATGATCTGCGTAAACTCCTCTTGGAGATTGGAGGATTAGAAGATTGGGAATTAAAGCCTGCTCAAGAACCAACTCCTCATCCCCAAGTTCTAATAATCCCTAGATTATTCCTCTTCATGGTCGCGCTTAGCCTGAGCGATCACGTCATTGACGATATGGCTTGGCACCGGCTCGTAATGCGACAGTTTCATCGTATAGATCCCCCGCCCTTGGGTGATCGAACGTAAATCGGTGGCGTAGCGCTGAATTTCGGCCAGCGGCGCCTGAGCGGTAATGACGGTGTTCCCCATCACCTGGTCCATCCCAGACATTCGCGCCCGTTTGGTGCTCAGATCACCGCTCACGTCGCCGGTGAACTCTTCGGGCACGGTGATCGTCAAATCCATAATCGGCTCCAGCAGGGTGGGGCCGGCCTGCATAAAGGCGAGCTTAAAAGCTTCACGCCCGGCAATTTGAAAGGCAATGTCTTTAGAGTCGACCGGGTGCTCTTTCCCGTCGTAAACCACGGCCCGAACATCGACCACGGGATAGCCGGCCATGACCCCATTATCCAGGACCTGTTTAATCCCTTTCTCAATGGAAGGCAGGAACGGCTGGGAAATTGAGCCCCCGAAAATCTCGCTCTTATATTCAAACCCGGTGCCGCGCTCTGTTGGCTCGACGCGCAAATGAACTTCGCCAAATTGCCCCGCGCCCCCGCTCTGCTTTTTGTGCCGGTACTGGGCCGAGCCGGTCCGGGCCACAGTTTCCAGGTAGGGCACCTTGGGGGTAGCCAGATCCACATCCAGGCCGAAGCGGCTGGCCATGCGCTTGACGGCGATGTTAACGTGGGCATCGCCCATCCCTTCCAGCAAGGTTTGGCGGGTGGCCGACTCATAGCGGGAGCGCAGCGTGGGATCCTCTTCCGTAGTCCGGCTCAAGCTGGAGCCCAGCTTGGCCGAGTCGGCCTGGGATTTGGGTGTTAAGGCGACGGCATAGACCGGTTCAGGATACTCTACCTTGGGCAGGAACAGCACTTTGCCCTTATCGCACAAGGTATCGCCGGTATGGGTGTCGCCGAGCTTAACCACCCCGACGATATCGCCGGCGGCACCTTCGGTGATGTGCGGCTGCTCTTTTCCCCGCGGCGAGAACAGCCCGGCGATCCGCTCTTCATGATCGGTGCGGCAGTTAACGGCCCGGCTATCGCCTTTGAGCGTTCCGGACCATACCCGGATCAAGCTAACCCGCCCATACTGATCATTGATGGTTTTAAAGACCTGGGCGGCCAACGGTCCGCTGGGATCGCCCTTTAAAGACTCTGTGCCGCCCCCTTTGGTCTTAGCCGCAACTTCCACGGAGGCGGGATCAGGGAAGGCATCGAGAATGTGGTTCATGAAGCCCCTCACGGCTACGTTGTCGGCGGCGCTGCCGCAGAAGACGGGCACAATCCGGCCGCTGCGCAAGCCGGCGCGGATACCGTGGGCGATCTCCTCTTCGGTCAACTCCTCCCCATCGAAGTACTTCATCATCAATTCGTCGTCACCTTCGGCCCCGTACTCGATCACTTGCAGCCGAAACTCTTCAATCTCATCGGCCATCTCGGCCGGCGGTTGAGAGGCTTTGCCGGTGCCGGTATGCGCTTCTTTGGTGATCAGGTCAACGACGCCCACAAATTTTTCGCCGTTGCGAATCGGCATCTCCATCGGGACAAAGGTAGTATCAAAGGTATTGCGGAGCTGTTCGACCACGCGCCGGAAGCTGGCGTTGGAGCGATCCATTTTGTTAAGGAAGATAACGATGGGTTTACCTAGACGCCTGGCCATTTGCCAGGTCAACTGCGTCCCCACTTCCACCCCGGCGGAGCCATCGATAACGATGACGGCCGTATCGGCCACGTGCAAACCGTTGAGCATCTCGCCCTGGAAATCAGCGTAACCCGGGACATCGATGACATTGATCTTGTGCCCCTTCCACTCACAGGGCAAGACCGACAAATTGATCGACATCGTGCGGCTGATTTCTTCTTCGTCGTAGTCAGAGACGGTGTTGCCATCTTCTACCTTGCCCATACGGTTGATGGCGCCACTGTTGAATAACATAGCTTCGGCTAGTGAAGTTTTGCCACACCCTGAGTGACCAAGCAGCACGATGTTTCTAATTTTGTCAGTTGAATAGCTAGCCATTACTTCTATCTCCTCAAATCGCGTTCATTCGCGAGATTTTGCACTACTGTGTGCAGAATGAGAAACGAGCCCGTAGAAATGAAAGGGGGAGATACCGTCCCTAATTTCTACGCTCAGCTTCCAAGTTTCTGCCGACAAAATTGCATAACGGCAATTCTAATCGACAAGGGGGGGATTGTCAAAAGGATTGCAATACCGGTCACAAATGAAACGGCGATGGAGGAAGGCAGATCTTCGCCTCCAGGTAGCGCTGTTCAATTTTTGAATTATAATAGCAGACAATTAGGAAGGTATTCAACCCGTGCAAGTTACCGAGCATATTCATGCCTTAAGAATCCCCTTTAAAGTGCCCGTCAATCAAGATCTGATGTTAGATCGGTTTGTTTATGCTTATCTCATTTTTGGGGACAGTATTCATCTCGTTGACAGTGGGGTGGCGGGTTCAGGGCCCCTAATCTTCGATTATATTCAGAGGCAGGGCAGAAAACCGGCGGAAATCACCGATTTAATTTTGACCCATGCTCATCCCGATCATATCGGTGGCGCAAAGTATATCAAGCAGACAATAGGCTGTCCGCTCTCGCTCCATGCGGCTGAGGTTGATTGGGCCGAGAACACCGAGCACCAATTCAGCGAACGTCCCGTGCCCGGATTCCATACCCTCGTTGAAGGCTCAGTCGCTGTTGATAAGGTCATCCAAGATGGAGACACCCTGGAGTTGGAGGCAGGGATTAATCTACAAGTTATCCATACGCCGGGACACTCAAAGGGGTCAATTTCTCTGCTGTGCGGGAGCGAGTCTACTTTGCTTTCGGGAGACGCGCTTATTCCTCCTCATGAAATTCCACTCTATGATGATATTTTGGAGACGGTGACCTCTGTACGCAACTTACAAACCGTCGCTGATGTAAGCGTGTTGCTATCGTCTTGGGAAGAACCAATTAAAGGAGCAGCCGCCATAGCGCAACGAATGAACCAGAGTCTGGAGCACCTCCTCCGAATTCATTCAACAGTTTGTGAAATCAGCGCTGGCCAGACTGTGGAGCCAATGAGCCTATGCAGACAAGTGGTGCAGAAGCTAGGATTACCTCCCGGAGCGATTAATCCCTTGGTCGCAAAGGGATTTGTTTCCAGTCTCGGTCATTGTCAAGGGTCCCTGACAAAGGGATAGAGAATGGAACTCTCGCATGTTTTTCAAGAGCTAAAAAAGATTATGCAGCCTTACGCGGTGGAACTCGATTGCACGTCAGATGACCCGGGCAACTTTTCTCTTGATACAAAACAGATCATGAAGAATAAAAAACCATTGTTCTTTGGGGCTGTTCAAACGAAGAAGAATTACGTTAGTTATCATCTGATGCCGGTGTATGTCAATCCGAGCCTGCTCGATAATATCTCTCATGATTTAAAGAAACGGATGCAAGGCAAATCGTGCTTCAACTTCAAGGCGACCGACGATGAACTGTTCAAGGAGTTAAGCGCTCTCACTCAGGCCGGCTATGAGTCCTATAAACAAGCAGGCTATGTCTAAATGGCGGCTTCTTTTAAAAAGCCGAAACGCCGGGCGCGGGACCTCATCTAAAAAATCCGGGATCCTAAGCCAGCTCTACCCCCGGCAGGCTTAGCGACTCTGCGAAGTGGCAGGCGACAAAGTGATCGTCGTCAAGCTGCCGCCAGGCTGGCGTTTCTGTCCGGCAGCGATCCTGCACGTAAGCGCAGCGGGTATGGAAACGACAGCCGGAGGGCGGCTTGGCTGGATTGGGAATTTCGCCGCTAAGAGTGACTGGTTTCATCGTTTTATTTAGATCCACTTCCGGAATGGCCGAGAGCAAGGCGGCGGTGTAAGGATGCCGGGGCGTAAAGAACAGCTTTTTCGTCGGGGCCAGCTCGACAAAGGTGCCGACATACATCACCGCTACCCGGGTCGAGATATGGGCCACGACGCTCAGATCGTGGGCAATGAAGAGATAGGTCAGGCCAAGCTGGCGCTGTAAATCCCACAGCAGGTTAAGAATGTCGGCCTGGATCGAGACGTCCAGGGCCGAGACCGACTCATCGCACACAATGAACTCGGGGTTGGATACCAAAGCGCGGGCAATCCCGATCCGCTGGCGTTGGCCGCCGCTGAAGGCGTGAGGGAAGCGGCGTAAATGCTCCAGATTCAATTTGCACCGGTCGGCGGTTTCACGCACCTTTTGATCCACGTCGCGCCCTTTAGCCAGTTTGTTGGCCAGCAGCGGCTCGGCGATAATGTCCCGCACGGTCATTCTGGGATTCAGCGAGGCATAAGGGTCCTGGAAAATCATCTGCATGTGGCGGCGAAACCGGCGCAGATCTTGGCTCTGCAAGCCCATTAAATCGACCGGCCGGCCGTTTAGATGGAACGTCACCTGCCCTTCGGTCAGATCAATCGCGCGCAGCAAGGAGCGGCCCACCGTAGTTTTGCCGGAGCCACTCTCCCCCACCAAACCGAGTGTTTCTCCTCGTTGAATGGTAAAGCTTACCCCATCCACCGCCCGCACATAATTGGTGACCCGCTTAAAGAAGCCCCCGCTATGAATGGGGAAGTGGACTTTGAGGTTTTCTACTTCTAAAAGGTTTGACATGGTTTTTTATCCCGCTACTTCCTACTCCCTGCTTCCTACTTCCTGCTCCTGGCTCTCCCATCTATTCATATAAAAAACAACTGACCTCATGCCCCTCAGCCACTGGCGTGACAGCCGGTTCATTGACGTCGCAACGGCCGGGGATACGCTTGAGACAGCGGGTGTGGAACGGACAGCCGGTGGGCCGACTGAGCGGGCTGGGAATGTCGCCGCCGATGGGGATGAGACGCTCGTACAAGTGCGTGAGCTTGGGAATGGCTTTCAGCAGCCCCTGGGTGTAGGGATGCCGCGGGTTAAAGATCACATCGTGGGTACGACCGCGTTCCATAATCCGGCCCAAATACATGACCGCGACTTCATCGGCCACCTGAGCGATCACGCCCAAATCGTGGGTGATGAAGATAATGGCCATCTCAAACTCATCTTGGAGCTGTTTCATGAGTTCCAGGATCTGAGCCTGGATGGTTACATCCAGGGCCGTCGTCGGTTCGTCGGCAATCAACACGGCCGGGTTGGTGGACAGAGCCAGGGCGATCATCGCCCGCTGCCGCATGCCGCCCGATAACTCAAACGGGTATTGATCGATCCGGACCCGGGGATTGGCAAGGCCGACTTTGTCCAGCATCTCGATGGCCAGCTCCTTGGCCTCCTTCTTCGTCATGCGGCGATGGGTCAAGATCGCTTCCATAATATGGTTGCCGATGGTATAAACCGGGGAGAAAGAAGCCATCGGCTCTTGAAAGATCATGGCGATCTCGCCACCCCGAATTTCTCTTATCTCGCGGCCGGTGGGCTTGAGCCGGGTGATGTCTACCGGCTCGCTGCCGTTCCGGTAATAGTGGATGCGCGATTGGCTATCAATGATCGCCGTTTTAGGCAGCAGTTGCATGATGGCCTTGGTGCTGACACTCTTGCCCGAGCCGCTCTCGCCCACAAGGCCGAGGGTTTGGCCGCGCTTGACCGTAAAATCGATCCCGTCCACGGCTTTGACCAGCCCTTCATCGGATTTAAAGGCCACTTTTAGGTTACTGACACTGAGCACCGTGGCGGGATGGTGTCCGTTCGTCGTCATGAATTGTGCTCCTAAGATCCACTAACCGAATACGGGTCGGCCGCGTCTCGCAGCCCGTCACCCAAAACGGTAAAAGCCAGGACGGCCAACACCACAAAGACCGCCGGAATAAAGAGCCAGGGCGCTTGCTCGATGGCGCGGATATTCTGAGCGTTCTGCATCAACACGCCCCAACTGATCGACGGCGGCCGCAGCCCCAGCCCGACAAAGCTGAGCGCGGTCTCGCTGAGGATCATGTAGGGAAACGAGATAACCAGATCGACGATAATGTAGCTGGCAAAGGCCGGCAACAGATGCCGGCCGATGATACGCGAGGTCGTGGCCCCGGAGAGCCGGGCCGCCGTCACATAATCCTCATCGCGCAGGGTCAACAACTTGCCCCGGATCCGGCGGGCCAGGGTGGGCCAGCCGACCAGGCCCAAAATAAGCGTCATGGCAAAATAGACCTGCTGGCTGGACCACTCCTTGGGAAAAGCCGCGGCCAGCCCCATATAGAGCGGGATGACCGGCACCACCCGGATAATCTCGGTTAGCCGCTGGATGACATAGTCGATCCAACCGCCAAAGTAGCCCGCCACGCCGCCAATAATCAAGGACAGGACAAAGGCAATCAGCACGCCCAAAACCCCAATCGACAACGAGGTGCGGGTGGCGTACAAGGTTCGAGAGAAGATATCCCGGCCCAGGTCGTCCGTGCCAAACAGATGCAGAGTGCCCTCACTGACACCAAACAGCCGAAGATCCGCGGTGAAGAGGCCAAAGAAGCTATACTCCTCGCCTCGCACAAAAAACTGAAGCTCGCGCCGGATACCGGGATCGACGGTGGGGATCAACCGCAGCGTGATCGGGTCCCGCTCGGTGGTGACGCCGGGGACAAAGGGGCGCAGGCTAAAGCCATCATCGTTCCAGAAGCGAGGCAACTGGGGCGGTCCCAGCAGGTAGGCAGGATTGCGATATGTCCCACTGTAAGGCGCAAAAAACTCGGCAAAAAGGCCGGTAAAGGCCATCACGGCCAAAATCGTGCCGCCAACCAAGGCCAACCGGTTACGCCGGAAACGCCACCAGACCAACTGCCACTGCGTGGCCGAATAGTACCGTAAAGCCTCTTCGGATTCGTGGCTGGGGACTGAGGGAAGATCGGCTTCCCGGGTCAGGGTCGTCATCTTAGCCTCCTTCTAGTTTAAGGCGCGGATCGAGCGCGGCTAATAGCAGATCGGAAATGAAGTTCATAAAAATGATCATAAAGGTAAGCATTAACAAAATGGCGCCGGCCACAAACATATCCAGGTCAAGATAGGACTTGATCAAAAGTTCTCCCAGTTCCGGCAAACCCAGGACGAGGGCCACAATCGGCAGTTCGGAGAAGATGCGGTTGACGTCAAAGCCGATGGTGCCGACCACCGGGTTGAGGGCCAGCCGGGCCGGATACTTGAGGAGCAGTTTCCCTTCCGGAATGCCCCGGGCCCGGGCGGCGGTTACGGACAGCTTGTTAATCTCATCGAGCATAGTGGCCCGCACGGTTTGGATCTGGAAGGCCGAGGCCGACCAGGCCAGCACCACCGCCGGGACGATCAAGTGTTTCAGTAAATCGACCGCTTTAGCCAAACTCCAGGGTTGGTCGGCGTACTCCGGCGAAAACAGCCCGCCGACCGAGGTGTCAAAATAGCTGACGCTGATGTAGAGCAAAATCAAGGCCAGCATAAAGTTAGGCAGGGCCAGGCCCAAGTAACTCAACACGGTCAGCGAGTAATCCCCGGCCGAGTTGCGATGGAGGGCCGCATACATGCCGATGGGGATCGAGACCAGGTAAGTGACAATCAGCGTGGAGAACAAAATAGCCAGGGTCAGCCAGACCTTTTGACCAATCACGTTGTTGACCGACGTTTCAAAGGCAAACGCCTGGCCAAAATCAAAGCGGGTGATGATGCCCCATATCCAGCTAAAGTATCGCTCGTAGGCCGGCCGGTCCAGCCCAAGTTCGGCCCGAATGTTTTGGATGTCGGACGGTGTAACCGTCACGCCTGTCCCGGAAAACTTCCGAAACGCGTACCGTTCCGCATAGTCGCCGGGGGGGAGTTCCATGATGATAAAGACCATAATGGAAACGACGAACATCGTGACCAGCATACCCAGGGAACGTTGGATCAGAAATCTTATCATTTTATACCTGCGGGAAAGGAAGAGACCTGACAGGTTTTGAAAACCTGTCAGGTCGTTGCCGGACTCTGACGCCGGTTTAGGCTCTACTGCTCAAAGTACCACTGCTGCGGACGATAAGGAAAGGCCCAGTAGTAGTCATAGGTCATCGCGGTGAAAGGCTTGAAGTTCTTCAGGGTATTGTGTTGGATGTTCGGGGTGACCACATTACCGATGATGCCAATCTTCCACAAGCTGTTGACGTGGATATCAACGATTTCCTCGCCAACCCGATTGCTTTCAGCGCTGCCTAACGGGTATTGAATAAATTCGTTGGACAGCTCGACCAGGCGCTTGACATCGTCCGGCGGTTCAACCCCGTCAGTCCCACCGGAGGCGTACCAGGCCGCCCACTCAAAGCCGCCGCCAGGGTTAAAGAAGTCGCCAAAGGGGGGGACCAGCATGGTCACGTCCTGCGAGATGAGCGGGGCGCTGGTGCCGTCGTTTTTCCAAACGGTGACATCGAGGTCGTTGTTGTTGCCTTGCTCCCGGTACTCATCGGAGGTCACTTCTTTGGCCTCAACCTGCACGCCGACCGCTTCCCAGTAATCTTCAACCAGCTCGTGCAGCCGCACCGGCGCGCCTTGGTTAGAATACTGAAGTTGGACGACAAAAGGCCCACCTTCCAAATTCTCGCGGAAACCGTCGCCGTCTGTATCTTCCAGGCCCATTTCATCCAGCAGGCTGTTGGCCTGGGCCGGGTCGTACTCGATGAACGCGTTCAGGTGATCGGAAGTGACAAACTCCACGGTGTTGGGATCGGCGGGGACGGCCTGCTGCGGCTGGCCCTGGCCCAGATAAACAATCTCATTGATCTCAGCCCGGTTTAAGGCCAACGACATCGCCTGGCGGAAGCGCAGATCTTCAAAGATGGCCCGCAGGGCCGGATCTTTGTGATTGACGTTGAAGGCGTAAAAGACATTTTCCCCTAAACCCGGCGCCAGATGAGCCGTGTAATTGCCTTTAGCTTCGTTTTCTTTGTAAAGCGGATAGTTCTCGATGAAAATGGTCTGCGTTTTGTAATCGACCTCCCCGTTGGTGATCTTCAGGTTACGAACTTCATCATCCGGCACATACAGCTCGTTGATCTCGCTGATGTAGGGGAGTTGATGGCCGGCCGTATCAACCATAAAGAAATATGGGTTGGCCACCAAACGCCGGCTTTCGGTATTTTCCTCAACCACAATGTGCGACTCGAGCGTCGGGGCAATGAACTCAGACTCGCTGGCCAGGAGCGGGGTGGGTACATCTTTCCAGTCGCTGCCGCGATAGTAGATAGCAGCCACCTCGGCTAGACTCTTACCCGTTTCTGCCACTTGCTGCTCAAAGAAATGTTTGGGTTGGAAGGGTTGGCCGTAGTCGACGGCAAAGCGGTTCAGAATGCCGGGCGTGGGCACCGGAAAGGTAAACTTGACCGTGGTGTCGTCGATGGCCTCGATTTGGAGCGGCTCGCCGTTGAACAACCAGCGGCTGGGTGTTTCGGCGTAAACATCCGGATTAAGGATCAGATCGTTGTACCAGAAGACGATGTCCTCGGCGGTGAAGGGCGCGCCATCCGACCATTTGTGGCCGGCCCGCAGAAAGAGGGTCAACTCGGTGAAATCGTCGTTCCATTCCCAACCTTTGGCCACGTTGGGCACGAGAGTCTTGAGGTCGTCGGCGTAGCGGACCAGATTGACGTGCCGGACACTGAGCACGTCGGAGGTCCCGGCTTCGGTGGCGTTGGAGAGGCCGTCCAACCCCCCGCCATAAAGGCCGATGGCCTCATACGGAACCACGACCAGCGGCTCAGCCGGCAAGCGCTCGCTGACCGGGGCCAGGTCGGCCTTATTGGTATGCGGAATCCGGTCGTACAGGGCCGCGATGTCAGGATTTTCACTGAAGCTCAATTCGCAGCCGGCCGCGTCTTGAAACTCAGCCAGCTCATACTGCTGGGGAAAGGCGCCGGCCGCCAGGCCCATGGTATCAGCGACCGTGGCGGTCGGGCAGCCACCGCCGGCCACCGAGGTGGCGGCCTCGTTCATCGCTTCTTCAACATTTTCCTGAGCGACTTCCGCGGCTTCGGCCGCCGCTTCTTGAACTTGTTCCACCGCTTCAGCCGCGGCTTCTTGGGCTTGCTCAGCCGCCTCGCCGGCGGTTTCTTGAGCGTCCTTGGCCGTCTCTTCAACCGCAGGCGCGCTGCTGCAGGCGGCCAACAGCCCCAAGCCCAGCAGCAAAGCGAGTAGACTGACGAGGATTCTACCCTTGATCATGATCACTTCTCCTTCACGCTTATATAATTTTTTTGCTACAGAAAAATTTCGTCCAGGCACCGGCCCTCCCAATCAGGGTGAGACTTCAGGCTCAGCAGCCGAGCCAGCGTGGGCGCGGTATCGAGGAGACTCACGTCGCTGGTAATTTCATAACCGGCTTTGATTCCCGGGCCGGCCACCAGCCAGGGAATGGTCATATCCTCGGCCGAGTCGGTCCCGTGGCTGCGATCGTGGCCACCGTGATCACTCTGGACCAGGAGGGTCGTGTCCGGTGGCAGGGCGTCGACGAAATCACCAAAAAGCCGATCGACGCGTTCCAATTGGGCCAGATAGCCTTCGGACAGCCAGCCGTATTTATGACCGGCGATGTCAATGGTGCCGAAGTAGACAAAGACGAAATCGAGTGCTTCACTATTGAGATAGTGACTGGCGGCCTCGGCCACGGGCTGGTCCGCCTCAAGGTCGATGTCGGCGCTGTCACGAAAGTAGGCGAAAGCGAGGCTGCCCGGCAGACTGAGATTACGGAGGGGTTCCCAACTGTAGAAGGCGGCACAGCGCAGGCCGTGGGTATGAGCCTGGTCGATCAAGCCCGGCAGCGGTCGGGCCATCGGCATCCAATCGTTGGTGACCACGCCGTGGCGAGTGGGCGGCACGCTGTGGAAGATCGACATGTGGCAGGGTAAGGTCACGGAGGGCATCACAGCCGAAGCGGTTAACGTTGAAGCGCCCCGTGCCTGGAAGTTAAGCAGGTTGGGGCAGTTGGCCTTGGTCAAGGCATCGGGGCGAACCCCATCGATGGACAGCAAAATCGTGGACGACATCTCTCTCCTCTCCTGACATCCCGGGGAAATCATAGCACCGGGTAGTTAAGTTGGTTTAAAGCCGGCATTAAGAAGATGTAAAAGAGGAGTAAAGATTGTTTTAAAGCGACCGGCCGGGAACTAGGGCTTCTCGCCGCCAGCCAGCCGGCGGTTGAGGTGATCGAGCACGCCCGGCAAATCGCCTACCCCGTCGACCACGTAATGGGCCCCGGCCTGATAGAGCCGGGTATAGGCTCGCCCCAGCCGAGTCTCGAGCTCTTCCGGCTCGAGAGCCTCGACCTCGCTCTGGCTGAGACCCAGCTCATTACCGGTCTTGGCAATTCCAATCGTCCACATGCCGGCATTCAGACCGGCCTCAAGGCCCGGCACCGTGTCATCCACCTTGACGATGGCCTCCAGCGGATAGACGCCTAACTCTTGGGCATTACGGAGTGCCATCCAGGGGGCCGGCCGGCCGCTGGGAACATCGTCGGCGCAAACGATCGAGTCGGGCGCGTAGCCTTGTTTCCGGGCCTCAGCGGCCAGGACCTCGACCATCTCCCGGTTGTAGCCGGTATTGGCCCCGATGGCCATGCCGCGGCGGCGGCAGTCAGCCACGCCGGCCAGCGTGCCGGGGATCAACTCGGCATAGTCGGCCAGAGCCTCCACCTGCAAGGGGATAAAGGCCTCGTACATCGCCTCAATATCTGCCTCGGTGGGCAGTCGGCCATTCACGGCCTGCCATCGTAGCGCGATTGGGGCGAGTTCGGTTAATTGCTTGATGTGGTCACGCTTGGCCATGCCCATCGGCCCGCGGGCTTCCTCAAAGCTAATCTCCACGCCCTGCCGCCGAAAGACTTCGACAAAGACCATGGCCGGGGCCCGCGAGCCATAATCGACCGTAGTGCCGGCCCAATCGAAGATCACGGCCTGCAACGGCCCCCGATACGTGCGCTTAAAGACAAAGGTCATAGCTCCACCTCCAGTTCGCCCAGGACTTCCTCAATCGCGGCCAGCAGGGCGTAAATATCCGTCTCAAAAATCCGGCCAATGTTGCCAATGCGGAAACAGTCCGCGTTGCTCACTTTGCCGGGATAAATGACAAAGCCTCGTTGATTGAGACCCTGATAGAAGCGCTCGAAATTCCAATGCGGGTGCTCCGGGTAGCGAAAAGCGGTGATAATGTAACCTTGCAGTTCAGGCGCGAGATACTCCGTAAAGCCCAGCCGGCGCATACCGGTCACGAGCGTCTCGTAGTTGTTGCTGTAGCGCGCCGCCCGGCCGGCCACGCCGCCTTCATCATTCAGCTCCCGCAAAGCCTGATCAAAGGCCAGGAGGGCGTGAGTCGGGGGGGTGAAGCGGAACTGACCGGTCGCCTCCAGCGTTTGCCACTGAGCCAGCAGATCGAGGCTCAGACTGCGGGCATAGCCCTGCGTGGTCAGCAGGGCCTCGCGCCGGGCCAGCACAAAGCTGAAGCCGGGCACGCCCTCGATGCACTTGTTGGCCGACGAGACCAAATAATCGATGCCCGCCTCAGCCAGATTGAGCGGCACCGCGCCGAAGCTGCTCATGGCATCGACAAAAAACAGTTTACCACTCCTCCGCGCCAGCTCGCCAACTTCCGGCACGGGGTTAAGCATGCCGGTCGAGGTTTCACAATGAACCAGGGCCAGGTGGGTCACTGCCGGCAACTCGAGCAAAGCAGCCTCAATCTCCATCGATACCGGGCGCGCGTCTTCCGGATAGTCCAGGCGAGTGACTGTCAGCCCCAACCTCTCCGCGATCTGGACCAGTCGTCGCCCATAAACGCCATTCACGATAATCAGCCAGTGTCCCTGCGGCGGCGTGACCGAGGAGAACACGGCTTCCAGGCCGAAGGTACCGCTGCCCTGCATAATGATCGTCTCGTAGCCCGCTTCAGCGACGCCCCCCAACTTTAACAGCGAGCGGCGAATATCGCTGACCACATCCATAAATTCCGCGTCACGCGAGCCCAAATCGCGCAACATCGCCTCTTTGACCGAGGGGCTGGTGGTCAGCGGGCCGGGGGTAAAGAGCAACTTATGGTTCGCTTGCATGGGCAGCT
>CALMIS010000224.1 GCA_937864185.1 uncultured Chloroflexota bacterium
TGGAGGACCCCTCGACCCAGAGCCAGGGCCTTGATGATCAGTTCCAAAAGACTCATACGTATCTCCATTTACTAAACGTTTTAGACGCCGGTGATTGTCCTCGGTTGAACGACCTCACTCCATTTATCCGCCATTAGGGTGTAAAAGGATCACATCTTCAAGCAGGCGAGATGAGCATCCGCCCCTGACAGACCGCCATGATCTTGACTGAGTAGTTAAAGAACTATTTTGATTGAATCCGGCGCATTACCAGCCAGGCCAAGCCAAACGACAGCACAATCACGACCGCCTCGAGGATGGCTCTGCCCGCCAACTGGCGACTGGGGGTCGGTAACGTTTCCTCGGCAGGAGTCTGTCCCAAGGCCACGACCTTGGCCTGAAGCGCGTTGGCAATCCGAGTCGGGCTATTTTCCCCCTGCCCCTGCTCGGCCAACTCGTGGGGCTCGCACGGCTGGCCAAAGGTGATCGTGATCGGCACGGATTTGGGCCACCAATCGCCCCGAGGCAGCGCCTCCCGCGCTCCCTTGATGTAGACCGGCACCACGGTGGTTGGAAAGGCCTCCAAGACCAGGCCAATCCCCGGCTGAAACGGCAGCATGCCTTCGGTGCGGGTAATATTGCCTTCGGGAAACCAGACCAAATTCTTCTGCCGCTTGAGGACGGCGGCAGCCAAAGCCAGGTTTCTGAGACCCGCTCCACTGCGTTGATGCTCGATGGGGACGGCTTGAAAAATCCAACTAATGGTGCGCACAACCCAGTTGGAAAAGAGGGTCTGGGTCGAGGCGGCCCAATAGAATTGGCGGGTCAGGGGGTAGGGCAGAGTCGCCGCAATCATGGGTGCATCAAGGAAGCTCACGTGATTGGGCGTCAAGATGAAATTACCCTGCTGGGGCAGATTCTCCAACCCGTAGGCCGTCAAGCGAAAATAAAGCCGAGCTGCCAGGCGCAAGGGAAAAAAGATCAGCGCGCCCAGGGTCTCGAAAAAAACGTTTCGCGGTGTAAGCCACTTCTTCTGCTCAGCGGTTAGCAACTCATCGGGGTTTTCAAGGGGGTTGTCTCGGGTAAGCACGCCGGCCTCGGCGGCGGCCTGCACCTCTTGCAACAGATCACGCACGGTGGTCACCCGCCCAATGGCCTCGTCGCTCAGTTCGACCCCGGTTAGCTCACTCAATTCCAGGGTCAAGGTCAACCAGTCCATCGAGTCGATGCCCAGGTCCAGGTGGGGGCTGCTATCCGGCGTCAGCCGCCGATCGGGGTAACGCTCCGCCAGCCAGTTCCAGACCTGGTGGGCCAGCGGATCCTCCAACAAAGCCTGGTCTCGCTCGGCCATATCGGCTCTCGCCACTGGCCCGGCCTGCTCTGGCAAGGCTTGAATGGTCCCCGCTTTGGCCTGATGGTAAAAGTCGGCCAGGGTGTGGCGCTGAATTTTGCCCAAATTTGTGCGGGGCAGCGGCATGTCGGTGATGGCATAATCACTGAGACGTTGGTAGGAGGGCACGGCCTGGATCTGCTCACTGACCGCCTCGCGAATGGCTCGCGGCACATCGCCGTTGCGATGCCAGTTGATCTCTTCGATATCCGGCACGATTAAGGCCACCAGCTTGTTTTCATCCGCCAGAATACCGATTTCCCGAATGAATGGATGGCTCTGATAAACCTCCTCGACCGGCTCCGGCTGAATGTTCTTGCCCCCCTCGGTCACAATCAGGGTCGAGGCCCGGCCGCTGATGTAGAGATACCCCTCCTCATCAAAATAGCCCAGGTCGCCGGTGCGGAACCAGTCATCAGCGGTGAAGGCCTCGGCGGTCTGCTCCGGTAATTGGCGATACCCGGCAAACACACTCGGTCCCCGGGCCAGGATTTCGCCCTCCCCGGCCGGCTGCGCGGCGGGATCCCCGCCCTTAGCGGCCGGCTCTACCGGGGCGAGACGCAGTTCAATGCCCGGCAGGACCGGACCGACGCTGCTTAGCTTGGGTATTCCGGCGCGGGGCAGGTTCATGGTTAACATCGGAGCAGTTTCGGTTAGGCCGTAGCCAATGGCTACCTGCCAGCCCAACCCCTCCAATTTCCAGGCCAGGTCAGGGGCCAGGGCCGAGCCACCGGAGGCCAGCAGCCGTAGATTGGGTCCAAAGCGGGCCCGGATCGGGCCGAACATCTGTCTGCCAACTCGCCAACCGCGAGTCTGGCGCAGGCGGACGCTCGTTGCCAGGCTGGCATGGAAGGCTTTAAGAGCCACTTTGCCCCGAGCGGCAATCTGGGCTTCGATCCCGTCATAGATGGCCCGGTAAACGCGGGGCACGCCGATCACGATCGTGACTTCCCCCTCCTGCAAGGCGCGAATAATTTGGGGGCCGGTCAGCGACTGGGGCAGGATAATTGGCACGCCGAAGGAGAGGGGGATGAGCGTGCCCACCGTAAAGGGGTAGACGTGGTACATCGGCAGGGGCAGTAAGATACGATCATTGGCCTGCACCAGCTCGACGGCCTTGACCGATTCGATCTGAAAAACGAGGTTGCGGTGGGTCAGGGGCACCCCCTTGGGTAGACCTGTAGTGCCAGAGGTGTAAAACAGGGCCGCCGGGTCGTCCGGCCCGACGGTGGGTAAGGAGATGGCCAGGTCATCATTCAGCAAGACGCCCCAACCCCGCTCATCATCCGGTTCGACATCTAATAAGATGGGGCGGAGTTGTCCGTGGGGATCAAGCTGGCGCAGCCGGTTGACATAGTCGGTGGTGGTAAAGATGAAGCGAGCCTGGCTATCCCCCAAAATGCGGCCCAAGGCCTCATTCTTGATTTGAGTATCGAGCGGCGCAACGGCGGCCCCAGCCCGGATGATGGCCAGGGCTGCTATAGGCCAGGCGACCCGGTTGGTGGCTAGAATAGGAAGATGCTCCCCCGGTTTAACGCCGGTCGCCACCAGGCCCCGCGCCAGTCGCTCTGCCGCCTGGGCTACGTCCGCACAGGACCAGCGGGTGATGCGTTCCGGCTGCAGTTCAAGCAGGCACTCTTTATCCCGGTTCTCTTTTAGGTGAGAAATGATCTTTTGTAGGGTATCAAAGCTTTGCATATCGACCTGACTTTCTTGAGAGTGCGACAGTCCCGAGCGGGACAAGACCGGGAATGAAAATGGAGTGCAGAGCTTGCTCTGCTGGCAAACCAAGGTTTGCCTTCCTATTTTCAGAGGAGTTCGACAGTCCCCGTTAGGACGACACCGAGAATGAAAATGGAGTGCAGAGCTTGCTCTGCTGGCAAACCAAGGTTTGCACTCCTATTTACAAGGGAGGAGTTCGCAGTCCCTGGCGGAACGACACCGAGCAATGAAAGTGGGCAAACCAAGGTTTGCACTCCTATTTACGGAGGAGTCATAGAGTTTTGAGTTGGGCGAGTTTGTAGAGTTGTTGAGGTCGAATAACTCACGCAACTCTACAAACTCTTAAACTCTCCGAACCCTACAAACTCTTCTGCTAACCTGCTTACTCTTCTTCAGCAAATACGGCGCGTAAGTTGTCTTCCTCTTCTTTGGAGAGGTTTGAGGCGATGATCTCGAACTTTTGATCTTTAACCGCCTCGACGATCTTGTCCATGACCGCGCCGCTACTCAACAGGAAGAGGGCGGAGGTGCCTTCAGTCACTTTCTCACGGACGGACTTGATGAAATCATCGTCGATGCCATAGTCGGCGAAGGCGCCGGACAGGGCCCCCATCGCCGCGCCAACGGCCATGCCAAAGAGAGGAACAAGGAACAAGATGCCAAACAGCATGCCCCAAAAGGCGCCGCTCAAGGCCCCCGCGCCGGCCATACTAACCAATTGTCGGGTCTTGGGTTTCTTCTTGCCTTCCGGCCAGTTGACGATGGCGGCATCGTGGATTTTGATCAACTCTTGTTTGCTCAAACCCTTGAGCGTGTCGAGCATCTTCTCCGCGCCGCCGGCGCTTTCAAACTTCAGAACAGTCAGTGTTGCCATGAGTAAATATCCCTTTCTTAGTAAAAAATTGATTTTATTTGCGTACTCACGCCCTTCCGTTAGGGGGGAACGGCGTGGTGTTTACCATAAAAAAGTGTCCCGTTGCCTTCTCTTGGTTTAGATGAGTCATTAGCGAGCAACGAGCGAAGAGTCTCCGAGACGCTCTTTGCCAAAAGCCGCCTCGGGTTTCTCTACTTTGCTATCGCTTCATTAGAGTGACATAGTTAATTAGTGATCATCTCAGAAAAAGAAACGCAACCCACGCCGCCAAAATTCCCCCGAGAAAACCAAATAGATGGCCGGTAAAGGAGACCCCCTTGCGGGGTAGAATCTGCCAGATGAGGCCGATGTAAAGCACAACCACGACAGTGGCCACCAATATTGTGGCTAAATCGGGCCTAAAGAAGACGTTGGCCAGGATATAGCCGAAATAACCCAGAATCACCCCGCTGGCCCCAACGTGCAAGCTGTTGGGTTTGCCCAGAAACCAGGTGCTTATACCGGCCACCAGCATCACGAACAGGGTTGTTAGCCAAAATGTGAGCTGCCCCTGCACCAGGACCAAAGCCCCCAGCACAAACAAAGGGACACTGTTGCCGATCAAATGGGCAAAATTGACGTGTAGGAGCGGCGCAATCAAGAAATTCAACGGATTGAAGCTGGTGCGAGGTTGAATACCAAACCTTTGCTTCAGACCGCCTTGCATAAGCCAGGTATCAACGAAATGAATGATCCACAAGACAATGACAATGCTCCCCATTGTCACTGCCGCTTGCACGATTTGGGTTAAAAGCAGTTGGAAACTGTTGAGCATTGTTAAGTCAGTCCTCTCAACCACCAATTTACACCAAAATCGTGGATGAGACATCGACTATCTAGTGAGTATTGGGTTGGGACGAATGACCTATGCCGACTTTGGACATTTGTCCCAAGCGATCACTCACCGAATAGTCGATGTGTTGTTCCCGCTTTGCGATTAAACTAAAAGGAGGCTGCGAAAGCGATCAGAAAAAAGGAGAGGCGTGATGTGCTGTTTTTACACCGTTCTGTTGTTCCTCGGTCCCCGGCTGGCCTTGATGGTTTTGTGGTTGGTGCCTTATGGATACGGCAAGATCAATCTGGCGTTTAACGGCTGGCTTCTGCCCCTATTAGGCTGGTTTTTCCTGCCCTGGACGACCCTGATGTATGTGCTTGTCTTTCCCATTGCCGGTTTTGATTGGATCTGGTTGGGGCTGACCCTGCTCATGGACCTGGGGTCGTACGGCGGCGGCGCTTACGGCAACCGCAACCGGATGCCCGGTTATGCCCGATAAATAAAAAGGAGACAAAACAATGAAATTTGCCCCTATTCAATTGATCGTGGTTGGTTTTGAGACGATTGACCGCTTTGAAGGGAAAATCATGCGCGAACTGGAGGAACTCCAACAGCGAGGCATCATCCGCGTCCTTGATTTGCTGCTGGTGGTCAAAGACAAGTCCGGCAACCTTATGTCCTTTGAGGACTCGAGTGTGAGCGCCAGCGAAGCCCAAGAGTTGGGCGCGCTGCTGGGCAGAATGGTTGGGCTGTTGGAGCGGCCACCGGTCACGCTCGAGGCTAGTTCGCTGGCGGTGGCCGAGCACGATTATGGCATCACCGCTGAAGACCTGCAGACCGTGACCTCCGAAATTGAACCGGGCACGGCCACCGGTTTGTTGTTGGTTGAACACAAGTGGGCCGCCGGTTTTCGAGATGCGGTGGCTGCGGCCGGGGGCCACCTGGTGGCCCAAGGTTTTTTGACGCCCGAGGCGTTGTTGATTGTGGGCCAAGAACTTCAGGTCGTGGTCGAGGCGCAGGCAGCCATTGAAGCGGCAGAAGCGATCAAAGGGCATGCCATCCTGGATGCGCTGGCCACGGTGGCCGCCGCTGAAACGGTTAAAGAAGCCGCCATTGAGGAGGCGGCTGAAATGGTGGTCGCCGCGGAACTGGTCAAAACCGCGGTGGCTGCTGACGTGATCCAAACCCTGATTGAGGCCAGTCTCATTGAAGAAGCCGCCACTGAGCACGTTCTGGAAACGCTGGTTATCGCCGGCCTGATCGAGGCCGGCGTCCTGGAGCGGGCCACAGCCGTCGCCGCTCAGACTGACGGCAGTGCAGCCGACGCCGTTTGATAAGGTGTCAGAGAACAACTTTCTGACGAGCTTTAAGAAAATCAACGGTGTATCCGTGCCATTTCGATAGAAGCGGAGCGAAGCGAAGAGTCCCCCTGACCGCCTGCCAAGGACGATCTGAAGGACTCTTCGCTCGTTCCTCGCTTGGTGACATCTACGGTAATCCGGTTACCTTTTCAATCTTCATAAGAGAATGTTGCTGAGATGCGAACAATCATTGTTCTCCATTTTGACCATTTTTAAGAACGAGCAGACGAGCAAAGCCACAGGGCTAAGATCTCCTCAATTGATTTTGGCAAGAAATTAGGGCTGACTAGGCCGCCGTTGGCCGTGCGCCACAACTTAGTCCGATCATCTTCTAACGAGGAGAGCGGTCGTAGCGCTGTCCACTCTCAATATCCCTGCCCCATTCCGGCAGACCAGAGGTAGCTCCACGATGGTTTAAATCACGCAGATAAAGGGGGCTCTTGCCTGGAACCACCACGGTGGTTGGGAAAAATTGGCCATAGCACTTATCAACTTCCGGAGGAGATGGGGAAAATGAAAGACCTTCTCGCTCAAGCATGGGTAGTTCGTTTCATGGTGATCGCCACGGGGTGCGTCGCTATTGTGGCTGGGATGCACGCCATCGCCTCGATCCTGAATCCGATCTTTATCGCCGTCTTGCTTGCCGTCATTTTAGACATACCCCGCTCGGGCTTGAAACGACGGGGGATGTCCGATGGTCTGGCTTTGGCAGTAATTGTCTTAGGAGCCTTGCTGGTAACTCTGGTTTTGGCTCTCCTTCTGGGAAATACGGTGTTAAATCTGAGCACCAACCTGGCCTCTTTCGAGGCACCGCTTCAAACACAACTCGCAGCGCTGGGTGAAACACTCGACCAGTTTGGGCTTCAAGTCGACCAGCTTCAAACTATGACCCAGTCTGGTCAGACGAATCCGCTTGGGATTGTCAGGTATGCCCTTGTCGGCGTGACCAGCGTGTTATCCAATTCATTTTTGATACTCGTTTATTCCATCTTCCTGTTGATCGAAGTCAGCGGTTTTCCGGCCAAACTTGACGAAGCCTTCCAGCCCAGCGATCCGGCCCACCGTTACCTTGACACGGTTGCCCAGAACTTGCGCAGTTTTTTGGTGGCCACAACTCAAGTGGCCTTCATTACCGGTTTAGGCGTGGGGGTCGCCCTCTGGCTATTGGGGGTTCAATTTGCGCCGCTGTGGGGAATTGTAGCCTTTCTGATGAACTATATTCCCTACATAGGTTCAATTCTGGCGGCCATTCCGGCGGTCATTGTAGCCTTCATTCAATTTGGTCCTTCCCCAACGGTCCTACTGGTCATCGGGATGTATCTGTTGGTGAACCTCATCGTCAATAATACCATCTATCCCCGCTTGATGAGCCAGGGGACAGATCTATCCATGTTCATTGTCCTGGTCTCAATGGTCTTCTGGGGCTGGGTTTTAGGACCTATCGGGCTCATTTTGTCCGTGCCGCTCACGGCGGTGATCAAGATTTCATTGGAAAGTTATTCAGGCTCGCGCTGGTTGGCAGTCCTGCTGGGGGCGGGGTCAAAGAATCAGCCTTAACCTGAAGACACGCTGCCGGCTTAAAAAAACAAATAAGGAGGACCCCATTGTCTCATTTGATTGTCATTATTTTTAACAACATTGACGAAGCCGAGTTCGTTCGTGAAACCTTAGGCAAAGCGGAGGGTCAGGGCCTCATCAGCCTGGATGATGCGGCGGTTGTGGTCAAAGACCCGAATGGAAAGTTACACCTTGAGGATGAGATGAATCCGGGAACGAAGACCGGGGCCGTTGGCGGTGGACTGCTGGGAATGTTGCTCGGCTTTCTTTTTGGCGGTCCTATCGGCGGCTTGGTTTTGGGGACGGCCGGGGGAGGACTGTTGGGGTCGTTGGCCAAGACAGCAATTGATAAGGATGTTATCAAGGATCTGACCGAAGCGTTAAAACCGAATAGTTCAGCCCTTGTTTTACTGCTGCGAGAAGCCTCGAACCCTGAGGCGGCTTTGGCCTTGCTAAAGCCTTACCAAGGCACGGTGGTCCATACCAACCTGCCGCCAGGGGCTGAGGCAGCTTTGCGGCAGGTCTTAGACAAAAGGGATTATGATTAAAATGAAATATTCCCCTGATTTACAGACCCGGGACAATATCGAGTTGATCCTGCCGGACAATGCCCCGCCGGCCTTTCACCTGCTGGCCAAACCAACCGGCGCCATCTGCAACCTGGATTGCGCTTACTGTTTCTTCCTGGATAAGGAACTGCTCTATCCTGGCAGCAAATTCCGCATGAGTGAGGCAGTGCTGGAGCGATACATCCGGCAACTGATCGAGTCGCACCGGGTGGATCAGGTGACGGTCGCCTGGCAGGGTGGCGAACCCACCCTCATGGGCCTCGATTTTTACCGCAAAGCGATGGCCCTTGAAGAAAAATACCGCCGGCCGGGGATGACCTTTTTGAACACCATGCAGACCAACGGCACCCTGCTCAATGACGAGTGGGGTGAATTTTTCAAAGAACACAACTTCCTGATCGGTCTCAGCCTCGATGGGCCGCGGGAGCTGCACGACGTTTATCGGGTGGACAAAGGCGGTCAGCCAACATTTAACAAGGTCATGCGTGGCCTGCGCCTGCTGCAAAAGCACGGCGTCGAGTACAACCTGCTGACCACGGTCAACCGGGTCAACGCCGACTATCCGCTGGAGGTCTATCAATTTCTGCGGGACGAGGCCGGCACCGACTGGATGCAGTTTATCCCGGTGGTTGAACGGATCAACCAGAATGGCCTGACGCTCTACCAGGCGGGGACCACCGTCTCTGACCGCTCGGTCTTGCCGGAGCAGTTTGGTCACTTCCTGACCACTATTTTTGATGAGTGGGTTCGGCACGATGTCGGCCGGATTTATGTGCAAACCTTTGAGGCGGCAGTCCGCAACTGGTTGGGCTTGGAGTCATCCGGGATGTGTGTCTTCAATGAAACCTGCGGCCAGGGATTGGCCCTTGAGCACAATGGTGATTTGTACGCCTGCGATCATTTTGTGGAGCCGGACTACCTCCTGGGCAATATTCAAGATGAGCATATGATCGAGTTGGTCGCCTCGCCGCAACAACTAAAGTTTGGGGCGGGTAAGCGGGATACCCTACCCCAGTACTGCCTGGAGTGCGACGTGCGCTTCGCCTGTTACGGCGAGTGTCCTAAGAACCGCTTTCTAACCACGCCTGATGGCGAGCCGGGGCTGAATTACCTGTGCGCCGGTTTCAAGCATTTTTTCCATCACGTTGATTTTCCGATGAAGCTGATGGCCGGGCTGATCCGGCGGGGTCGTTCGGCGGCGGAGGTGATGCAAGTTTTGGCGGTGGAGGAGGCTAAATTGGAAGCAGCGCTAGCCCGGGCCAGCCGCAATGATCCCTGCCCCTGCGGCAGCGGCCACAAAGTCAAGCAGTGTCACGGCCGGAAGAAACCCAAAGCAAACTTTCGCAAACCTTTGCCCAAGCCGCAGCGCCGGTCGAATGTGGTACTACAAACGCCTGAGTAATGCTACCGATTTTACGGAGTACTCAGTGAAAAGGCAAGAATCACGCTAAAACGGATCTAAGTGGCCCGGACCGCCGTTGACCCACCAACATAGCTAATTTGGCGAGCAAGGATTTGTAGACATCTCCCTACAGACATTCATTACACTCTTTCCTAAAATGATAGTAGTGGGATAGCTCTCCCTTAAAGCGTGGTGGATAGATTTGAACAAAAAGAGGTTCAGGAGCACACTTTTTGTCACCACAACAAGAAAGGAGTGCTCGATGAACCTCGAGAAGATATTTTGCCTCAATCCGGGGTGCCCGGCAAGAGGGCAAGTTGGACGTGGCAATGTGCAGGTCCATAGTCTGCAAGAAAAGCGGTGTTACTGTGCGGTCTGTAAGAAGACGTTGAGTGTGACCAAGGGCAGCCTCTTTGTATTTCACCGTTATTGGGCGTGATAAGGCACTGGTCATTCGGTGAGGCTTGAAACTGGTCAATTGATCGGTTTTCGGATAGGTCATTTGCCCTAAGGGCAAACTGGCTTGATAATCGGTGTGTCTGGGCTACTTTTGTGCTAGAATCAAATAGCCACGAGAATATTGCCGCTCGACAACATTGCGGTTTCTGCTACAGTTGTGGGCACCAATAAGGACCCAGGCCATGAACCAGGGTGGGAATATCCGCATATTGCTGCAGACCAAACTCAATCGTCCCCCCTTGGGTGATTATATCATTAACCGTCCGCGTTTAACGGAACGGTTAGAGCGGGGTGTAAAGCGTAAGCTGACGCTCGTTACTGCTCCGGCCGGCTATGGCAAGAGCACCCTGGTTATTAGTTGGTTAGAGTCCTGCCCTCGCCCGGCGGCCTGGGTCTCGTTGGATGAAACAGATAATGAGTTGACCCGCTTTCTGACCTATGTGGTCGCCGCTCTTCGAACCATCTTTCCCAACCATCTTTCTCAAACGCACAGCCTGCTCAGATCCCCCCAAAATGTCGAGCCAGAGTTCCTGGTCACGACCCTCATCAATGAAATTGAGGCAATCGGCGAGGCCTTCATTCTGGTGCTGGATGACTATCATCACCTGATGAATAGTCTCATCCACCAGGTAATAGGTAAACTCATCGACCTGATGCCCCCCCGCATGCAATTGGTCATAGTCTCGCGCGAGATGCCGCCTTTCCCCATTCCGCGGTTAAGGGGCAGGGGAGAACTTAGCCAGATTCACCCTAATGATTTGAGTTTTTCGGTGGCGGAAACGGAAGCCTTTTTAGCCCGGTTTCTGGGTGCCTCGCCCCCGGCTGACGTCGTTGCGATGTTGACCGAGCGGACTGAAGGTTGGATTGCCGGCTTACGTTTGGCCGCTTTATCCATGCGCTACCAAACCGATCAGCGCGCGTTTGTTGACACACTTCACGGCACCAATCGTTATATTATGGAGTATCTGTTAGATGAAATCCTGAATTATCAGCCTCCGGCCATCCAGGAATTTCTGCTCAAAACCGCCATCCTTGACCGCTTCTGTGCCTCGCTCTGCGACGCCGTAATGCAAAAGCCCGGCAGTGGTCAGGCTTACCTGGAGGGGTTACAGCAGGCCAATGTCTTGATTATACCCCTAGATCAGGAGGATACCTGGTATCGTTACCATCATCTATTTCAGGATTTACTGCGCCATAAGCTCAGGGTAGAATTCAGCTGGCAGGAGGTCGCTGCGCTGCACACCAAGGCCGGGGAATGGTTGGCCGGTCATGGCTTTATTGAAGACGCTCTGCGCCATTTGCTGGCTGCTGGTGATATCTCCGGCGCAGCCCAATTGGTGGACGATAACCGCCATTCTTTATTGAGTCGTGACGACCACCACACCCTGGAAAGATGGCTGGCCCTGCTGCCCGAGGCGCAGATAAAACAGTGGCCAGGACTGCTGTTGGCCCAGGCCTGGGTCTGGAATATTCTATATAAGTTACCGGCTCTCCCCCCGCTGTTGCAGACCACCGAAAACTTACTGGCTGATCCATCGCCGGCCTTGACCCCGGCGGCGGTCCAAAATCTATGGGCCGAAACTAATTTGCTGAGGGGCATAAATTTATGTTGGCGAGGCCAGGGTCAGGCCAGTTTTGACTATCTCCAACGGGCGGCGCCGGACCTGTCCCCCCACCATCCTTACCTCCAGGCCCAGGCGATATCCATGTTTGGTCTGGCCGGCCACATGATTGGGCAGTGGGAACTGGCCTGTGAAGAGATCTCAGCCTGGTTTCCGGCAGAACTGATCACGGCTGACCTGGTGAAGATCAGACTCCTGAGCATGCAGGGTTGGCGCCATTTCTTTTCCGCTGAACTGCCCCTGGCAATCCAAATAGCTCACCAGATCGAAACAGTTGCCAAGGCCAATCACTACTTAAATATGCAGGCCTGGAGTGAGTATTTTCTAGGCTATATCCACTATCTCTGGAATGATCTGGACGCGGCCGCAACTTACCTGAGCCAGGCAGTGAATAGACGTTACCAAATGCATACCAGAGCGGCTGTTGATAGTATGGTCCTTTTGACCTTAACTTACCAGGCCCGGTCACAACCTGACCGGGCTAACGAAATCCTAAAGCTGTTGGTTGAGTTTGCCCGGCATACTCAAAATTCGATTCATATGGTTGTGGCCCTGGCCTGCCAGGCCCGGCTATTGTTATGGCAGGGCCACCAGGAGCTGGCCCGGCGTTGGCTTCATCGCCAAGAGATGACCACCGATCTGGAAGGAATGATGTTTTGGTGGCAACAGCCCCGCTTCACCTATTGCCAGTTGCTGATTGCCGAGGGCAGTGCAGCCACGCTGCAAGAGGCCACGGCTAACCTGCAAGCTTGCCTGCAGGTTGCTGAAGAAAGTCACAATTCGTTCCAGATGATTCAAATTCTGCTCTTGCAAGCGCTGGCCTACCGGGCGCAGGGACGGCTTGATCAGGCCCTGGCCGCTCTGGAACGGGCCGTGACCCTGGCCCGCCCCGGCGGCTTTATCCTCAACTTTGTCGAGTACGGCCGCCCGATGGCCGAGCTCCTGCACCAACTGGCCGGCCGCGGGGTGGCGCCGGATTATCTGGAACAGATTCTAAGCGCCTTTGCCGATTTACCACTGACCGGCGAGGTTCAGTTACCAGACAAAGCCAGCGTCGATGGTAAAGACGGCGCTTCCTCTAAAGTGATAGATCCCCTGGTTGAGCCTTTAACCAGACGAGAACTGGAAATCCTGGAGCTTCTGGCCATAAGATTGTCAAACCAGGAAATCGGCGTTAGCCTGCATATCTCCGTCCCTACGGTCAAAACTCACGTCAGCCGTATCTGTGAAAAGCTAGAGGTTACGGGTCGCCACGTGGCCGTGGCTCGAGCCCGAGCTTTGGGTATCTTGCCTGTCAAATAAGGTGGGGTGGGATAGCCGCCAATTCCCCCGCAGCTTATAGCTTGGTGATGGTCTTTTTGCTGGCGCTCATTTTGGGCCGGATGATCGTTTCCCGTCCCATGCCCCGGAGCCGGCGGCTGTAACTCTCCTGGCGCCGCCATATCTCCTCGTAGAACAAAAATCATCCCTTTTTCATCCTTTTTGGACGATGCCTTTTGGCCCAGCCTCTGTTATGATCATGCTTGTGAGGCTCTCACAACTTCTACCCATCACGATTCCAACCCGTTACAACTTAATAGTAAAGAGGAGTTCAATGCTTATGAGAAGCCATAAACTCACCCTAACCACCCCGGCCAGATATCGCGTTTGTATTCAAGGGCGACTAGATAACACCTGGTCCGACGAATTTGGCGGGATGACCTTTACCAATTATTTAGAGTCCGGTCGGTCGATGGTCACTATCTTAACAGGCCAGGTGATGAACCAGGCGGAGTTAATGGGCGTTCTCAATCATTTGTACGGTCTAGGCTTTCCCTTTCTGTCGGTTGAGTGTGTCGAAATTGGCGACTGTATCACACCCCAAGAGAAAGGGGATAGAAAATAGTTAAATTTCAGTGATGGGTTGGTTCAATTAAGTGTAGCTCTTCTTCAACGTAAAAATGGACCTTTTGAAGCGTTGAGGGCGTTCGACAACGTCAATTTTAAGGAAAGAAAGGAACATTTAAGAATGGCAGCTCTCACAGTTCTAAAATTTGATACCGCCGATGGTGCCCAAAAGGGCCTCGAACTGATTAAGGATTTGCGCCAGCAGCGTTTGATCAATCTGCACGACGCCGCCATCGTTACCTGGCCGGCGGGCAAGAAGAAACCCAAAACCCAGCAGTTAACCAACATGGTCGGGGCCAGCGCGCTGAGCGGCGCCTTTTGGGGCATGCTCTTTGGCCTGATCTTCTTAGTGCCTCTCTTTGGGATGGTCGTTGGAGCCGCCATGGGGGCCTTGAGCGGTTCCTTTGCCGACGTGGGGATTGATGATAACTTCATCAAGTCGGTCCGCCACAAAGTGACTGAAGGCACCTCGGCCCTCTTCTTGCTGACCAGCAACGCGGTTGAGGATAAGGTGGTCGAAGCCTTTAAGGGGCTTAAGTTTGAACTGATTGCCTCTAACCTGTCTCAAGCCCAAGAGGACAGGCTGCAGGCCGTTTTTGCCGAAGAAGAATAAGAATCCGCCAGAAACTGTTATCATAACCGGGCGACTGGCTCATCGCTCATTCAATGAAGAGCAACGATGGTCAAGGGAAATCAACCGTGGTAGACAAACGCGCCCGCTATGATCTTACCGGAAGCGCACCCTATTGGTTACGTCGCGCCGGCGGGGTGGGCTGGCTCTTTCTGGGGGTAGCTCTGGCCACTACGGTTGCCCTTGGTGTCCTGGCCACCTTGAGTATGATCATCGACGCGCTGCTATTGGCGGTCGTGATCGGCAGCATCTTCCGGCCGGTAGTAGATATGCTGGAGCGACGACGGATTCACCGCGGCCTCGGTACGGTGCTAACCCTGGTCTTGATCTTGCTAGGAGGCGGCCTTTTAATCAGGATCCTGGTTCGGGGCTTGATCGAGCAAGGGCCCCAGATTGTCAACCAACTTGAAGCCGGTTGGATCAGTCTGCAGGTCTGGTTGTTACAACTCGCCCTCGATCCGGCGGTCATCGAGGCCATCCGTTTGGCCGCCACTGATTATTCTTTGTCGGTGATGAGCCAGGGCGTTATTGGGTTGGTGGCCAGCACCTTTTCCAGTGTGACAGGGTTCCTGGTTGGGCTTTACTTTGGGGGGTTCATTCTCTTTTTCATCCTGCGGGATGGACCTGATCTGGAGGCCTGGCTGGCCCGGCAATTCGGTTTTAACCCCGCCATCAGCGCCCCGATTATGGCTGAGGTTAGCCGTTCCTTACGCCTCTATTTCAAGAGCACCGCCTTGACCGCCGCCCTCACCTCGTTGGTGGTGGTCATTCCCTTGATTATCCTCGATGTGCCCCTGGTGGCGTCAATCCTAATTGTCTACTTTTTTACATCCTTCGTCCCTTACCTGGGCGCCTGGATTGGCGGGGCGTTTGCCATCATAATCGCCTTTGGGGCCGGAGGCGCGCAGACGGCGCTAATCGTTATGGTGGCGGTGGTCATATCCAATGGTGCTTTGCAGAGCGCCGTAAATTCATGGCTGTTGGGCTCGTCGCTCCAGCTCCACCCCCTGGTTGTCTTTTTGGTAACCATTGCCGCCGGGGTGTTAGGGGGGCTGCTGGCCATGGTGCTCGCGGTGCCATTAACGGCCGTGGTGGTTCAGACCATAACCCGGCTACGTGAAGAAGGGATTTTAGGGGCCAGCGAGCAGTCGCTCCACAACGAACGGCATCCCTACGAGCAGAGAAAACCAACGTACTAGCAAATTATGTAGGTGATAAATATGAAGAAGATGATAATTTCTGTGGTAGCTATCGCCCTTTTAACCGGGCTGTTATCCGATCGGGTCCTGGCTCAAGAGCCGGTGGAATGTGAAGCTGAATATTCCGTTAAAGCCGGCGACTGGCTCAGCCAGATTGCCCAGAAGTATTACGGCGAGGCAACGGCCTACGAACAGATAGTGGCCGCCAACAACGCCCGGAGTGATGATGAATACGCTAACATCAGTAGCCCTGATTTAATTGAACCCGGCCTGTATTTGTGTCTGCCCTCCGCCCCGATGGCGGCCCAGCAGCCCGCCCCGGCGATGGCGAACAGCCCGCAACTGGTTGGCCCAATCTGGCAGTGGCAGCAGACCCAAATGAACAACGGCGATCTGTTTAAGCCGGACGACCCCGCCAACTACACCGTCCAGTTCATGACCGACGGGGCCGTGGCTATCCAGGCCGACTGTAATTCGGTGCGTGCCACCTACACTATCACCGACAACCGGGTCAGCCTGGCCATGGGGCCATCGACCCTGGTGGCCTGCCCGGAAGAGTCATTGGGTGATCAGTTTATCACGAACCTCAGCAGCGCTAATCTCTTCTTCTTCCAGGCAGGCAACCTGTTTATCGATTTGATGTTTGACAGCGGCACGATGAGCTTTAGCCCCGTTAGCAGCGAGTTGGCCGGTTCAAACTGGATCGTGACCGCCTACAACAATGGCCGGGAGGCCGTGGTCGGTCCCCTGGCGGACACAGAGTTAACCGCCGACTTTGGCCAGGAAGGCACGCTGAGCGGCTCGGCCGGCTGCAATCGTTACAGCGTCGGGTATGAGGCCAGTGGGAACAACATTTCCGTTGGGCAGGTCGCTGTTACGATGATGCTCTGCGATGAACCGGAAGGGGTGATGGAGCAGGAGGAGGAGTTCCTGGCCGCTCTTGGCACCGCCGCTACCTATGAAATAACCGGCAACGCAATGCAGATGCGCACGGCTGATGACGCCCTGGCCGCTATGTTTACCCGAGCGGCGGCACCAGCCACCGAACCCGCAGCCACCGAACCCGAGTCCACCGAACCCGCAGCCACCGAACCCGAGTCCACCGAACCCGAGTCCACCGAACCCGAGTCCACCGAACCCGAGTCTACCCTGGCAGATAAGATGGAGAATGAAATCACTTTGGTTCAGCACAGTTTCAACCCTGAAACCAGTCACACCTCGTTTGTCTGCGCCAGTTCCGGCCAGGGTCTCAACGGCGTTGTCCCTGATTCGGCCGGGGTACGCTTTGTTGGACCTAATGCGGGTGATTTCGACCTGTGGGGGATAGTTGGGCTGTTCCAGGTTGATCCCGACGGGACCCTGACCTTTGTCCCCGAGCGAACTGGCGGCAAATTCCTTGATCCGAACGGCTTTGAGTTCAGGCGGATCTCCCTGAGCCGAACCCTGGACTATTTTGCTACCGGAGAGGGGCGGTGGACCGGGGATTTTGGTCTACCCGGCCGCATTGCAAAATGTGATCCAACAAATCAGTAACCAAACCGATCCGACAGGTCTGCAATTATGCTTGAACTCTTGTTGATACTGGTTCCGCTGGGCCTGGGTGCGGCTGTCGTGCAGTTGCCGCAGATCGCTGTCCCGATGTTTCTGCTGCAAATCCGGCCCGGCCCGGCCAATGGAGTGGCCTACGTGGGCAGTACGACCGTCGTGCACCTGATCCTGGGAGCAGTGTTGTGGATGGTGGCTACCAGGGTGGAAACTTCGGTTGAGAGGGAGGGTGGCGGTCCGTTCAGTCTCGTCCTTGGGACCACGCTGGCCGTGCTGGGTCTCATGCTGTTGGTCTATGCGGCGCGGCTGTTTTTCTCCGTTCCGGACGAAGGGGACGCTGCCACCACCTCCTGGCTTGACAAGATGCAGTCGGTGTCGCCAGGGCGGGCGGCGTTGTTGGGTGTCGCGCTTCTGGTTCTGGACCCCAAAGATTGGGTCTTTACCCTGTCGGCGGTGGAGTTGATTGTGGCGGCCGATCTGAGCGGCGTAGCCAGCCTGCTGACCTATTTAGTGTTTGTTCTGGTGGTGCAATCACTCCTATTGGCCCTGCTGGCCCTGACGCTGCTATCTCCCCAGCGTGCCCAGGAATGGCTCGGTGGGTTGAACGTCTGGCTAAAGCGACACATGCGGACCTTGAAGATTGGGGGGTCAGGCTTGCTGGGCGTATATCTGTTGTTCACAGGTCTCAAACATTTTGGCCTGTTTTAGCGCAGTTGGTAAAGCGTGGAGGCTGTATCATAAATTTCCAAAAACTTCCCGGAAGTGACCGATAGCCTGACCAGCGTCGCTGGCCGCGGCTGAAGGGCAATTTCAAAGAATGTTCGCGATGCTCAAATTCGACCAAAAGACTCTCTTGGCGGATGCCGTCGCCGGCTTAACGTTTGCCGTGGTGAATATTCCGCAGGCTATGGCCAACGCCGTGTTGGCCAACGTCAACCCGGTGCTGGGACTGTACACCCTGATGATTGCCACGCCCATTGGCGCCCTGGCAACGTCGTCGGTCTTTATGAATGTTTCTACCACCAGCGCTCTGTCGGTGGCGGCGGGCGACGCAATGGTCACCATTCCCGCCGCCGAGCGCACGGTTTATCTGGCGGCGTTGGTCCTGCTGACCGGCCTGGTGCAGTTGTTGTTGGGAGTCTTGCGGCTTGGTTCGCTGCTTCGTTTTGTCTCCAATGCGGTGATGGTCGGTTTTATCACCGGGGTGGCCACCTTGATTGTGCTGGGGCAAACAGGCGATTTAACCGGTTACGCCAGTCCGTTTGGCAACAGGGTTTTGAAACTCCTCGACCTGATCCTCCGTTGGCAACAAACTCACTGGCCGACCTTTGCCATCGGAATGTTAACCATCGCTCTGATTGTGGTGCTGGGACGCAGCCGCGCCGCCAAAATGGCGATGGTGCTGGCGCTGGTTATCAGCACTGTTGTGACTGCGGTGTTGAGTCCGGAGGCGGTGCCACTCGTCGGAGACATCACCCAAATGCCCGATCAGCTCTTTAGTTTTGCCCTACCTAACTTCAGCGCGATGGTTGGCTTGTTTCCAACCGCCTTCGCCATCGCGATTATTGGCCTGGTGCAAGGCGCCGGGGTGAGCCAGAGTTACCCTAACCCGGACGGCCGTTACCCCAACAACTCCGGCGATTTTACAGGACAGGGGGTAGCCAATATCGCCGCCGGTTTTTTTCAGGGCATTCCGGCGGGCGGCTCGATGTCCGGCACGGCGGTTTCGGGCAATTGCCGGGGGAAAAACCGCCGGGGCCACATCCTTTTCCGGGCGTTTTTTAAAACGCCGGGGGTTCTGCCGGGGGGTTTTTTTCTTCCCGGCTCAACTTATTCCGCGTGGGGGCCCCGCCTCTCCGGAACCCCCCCGCGGAGTAACCGCCGATGGTCAATTATTACATCCGCCATTACTCCGAAAAGTTCAATAAACGCGATGTGACATTTA
>CALMIS010000225.1 GCA_937864185.1 uncultured Chloroflexota bacterium
GCCGGCCGGTTCAGCTTCGGTCTCAGTCGCTTCGGCGAGTAACAACTGAGCGGCAACGGTCGGCGTGGCCATGAGACCCCCCAGACTGCCGGACAGGGCCAAGGCCAATCCGCCACAGCCAAGCCCGGCCACAATCAGGACCGCGGCCACGGCATAAGCCCAGCCCGGAATCCCGCCAGCGCGCGGTTTAGACTCCGGCGTCGCTGCCGGCGCGGCTGCCGGTACGGCGGTCCGGCTTGAGCCAGACGAAACCATTGTCATGTCTCTATCCGCCATTTGGCCGGTCACCGCCCGCTTGAGGGCCGCAATCATCTCCCCGGCGGACTGGAAGCGATGGTCCGGATTTTTGGCCAGGGCTTTGAGAATCACTTGCTCGACCGCTTCCGGCAGGTTGGGGTTGACCTGGCGCGGCAGGGGCAGCGGATCGTTGAGGTGCTTGATCATCACCGCCAGCGGCGTCTCCGCTTTGAACGGGACCCGGCCGGTAGCCATTTCGTAAAGAATAATACCCAAGGAATAGATATCGCTGCGCCGGTCGATCTCGCCCCCGCTGCCCTGCTCCGGCGACATATACGACGGCGTGCCGATGATCCCGCCGGTGGCGGTCAGCTTGTTATCGCTCGCTTCGACCAGCTTGGCAATCCCAAAATCGGTCAGCAGGCAGTTACCCCGCTCATCGAGCAGGACGTTGCTCGGCTTGATATCGCGATGCACAATCCCCTGGCCGTGGGCATAATCGAGCGCGTCGCCGATTTGGCCGATCAGCTTCTCGATCTGAGCCAGCGGTAGCGGCTCCCCCTGTTTGAGGAGTTGGCTCAACGTCCCACTTTTAACCATGGGCATCGTAATGTAAGTGTAACCATCTTCCTGCCCGTAATCGAAGACGGGCAGGATGTGGGGGTGTTGCAAGTTGGCCAGTACTCTGGCCTCGCGTTCAAAGCGGGCCACAAACTGCTCATCCTTGGCCAAGACTCGCGGCAAAATCTTTAGGGCCACATTGCGCTCGACTCCCGGCTGAAAGGCCTTGTACACGGCCGCCATCCCACCTTCGCCCAACGGCCCCAGCACCTGATACGGTCCCAGTCGTTTTCCTGAAAGGTCTTCCACGCTAATTCTCCTGACATTTAGTTATAAGCGATTGTAACCGACGTCGCCGTCGCCACTCAATAGCGTAAAGGTCATCTTAAAAATAAACTTTTGATTGAACTTTAGAACCATCACCCACTCTTAGTTTACTGCTAAACTGTGAACAAAGACAGTAAGGCAAGCTAAAAGTTGCCGTTTGGACAACCAAGGTTGTCCACCTTGGAGAGTGAGAAAAATGTACAACCAACCGATTATTCAAGTCAAAAACGTGGTCAAGAAATTTAAAGTGGGCAGTGATGAGGTGACCATCCTCAAAGGCATTTCCTTTGATGTTCACCCCGGCGAGTTTGTCTCGATTGTCGGCCCTTCCGGCAACGGCAAATCGACCCTGCTCAATATGATCACCGGCATCGACCGGCCCAGCGGCGGCGACATCAGCGTCACCGGCCGGGACGTCAACAAGATGAGCGAGAACCAGTTGGCCGGCTGGCGCGGTGAGAACCTGGGCATCATCTTTCAGTTTTTCCAGATGCTGCCCGCCCTGAGCCTGGTCCAAAACGTCATCCTGCCGATGGATTTTGCCGGCAAGTACAGCGTCAAAGAGCGCCGCGAGCGGGCGATGCACCTGCTGGAAACCGTCGGGTTGGCCGAACAGGCCGACAAGCTGCCCAGTATGGTCTCCGGGGGCCAGCAGCAGCGAGCGGCCATCGCCCGGGCCCTGGCCAACGATCCGCCCCTGCTCGTCGGCGATGAGCCGACCGGCAACCTTGACGCCCGGACCGCCGCCGACATCTTCGATCTCTTCAGCCAACTGGTTGAGTCCGGCAAGACGATGATGATGGTCACCCACGACAAGGAGTTGGCCGCCCGGGTGCCGCGCCGGATCGAAATCGTTAACGGCAAGATTGCCCGGGATGAGCGGGTAGGGGAGCGGGCCCAGACCCTGGCAGAAGAACAGATGAGAGCAGCCGGGAAGGTTGGAAGGGTGGAAGGCCGGAAGAGGAACAGCACCTCGAATCTGCCTATCTTTCAACCGAGTGGTTCATAAGCCGGCCTGGTGTAGGGGCGTAAAATTTTACGCCCCTACACCCTCCGAGATGTGGCTGAAGCCGCTACTACGAACCTATTAAGGAGGGACTCATGAGCGTAATATGGCGTAAAGTTTGGTCAGACTTATGGCACCACAAAGCCCGCACCCTGCTGGCGGTGATCAGCATCGCGGCCGGGGTCTTTGCCCTGGGAGCGATCTTCGGCATGATCGACCAACTCATTCCCAACCTCAACCGCGTCCACCAGTCGATCAATTCCGCCCACCTGACCATGTATCTCAACGACCGCATCGATGAAGAGACGGCCACCCGGCTCGAAAGCATCGACGGCGTGGTCGAGGTCGAGCCGCTCAATGAAGTCTCGGTCCGGTACAAACTGGAGCCGGACGAAGAGTGGCAGCCGGCCTTGCTGGTCATGCGCGCCGACTACGAAGACCAAAAATTCAGCCTCCTCCAGTTGCACGGCGGGGCCTGGCCGAGCCGCAACCATCTCGGCATCGACATCCGGGCCTTTGATTATTTGGGCCTGGAGTACGGCGACAAGGTCATCTTTGAACTGGATGGGACCGATCGGGCTCTGGCCATCAACGGCAAGATTCGCCATCATTTCATGACCTCGCCCGATTTCGGCGATGATCCGCGCTTTTTTGTCGATGGCCAGGGGCTGGAGCGCTTTGGCATTCCCAAGGGCGAGTTCAACCAGCTTCTGGTCCAGGTCGAACCCTACAGCGACGATTTTGCCCACGAGATCGCCTCGGAGATTAAGGACCGGCTGGGCAAGGAAGGGGTCAGCGTCGGGGTGACGTTCTACAACGAGCCGGACGAGCACTGGGGCAGCGACTTTTTCAAGGGCCTCAACCTGGTGCTGCAACTGCTGGCCGCGGTGTCGCTCTTTATGAGCGTCATCCTGGTCTACAACACCCTGTCCGCCCTGATCACCGAGCAAAAGAACCAGATCGGGGTCATCAAAGCCCTGGGCGGCAAGATGGGCACGATTCTCAAGGTCTATCTGGCCGGAGTGCTGGTCTATGGCTCGCTGGCCCTCTTTGTCTCGCTGCCGTTGGGCGCCTATGCCGCCTTTAGCGGGGCCGGCTACTTTCTGGGCATCTTCAACATCGACCACAGCACCTTTGCCTTCTCCACCCGAGCGGTGCTCATCCAGATCGCCGCCGCGGTCGGCGTGCCGCTGCTGGCGGCGCTGCTGCCGGTTTTCAGCGGCGCCTTGATCACCGTCCGTGAGGCGATTGCCAGTTACGGCCTGGGCGGGAACTTTGGCACCAGCCGCTTCGATCAACTGATCGAACGGCTAGGCCGGCGTTTTCTCTCCGCGCCCAACGCCATGGCCCTGGCCAATATGTTCCGGCGCAAAGGCCGGCTGGGGCTGACCCAACTGGTGCTGATCACGGCCGGCACCCTCTTCCTGATGGTCATGACGCTCTCCAACTCGATCCAACTGACCGTCGATAATGAGCTGGGCCGGCGCCAATACCAGGCCAGCGTCGCTTTTGAGGACAACCAGCGCCTGGACCGCATCGAACGCCTGGCCGAGTCGCTGCCGGAGGTGGCCGCGGCCGAAGTTCGCTTCCGCCAGCCGGCCTCGATTCTGCGGGCCGGCCAAGCCACCAGCGAGGCCGGTACGGGCGGCGTGCTGGTCGGCGTGCCGGAGCACAGCGCGATGTTTGAGCCGCGCCTGGTGGCCGGGCGCTGGCTGCAGGCCGGCGACGGCCAGGCCGTGGTCCTCAACGAGGAGACCGCCGAGGACAACAATATCAAGCTAGGCGACCTCATCACCCTGGACTTGGGCGAGCTGGGCGATGACCGCTGGCAGGTGGTCGGGCTTTACCGGCGGTTGTCGGTCGTGCCGGAGCCGGATTTTGTCTATGCGCCCCAGGCGGCCATCTTCCAGGCGACGACCAAGCACAACGTCGGCACCGAGCTGCTGCTGCGCTTGCAGAACGCGAGTGAGACTCAAGCCAACGCCATCACCACCCAGCTCAAGGAACTGTTCGAGCGGCGCAACTGGGACATCGACGAGACGCGCACCATCTTTGAAGACCGCTCCTTTTTCGATAACTTCTTCGTCCAGTACCTGGGCATGCTCTTCGTCCTGGCCGTGATTATGGCCCTGGTCGGCGGGGTGGGCTTGATGGGCTCGCTGTCGATCAGCGTGGTCGAGCGGACCAAGGAGATCGGGGTGATGCGCGCCATCGGGGCCAAGACGCCGGTCTTGATGCTGATGTTTATCTTAGAAGGCGTGCTGCAAGGGGTGGGAAGTTGGCTGATCGCCGTGCCGGTCTCGTTCGTCCTGGGCCAGCCGCTGGCCAACATCGTCGGCCAGGCGATGTTCAATGTCAACCTGGACTACCAGTACGACCTGCAAGCCGTGCTGATCTGGCTGGTGATGGTCGTGGTCATCGCCGCCCTGGCCTCGATTATGCCGGCCCGCAGCGCCGTCTCGATTAGCGTGCGCGAGAGCCTGGCTTACGCCTGATCAGAATCCCAAGAAACTGTTCACCGGCTGCCGGCGGAGCGAAAAAGTGGACTTTTTCGCTCCGCTTTTTTGTGTGCTACAATAAGCGCTCATTATCCTGGAGAGGAAAATAAATGCCCCCTACCAATGATTGCCTCCGCCTGAGCGTCTGGTCCGGACCGCGCAACGTCTCGACGGCGCTGATGTATGCCTTCGCCCAGCGAGCCGATACCCGCGTCGTTGATGAGCCGCTGTACGGCCACTACCTCAAGGTCACCGGCGCGCCTCACCCCGGTGCCGATGAAGTCATAGCCGTGCTGGAGACGGATGGCCAGCGCGTCGTCGACGAGGTGCTGTTGGGGCCGGGCGACCGGCCGGTGCTCTTCTTCAAAAATATGGCCCACCACCTGACCGGGCTCGATCCCGCCTTTATGCGGCAGTTGACCAACGTTCTGCTCATCCGCAACCCGGAAGAGATGCTGCCCTCCCTGGCGGTCAATCTAGAACAGCCAACTCTGCGCGACACCGGCTTCAAACACCAGGTTGAGATTCTCGACATGCTGCTCGCCTGGGGCCAGACTCCGCCGGTGCTCGAAGCCCGTGAACTGCTTCAAAATCCTCGCAGTGTCCTCGGCCAACTGTGCGACCGCCTCGGCCTGGCCTTTGACGAGGCCATGCTCGCCTGGCCGGCCGGCCCTCGCCCCGAGGACGGCATCTGGGCCAAATACTGGTATCACAGCTTGCATCGCTCCACCGGCTTTCAGCCTTACCGGCCCAAAACCGAGCCCTTCCCGGACCAGTTGCGCCCCCTGCTCGAGGAGTGCCGGCCCTATTATGAGCGGCTGTTGGCCTATACGATTAAGGCGGAAGGGTATGAGTCATTAGGCGGGCAAACCTTGATTTGCTAGCCTGAGGCATAGGAGGGCAAACCTTGGTTTGCTAGCAGAGC
>CALMIS010000226.1 GCA_937864185.1 uncultured Chloroflexota bacterium
GGGAGGAAAGAAGAAATCGGCGGAGGGTAGGGCTGGCAGCGGCGGGCGGGCCGGCGGTGCCGGCCCGCCAGTAACTTGACTCACGGGGTGCAGGTAGGGCTCCAAAAGATTTTAATGGCTGAAAAGGCAGCAAACAATGGATAATCGAAAATCCTTGGGATTTTTTATCCTCATCCTCCCGGCCCTTTTCCTGGTTGCCGCCGTGTTCTTAGTGCCCCTCTTCCAGCTCATCGTTTTTAGTTTTTGGAAATCCGTGCCAGGCTCTTACCTGCCCGACACCAGCTTTTCGCTAACCAATTATCGTCGTATCGTGGGCGACCCTTACTACTTTCAGGTCTATTTGAGAACCATCAGAATTAGCGCCATTGCCACCTTGGCCACCCTGATTATGGCGTATCCTCTTTCCTTGTACGTCGCCCGCCAGCGAGGGATGAAAAAGGGAATTCTAATGGTCCTGGTTTTGCTGCCTGTTGTGGGGGGAGGTTTGATTCAAACACTGGGCTGGATTGTCTTGCTGCTGCCCTTCGGCGTGATTAACGGCAGTCTGATTAGCCTGGGGATTATTGAGCGGCCATTGAATTTCCTGGGGCGCGATATTGGGGTTATCCTGGGGTTAACCCAGGCCTTTATGCCGCTGATGGTTTTGCCTTTGGTTGCGTCGCTAGGAGCGATTGACTCCACGATTGAGCAGGCTGCTAAATCCCTGGGCGCAAATTCTATGCGAATATTCCTTGAGATTACCGTACCCTTGAGTTTACCAGGCGTTATGGCCGGAACGATTCTAGTCTTTATGGCCAATCTCACCTCATTTGTTACCCCGCTGCTCTTGGGACAGGGCAAAATTCAGGTATTCAGTACCCTGGCCTACCAGCAGGCCGTTGAAGTCCTGGATTATCCCTTTGCTTCCGCGTTTGCCTTGTTTCCGCTTATGATCGGCCTGCTTATTTGGTCGGCTGTTTGGTTTTCTTCCCGGCTCATCAGGCGAGCCGTGGCCTAAGGAGTGATTAATGCCAGAGGCGGGTAGCTCACTCACGCTTAAAATATTGGCCGCGTTGGTGCTTGGCTTCACGTTATGCCCGGTTATCATGTTGATCATTGCCGCCTTCAATCCGGCCCCCTACTTTACCTTTCCTCCCGAAGATTTTTCCTTCAAATGGTTCCAAGAATTCTTTAACAATCGGGAATATCAGTCCGCCCTGCAGGTCAGTGTCGTGGTCGCCCTAAGCGCTGTGGTCGTGGCCCTAATTACCGGAATACCGGCCGCTTTCGCCGTCGACCGCTATGACTTTCCCGGAAAGCCTTTTATTCATACTCTCTTGCTGTCTTCGCTGCTATTGCCACGGGTTATCTGGGCTGTGGCGTTACTTCAATATTATGCTCTGCTCAGGGTACTGGGCTCGCCGCTTGGACTGATCTTGGCCCACAGTGTCCTGGTGCTGCCCTACGTGGTCCGCATGGTGCTGTCAAGCCTGGCCTATGTTGATCGTGACGTGGAAAAAGCAGCGCAAAGTTTAGGCGCGTCACCGCTCCGCTCGTTCGTTGAAATTACTCTGCCCCTTGTCCTGCCCGGGGTGATTATTGGCGCCGTTTTTGGTTTTGTTATCTCATTCACAGACGTAGTCGTTGCGACCTTTATTTCCGGAGTGAGGTTCATTACGCTGCCGGTCCGTATCTACGTCGAACAAAGAGGCCAGGGAATTGACCCAACCGCCATTGCCGCCAGCGCGGTCGTGATTCTGGTCATCATCGTGTTGGAGATAGTTGGCGAAAAATTCTTCAAGTGGTCTAGGTTTATGTAATGCCCGATAGTTATCCGGGTTTAACAGGATTATAGAAGGATGACGGAGCAAGAGCAGGCAGATCAATTCAAAAAGATTGCGCTCGAAATTCGCAATGTTAGTAAATCTTTTGGCGATAATCAAGTCCTCAAGAACGTCAGTCTTGATGTATTTGACGGTGAGCTTTTGGTCCTACTCGGACCATCGGGATGTGGTAAGACGACCTTACTGCGCATTATCAATGGCCTGCTCACCCCGGATGCCGGGGCTATCTGCTTACAAGGAAAAGATATTACCCGGATGTCCACCAACGACCGAGATATGGGTTTTGTTTTTCAGAGCTATGCTCTTTTTCCCCATATGGATGTGGCCAGCAATGTTGCATTTGGTTTACGAATGCGAAAGATCCGCAAACCCGAGATCAGAAAAAGAGTCGAAGAGATGTTGGAGATTGTCCACCTGGCCGGCTTCGGCAAACGCAAGATTAATCAATTATCCGGGGGGCAACAGCAAAGAGTCGCCCTGGCTCGAGCCCTGGTGCTACACCCGTCCTTATTGTTAATGGATGAACCCCTGTCTAATTTGGATGCGAAGCTGCGCGCTTCGGTTCGAGTGGAGATTGCACAGATCCAAAAAGAGTTGGGAATAACCACAATTCTTGTCACCCACGATCAGGTAGAAGCGATGACTATGGCTGATAGAATTGTCTTGATGCAGGAGGGAGTGATCCAGCAAGTCTCAAAACCTATTGAGGTTTATGAATACCCCACTAACTCTTTTGTGGCTGGGTTTGTCGGCAGCCCCAGTATAAATTTCTTAAAAGTTAAGGTGGAGCAGAGCGGCGTACAACTGGTGGAACTCAACACAGCTATTCCGGTCGATACACTCAGTCAATGTCTCAAAGGGGTGCCATCACCCAGTGACATACCGGCCGGTGAGTATCTGCTTGGGGTGAGGCCTGAAGATTTAATGGTTTATAGGGTCTCATCATCGCCAGACTCTATTGCCAAAGGCACAATCACTTTCATAGAACCGTTAGGATCAGAAACCCTCATTCATCTGCGGGTGAGCAAAACAGATATTGTCTCTCGCCTACCACGACTTGTGATAGATATCGCCAACCTAGAGGAAGTTGAAATTGGCTTTCGACCGGACTCGGTCCACCTGTTCGATATCAATACCTGGGAACGGGTGAACTTTTAATATGAGTGTAAAAGTGGCCTATTTGGCCAAAAAGGAACAGCCTGTATGAATAACAGATTTGATCACCCAGAAAGCGTATACCACGCCACCGAAATTCGAGTAGACCCCGGGCCACCCCGTATGTTTGCCTCTCCTGAAACCAGTACCTGGGCTGTAATGTTGGGTTCAGGTAAACCCGAGCCCACCCTCTACCGCAACGGGCCTGGCGGAGCCGTCATTGCCAACGACACGCCCTATCTCATTGATGCCGGTGAAGGGATTTGGCGCGGAATAGCCAAAGCGGCAACAGCTCACAACGGAAAATTGATTGAAGCGCTGGCACCTAATAAACTGACCCGGCTGTTTCTCACCCACCTCCATTCCGACCACACTGTTGGCCTGCCGAGCTTGCTTTTATTACCTTGGACGTGTGGTAAGACGAAGCCGCTGGAGATCTACGGCCCTAAAGGAACCAAGAATCTTGTGGAGAAACTACTTGAGGCATACGTTTCTGATATTGACGAGCGAGTCTATGGGCCAGAACAAAAGGACAACACGGGCTGGCGGGCCATTGTCCACGAAATTTTGGAACCCGGGCCGGTCTATTTTGATGAAAATTTAACAGTCGAAGCTTTCCATCACGCCCACGGTGGCTTTAAACAGAATTTTGGATATCGCTTTACCACCAGTGACCGGACAATCGTGTGGGCTGGCGATGGGGTTGCCAGCGCCAGTTATCTTGAGGCTGCCAGAAACGCTGATGTTTTATTCAGTGATATTTCTCCGGCCATAGACAAACTGGGGGATACGCCTTGGCGGGCATCGAATAAAGAACTTTCCAAGATGTTTCACATTCAATCGCAGCAACTGGCCGAGATTGCCGTGCAGGCAAATGTGAAAGTTCTGGCGCTTCATCATGAGCAAAATTACTCTGAGCCGTATGACCTGGAGGCGTTGGTCAAAGAAGTAAAACAAATTTATGCTGGCACTGTCATTTCCGCCCGAGATGGTGATGTTTTTTAGCGTATCTGTGGACCTACTGATCGGCCAGGAAGTCCGGCAGCCCAACAAATACGCCGACATT
>CALMIS010000227.1 GCA_937864185.1 uncultured Chloroflexota bacterium
CCCCAACCGAGGAGGCGCTGTCGGTCACCTCGGCGACGATGGTCCGCAGGTTGGTTATCATTTGGCTGAAGGCGTGACCCAGTTCATCCTGTTCAGATTGAGGGGTGACCATTGTAGTTAGGTCGCCCCGAGCCAACCGCTCGGCGGCCCTGGCCATATCTTGCAGATAAGTCATCATTTGCTGAAAGGCTTGAGCCATCTGCCCGACTTCATCTTGGCCACTGACTTCAATGGTTTGGTCAAGATTACCGGTGGCTAGCAGGCGAGACACTGCGGTCACCCGTTGCAGCGGTCTGGCAATCTTACCAGAGAGAAACCAGCCTAAACCACCGCTTATCACAGTCGATCCGATAAGAGCCATGATCGTAATGGTAACCACTCTTGATCGGGTCGTCTGGGCGCTGGTGTACATATCGCCAGCTCTGTCGGCCGCATAATCCCTCAAATCCGCCATTTTGCCCTCGAGCAAGGTCACATGATCGCCCCCTGTGCCTTTGATAACGGCTAAGGCTTCCGGTCTTTTCCCGGCTTTCATTAAAGCAAATACTTCTTCACGGATCGGCCCCCAGTCGTTGAAGAGTTGGGTCGTTTCAGCAATGAGGGTCGCCCCTTCTTCGCCCAGAATCCACTCATCCACAATCGCCAACTGCTTGTGGACTTCTTCTTCTTCGGCTTTTATAACTTTTTGAGCAGCCTCAAGCTCTGCTTCATCGGTGGCCAGGGCGGCATCCTTAATCCCTCGATGCATCTTGATAATGCCCACATTGGCACTGAGTACGGCTCGAGTTACCTGCAAGGGATGATTGTACATCTTGGTGGTTAGGCCACTCAGGACGTCCATCTGGATCAAACTATAGATATTAACAGCAGTCGTCAGCAGTAAAACCACGGCAAAGCTTAGTAAGAGTTTGGTGCGGATATTGATTTTCATAATTGATCTCTTTCGTGAACTCGATTCTCAAGGTATATCTTTACAACAAGCTGCGGGGGATTTCACCAAAGTGGTTAAGTCATCTCATGATGGATGTTCCTATGGGTGCTAGTGCCGTGCGGATCGGGGACAAAAGGAAAGTGGATGAGCGAACGTCGTTTAACGACGTACGTTGCCGAGGCTGTCAAGCGGAAAGGAGAAACAGAGCTTGCCCGGAGTCGGGACACTAATTATTAAATTAATTTTACATCGGCTTGATGGGAGTCCACCACCATAAATCTTGCGTAAATTTTTCACAGGATTATAAAATTCAAGCCCACTAACAGGCCCAAAGTCTCCAATCAAAAAAGAGTTGGTCCATCGTCTCAAATCCAGAAAAAACAAGCTATAATCTCTCGGAGGCTATCGGGACGAAATTGCAACTGGAGGCGCACGGCTAACAATGGTCGAGTCAATCAAAGTCATTTCAATTCAATCCGCCAACGCGAGCGACACGTGTCAGCAAATTACCCGGTACCTGGGCGAGCAGTTGGGCATGTCGACGGAGTTTGTCAATGACGTTTCCTGGCAACAGCGAGAACAGTTGCTGGACACAGGCCAGGTCCATTTAGGCTGGATTTGTGGCCTACCCTATGTCCGGAAGATGGAGCGGGAACCTTCATCACTTGAATTGGTGGCAGCGCCGGTGATGCGACATCCCAGATATCAGGGGCGACCGATTTACTTTTCCGATGTGATTGTTCAGCGTGATAGCAAGTATTATAGTTTTGCCGATCTCCGTGGCGTTTCGTGGGCTTACAATGAACCCCATTCCCAGTCCGGCTACAATGTCACCCGCTACCACTTGGCCCAACTGGGGGAAAGTAAAGGTTACTTTGGTCGAGTGGTGGAAGCCGGCTCTCACTTACGGGCCTTAGAAATGGTGTTAGCGGGCCGTATTGAAGCGACGGCCATTGATAGCACCGTCCTTGAATTGGCGTGCCAGGTTCGCCCCGACCTCCAGACGCAACTGCGGGTGGTTGAGACGTTGGGGCCCAGTCCGATGCCCCCTTGGGTGGTCACTACCACACTGCCCGCCGAGTTACGGGAGGCCATTCGCACCGTGTTTTGGCAGATGCACAAGACCGCCACCGGGCAAGCCATCCTGGAACGGGGCCAAATCATGAAGCTGGCCCGGGTTGAGGATCGAGATTATGATCCGATCCGGGAAATGGCCCGCGTCGCCGCTCAAGTTAGCTGGTAACCGATCGTATGGAAGAAGATACAGCGTTCTTTAACTGAAGCCGCTTAACAAATTCAGGGCGGCTGTAAGTCTGGTGCCAATAACGCAAATAAACCTCTTTCGGAATCATTAGCAGGCGAACCGATTGGACAGCAACGACGGTGGCATTCCGAGGTGCCCCGCGGATCACGGCGGTACTCCCCAGAGGCATCCAGGGATGGACATCAAAAGGTGAATAACCACCCAGCGGGTAAACGCGCAGGCCCTGACTAAGAGGGATGTAGACAAAATCAGCCGGCAGTCCGGCCTCTATTAAAACGTCGCCGGCATAAAGTTCAACTAGCTTTACGTATTTGAAGCCTTGTTCAAGATCAACCGCATCCGTTTTGTGTCCTGATTTTCCAATCCGGGTCAAAATTTGACGGCGTTCTTCAAGACTCCAAGAGATTTCTGGAGATGAAAGGTAAAAATTCCGTTCCTGTGCCCCAACATTGTTCAGACCAGGTACTATCTGAACCTGTTTGACAATGTCCGGGTTAAGTTGGGACAGCGCCTTTAAGACCAGCCCGGCAAATTCAAAATTGTCGTGCGTTTCTTCCAGCAGAATTTGCATATCACTCGCCGACTTTGGCGTGGCCGGCGTGAACGCCCCGGCCTCACTCCGGCAAAAACTATCAATCACATCTGACTGAATATCGTTAACCATCAGCGCTGAGGCATAGGCGGCTCGCCAGGTAGCGTCAGAGCGGGCAAACTGGCCCCGGTGAAAAGAAATGCGTAAATTGCCGTTGAGGCCTAACTCACTACTGGCAATATTGGCCTCGCCGGCGCTGATGGGGTCTTCCAATTCCAGCATATAAAGTTCATCTTCAGCATAACGCAGGGCATAAATAGCCTTGGCGCTGTTCCGGTCGATAAACACTTCATACCCCCCCGAAGTTTTTAAGACCGTGCCCCGTTGCCGGAGGGCGTCGGCACAGCGCAGGACGCGGAGGGTGTCAATCACATCGTCGACCATAGCTTGAACGTCTGGGTTGCTTGACACAAGCCATTGAAAGGATTGACCATTAAGATCACTATAGTACCGGTCAATGTCTTTGTTGTGGGCCGATCCCGTGACCAGATGTTGGTTCAACGCGGCTTCAACTTGGTTCAGATCATCGGTGAGCAGCTTAATGTTTAATGGAGCGTCTCCCTGAGGCTGGGCTCGTTTCAGTTTATGTTTGATCTGTTCAATTTGCTGCCGGTAATAAAGAACCTGCAGGTCAGTCTCTAGAGTGGTTTGCAGCAAGTGCCGGAGTGCCAACCGATCATTAAAGACATGGGTGGGCACCTTGCTTTTACTATGGCAATTTGACAGGGCCAACATCTCTCGCAAGACCTCTTGTGGAGCTTGGGGCAGACAGCTTTTGGCGGCCAACTGGGTCAGCCGCCAGGCGATATTGCCCCAATTCTCGGTCCAAATCGTGTCAAGAATGGGGTTAAACTCAAGCTTAAAAACGTGTTGGCTGGCATATTCGGGATGCATTACTCGTCCGAATTTAGAAAAGTCCACCAGGCCGATGTCGTGCAGATAGGCGACCATGACACCGTACCCCTGCATAAACGCCAAGCGGTGGCTAGATCGAGCCTGAATCAGCTCCCCATGGACCGTTTCTAGCACCGTAACCATCTTATTGGCCACGTCTCTCACATGGACCACGCCGTGATCAGAAAAGAGAGCGATATGCTTGCCCGGATTGCCTAGGAATTCGGGATCCAAGCTAACCACATCTAAACGGGAGCGTTCGTTTATTTGAGCGTAATACCGTTTCTCAATAGCAACCCGAATTTCCGCTGACAGGTAATGGTTCAAATCAACACTCATTTATATCAGTCCTGTTCATTCTCCACCGCCGAAGAGAAGAAGGGAGGGTGACCACCCCCAACCAGAATTGGCGGATTTCTTTTAACGCCTCCAAAAAATTTTCAAACCCAACCGGCTTGACGATCATAGAATACACCTTGCCGCTAAAAGTAACAGTACGCAAGCGACCTAATAGTTAGCCCACTTATCAAAATTTTGCAACATGGGCAATACAGGTTACGATACCGGCCAATTGCTACCCACAAGTTTCGCAACCTAACCGTTGTTGAATAAATTGGGCCGCAAAATAGTTAACCTAAAGGAGCCATTCAATGAGTTGTGAGCACGTAAACCAGATTAACCCTCATGTCACCCCCAGCGCACCGGGCTGCGAGGATTGTCTAAAAATCGGGGGGCAGTGGGTGCATTTGCGGATGTGTTTGATCTGCGGTCACGTGGGCTGCTGCGATTCATCACCCAACAAACACGCCACCCAACATTTTCACGATACCGCTCACCCCATCATCCAGTCGGCCGAACCGGGTGAGAACTGGCAGTGGTGCTATGTTGATCAGGCTTTAGTTTAATTGAGGTTGCTCATGGAGGTAAAGCCAAGCCTGGCCGGTCAGTGAGGAGGTGGGACGCGCGTCGCTGACCGGGACCAGGCCAAGTGATGATCGCTGTGAGCTGCCACGATGACATCACCACGCTGCGCTGCCGCCGCGATCGTCTTGAATTTCATGGCGACTGTGCCTGCCATCATCTGACGCCGCAGCTTGGGCGTGGGTCCGGGCTGCCTATAAACCGACTTTGACAGTCCTTAGTCCCATCGGTGCGGAGGACAATTCTCCGCACCGATGGCGACTCTATGACATTCCGATCAGGGGGTAGGGGTTACTTTAGCAAGACTTCCGCTCCGGCTGAAGCGACCTCATGGTCATCCTCCACACTACTCCCACTAACGCCGATACCCCCGATGATAATGCCCTGCTTATTTTTGAGAGGCAGACCTCCCGCGAAGGTAATTAACCCTTCATTTGAAAATTCAATGTGATATAAAGGCGCGCCAGGCTGGGCCAATTTCCCTAATTCGCCCGTAGGCATATTGAAGAAGCGAGCCGTTTTAGCTTTTTTGATGGAGATGTCGATGCTGCCCAGAAAAGCATCGTCCATCCGAATAAACGCTTTCAAGTTGGCCCCCGCATCGACGATGGCGATATCCATTAAGGTTCCTTGCTCTTCTGCCTTTTGACGGGCTGCCTGGATCGCCGCCAGAGCTTGATCTAAGGTAATATCAATGGTTGTGGTCATGACTAGACTCCTTTGTTGAACGCATATCTTCATTGATTAACTTACTTGCACAATGTCACGCTGCAAGCCACGCGCTCCTGTTTCGTAGAAGTTACGCCGAGGGTCACACCGCTCAGGTGGTTTCTCGTGATGTAGGTTTCCGCCCTGTCGTAGGCTACTGGTGAAGACGGGTTCTGTTTTCCTCACCAAAGCTAAAGGGTTGCGGCTTAGGGAAACCATTGTATTTTATGGCCGCCGTGATTAAAGTACGATTTTCTCTAGTTTGGCGATCAGTTTACTCGAAATTTTCTACGATGTCGATGTTTGTCTGCTTGTTTTTGCAGTGTCGTTCCAAAATGCAGCTATGGATTAGAGCGCGAACAAGTTGGTCAAACAGGTTCTTCCGGTATGTTGTATTCTGGGAGCTTCAGAGGATTTTCCCCCTCTGGTTTGAAGGTCTTGGTCCTGATCAGATGAAGGGTGACCCCGCCCGCAATCCCCAATAGAATTAGCTTTACCCACCATAACGGCACAACGAACAAGGCTGCATAGCCGATGGTTAGCCACAACAGCACGATCGTGAGTATCTTTTGCTTGAGAGGGATGCCCTTACCCTCTCGATAGTTCCGGATATATTGACCAAACCAGCGATTGCTCACCAGCCAGGTGTAAAACGGTTCTGAGCTACGCGCATAGCAAAAGGCGGCTAAAAGCAGAAAGGGGGTGGTGGGCACTACCGGCAACAATATACCGAGAACACCCACTATCACACAAAGCGTGCCACAGGTAATGAGTAGGATTCTCTTGATATCTTTCATTTGGTCTTTGCTTTTTCTATTCACCCGCCCAACGCCCGCATCCCTTCCCGTCGTCGGATCTGCCGGCGCAAGCCGACCCCCTGCCGGATCGGCTGGCAAGCAAGCTGAATAACACCACCCAACTCATCTCTACGTAATCTATCAGTTGGAGTATATCACCACAAACTGTCACTCGTCGAGTCACCTCAATAAAAGTTATGTTGCGTCCGGCGCATCCGTTTCATAAGCGAGCTCTGTCGCCTTAAATTTCTCAGTCCACAAAAAGACCGGCGGCTGCCATCACCCCAACATCACCCCCAGCGGCTGAGGCAGCTTCCCTCTTTTTAGACTATACTCTCAACTATATTCTTTAACCAGATTGACACGGAACATCAGTTCGAGTAGGATATCCTGGCGCTTTGATAAGGAGGAGGTAAACCAGTGACCGATCAACCGTTGGCACAATCAAAAGCGCCCGGTGGGGCGCATCACCTGCTGAGCCGTCTCGTCGGCGAGTGGGAAGGCCAGACCCGGACCTGGTTTGAGCCAGGCCAACTGGCCGAGGAAAGCAGCTCGCGGGGCGTGATCCGCCCTCTGCTGGGCGGGCGATTTATTCGCTACGAATATCAGAGTACCTTGAATGGCGAACGTTTTGAAGGGCTGTTTATTTTCGGCTACAACCTTGGTTCGGGCAAGTACGAAGCAACCTGGATCGATACCTTCCATATGGCGACCGGGATGATGTTCTCGGAGGGAGTCGGCACCGAAACAGGCTTTGCGGTGTTGGGCAGTTGGGATCCAGGCGAAGGACCCCGGTGGGGCTGGCGAACCGGGGTCGAGATTATTAACGCTAATCAAATCGTGTTCACGGCCTACGTTATCACCCCTGAAGGCGAAGAGTCCAAAGGGGTAGAAACAATCTACCGGCGAGTAGGGCTTTCAGCGCCCGCCGCCCCAGTGCCCCGCGAATAGCCAAATCCTCACCGGGGGTAGTTGACCTCGTATTTGAGATTAAAAATTGCGTTTTGTGCTTTGCGAGCTCGAACTTTTACTGGCTCATTACGACGAGCCGCCGCTGGAACAAAAGCGCTAAATCAGGCCAGCAGTTTCAGAAGAATTTGGCGCTTGGCCGGGTTTAAAGAGAGTACGGTTCCGGCTGGAAGCAGAACTAAGTTTTTAGGGGGGCGTTGCCATGTCGATGACCGGTAAGGCGCTTGTGGTTGATGACGAAGCGTTTATCCGCATGGCTTGCCAGGCGGTTTTACAACTTGAAGGCTTTGAAACGGTCACCCGGGCCGATGGCCCGGCGGCGCTGGCTGCGTTAGCGGCTGAGCCGTTTGATCTGGTCCTGATTGATCTGAGTATGCCGGGCATGGATGGTCTGGCCCTGCTGGAACAGGTCGCCAACCACCACAAGCAAGTCAGCCCCATCATCATGACCGGTTACGCTACTTTGGAAGCGGCGATCCGGGCGCAAGAGCTAGGGGCAGAGGGTTTTATCCTCAAACCGTTTGACGATGCCGGTTTGCTGCGGACGATCCAGCCGGTGATGGAGCGACGGCTGCTGCGCCGCGAGTATAACCGCTTGCAGGCCCGGCTCGAAGCCTGGCGCGAGTGGGAAATCATCTTTAACACCTTGACTGACGGTCTGCTGGTTCACCGGCAAGATAACGGGCTGATCACCCGGGCCAATCAAACCCTGGCCGGCTGGCTCGGCCTGGCCAGCGATGAGCTGCTTGACCGGCCGGTCGGCGAGGTCATTGAGGGGGCGTCCCCTTGTTATTTGTGCCGGTTGGCCCCTCCGCTGGAAGACGCCCTGATCGAGTCTTCCACCGCCGAGTTGAGCGGGCCGGCCTGGGCTCCGGAGCACGCTTTTCGGGTGCGAACGCAGCGGCTGCCGGCTTTCACGGAGTCGCAGCCCGAGACGGAGATCATTCACATCATCGAAGACATCACCCACACCAAACGGATGCAGACCCAGTTGATGCAGGCTGAGAAGCTGTCGGCGCTGGGGCGCTTGGCGGCCTCGCTGTCGCACGAAATCAACAATCCGCTGCAAGCACTGCGCAGCGGTCTGCGGCTGTTAGGCCGGCCCACCATCAGCGATGAGAAGCGGCATAACTACGTCGCTATGCTCTCCAAAGAGGTCGAGCGGCTGATTGACCTGACCGCCCAAACGCTCGACTTTGCCCGCCCGGCCCGGACCGGGCGCACCGCCAGCGACCTTAACCAACTCTTGCGCGAGACGTTGGAGTTGGCCAAAAAACAGTTGTTGCGGCACCAGATCGAGCCAATGCTCGATTTGACCGTGGACTTGCCACCGGTGCTGGGCATCCCGAGCCAACTCAAACAGGTCTTCTTGAATCTGATTCTTAACGCCATCGATGCCATGCCTGATGGGGGCCGGCTGCAAGTGTTAACCCGGCTGACCGGTAACCAACAGTTTGTAAAAGTGATTGTCAGTGATAATGGTCAAGGCATGTCGCCCGAAACGGTCAGCCGGATCTTTGAACCGTTCTTTTCGACCAAAGACAACGGGACCGGTTTGGGCCTCTCGATTAGCTATAGTATTATTGACGCCCACTGCGGTTTAATTGATGTGGACAGCCAACCCGGTCAGGGGACGCGCTTTACCGTCCTCCTGCCCACCATCGCAGAAAACCCCGAATAAAGAGGCCAAGATTTATGGGTGTGCCTGAAGCCAACAGAATTTTGGTGGTGGATGATGAAGCCAGCCTGCGCTACTTTCTGGCCGAGGAGTTAGAAGAGCAGGGCTATCAAGTGACCGGAGCCGCCACCGGTCTCGAGGCCTTGGCGCAACTCAAGCAGCAGGCCGTCGATCTGGCGATCGTTGATCTGCAAATGCCCGGCTTGAACGGTCTGGAGTTGATGGCCCAGATGCAGGCTCTCCCCGACCCGCCGGCCGTCATGATGCTTACCGCCCACGCCACCCTGCAAGTCTCCATCGAGGCGATGCGGCGCGGATGCAGCGATTTTTTACTCAAACCGTATGATGTGGATGAACTGCTGCAAGCCGTGCAACGCGTGTTGGCAGGCCGCAGTCAAAAACTCCAGCAGCGGCAAGCCGCTCACCTGCTGGCCCAGAGTCTCGGAGTCAGGGAGGGTGATCAGGCCTTACCGGCCCCGGATATAATCGGTGACGCGGGGTCGGTCTCAACCGGCCTGGGACTGCCTGGTCTGAGCCTGGCCGTCGAGACCATGACCGTCAGCAAGGATGGTCGCGTCCTCAACCTGACCCCCACCGAGTTTCGACTACTGGTCATCCTGCTGAAGCGTCCCAACGTCCCCCACACCTTTCAGGCCCTGGCCGAAGTGGTTCACAACCAACCGGTCGACGCCCTGCAGGCCCGCGATCTGCTCAAAAGCCATCTGGCCCGGCTACGCCAAAAACTGGGCCAGGCCCCGGACGGTTCGGACTATATTGTCAATGTCAGGGGGGTGGGCTATAAGATTGGGAGTGGATCTTAACCCACTATTCCTTTGGCAAAGGCCTAAGCGTCCAGCACTTCCCGGACTTTGTAAGCCAGTCTATCCGGGGTGAAAGGTTTGGCCAAAAAAGCCACATTCCCCACTAACACCCCTTTTTGATCAACCGCCTGGTTAGGATAACCGGAAATAAACAGGACCTTAATGCCCGGCTGCATGGCGCGAATCGGCTCGACAATTTGGGGGCCGCCCAGTTTGGGCATGACGATGTCGGTCAACAACAGATCGATCGAGGGCTGGCGCTGGTTTTCCGCCAGTTGGAGCGCCTCTTCCCCGTTAGCAGCTTCAATGACCCGGTAACCCTGCTCGGTGAGCAGTTGGGCCGCAGCCAACCGAACCGCCGGTTCATCCTCAACCAGCAACACCGTCTCGTTGCCGCGCGGCAGGTCGTTTGGAGCCAGAACATCCAAGGGGCGCGTGGCTTCGGCCCCAGTCTCTTCCGGCAGGCGCGGCAGATAGACTTTGAAGCTGGTGCCATGCCCGACCTCGCTGTAAACGGCGATGTGGCCGCCGGCCTGTTTGATGATGCCAAAGACCATAGCCAGCCCCAGGCCCGTGCCCTTCCCCACCTCCTTGGTAGTGAAGAACGGCTCGAAGATATGCTCCTTAATCTCCTCCGGCAGACCGACTCCGGTATCGGTGACGGCCAGCATGACATACTCGCCGGCGGTCACCTCCGCGTAGCGGCGCGCATAAGTTTGATCGAGGCTAACGTTGGCGGTTTCAATGGTCAGCGTTCCGCCGTTGGGCATGGCATCGCGGGCATTGATCACCAGATTGATCAAGACTTGCTCAATCTGGCCCGGATCAGCTTTGACCCGTCCGGCGTTGGCTACCGGCAGCGTGATCAATTCGATATTCTCACCGATAAGCCGGCGCAGCATTTTATCGATGTTGAGAATGAGTTGGTTGAGGCTAATGATCTGAGGCTGCACCACCTGTTTGCGGGCAAAAGCCAGGAGCTGGCGGGTTAAATCCGCGGCTTGATCGGCGGTTTTACGGATTTCTTGAATGTTGGTCCGGACCGGGTCATCGGGCGACAGCAACCGCAGGGCCAGGCCGGTGTGCGCCATCATCGCCGTCAGCAAGTTGTTAAAGTCATGGGCTACCCCGCCGGCCAGCCGGCCGATGCTCTCCAGCTTTTGAGCCTGCCGGAGCTGCTCTTCGCTCTGCTGCAGCGCCAGTTGAGCCTGCTTGCGCTCGGTCACGTCGATGAGCATCAGCCGGCTCTCGGTTAGCTTGCCGGCCGTGTCCAGAAAAGGTCTCACGGTCAGACTACCCCAGCCGGTCTGTCGCCCGGCCCGTTTTACCTCGATTTCTTCGTCTCTAATCCACTGCTCCGCGGACAAGGTTTGAAAGAGGCGCTTGCCTTTGCCGCGCCCGGCCGGCGTGTCGGCCAACAGCTCGAAAATGTTGCGCCCCAGGAGTTCGGCCTGAGGGTAGCCAAGAAACTCCGTCGCCCGCTGATTAGCCTGGCTGATCCGATAGTCGGGGCCCATGGTCAGGTAAGCCGAAGGCGCGTGGTCGTACAAATCGTGATAAAGTTCTTCTTGCTGGCGTAGCGCACTGTCCGTTTTCTGGCGCTGTTCAATCTGACTCCTCAACTCGGCGTTGGCTGCCGAAAGTTCTGCCGTGCGCTCGGCCACCCGGCTCTCCAATTCATCCCGGGCCCGAGTCAAGGCTGCCTCAACCTGGTGGCGCCGCTTCACTTCGCGGCTGAGTTCACGCCAGCGTCGCACAGAGAAAATGATGGTCGCCAGGCCAATCATGAGTAGAGCGGTGGCAAACTCGTCAACTTCCCAGGCTTCATACCGCTCCGAAAACTCGACAAATCGCTCAAAGCCATCAAAGACGGCAGATAACCACAGCACCAAACCGCCCAGCACCGCCAGCCCGAACAAATCTGGCAAGGTGGTGGAGGTGTGCGTCGAGGCCTTTGGTTCGGCATTTGGTTCAATCCCAACTGACATTGGCTGCTCCCAAAAAAAGGCGGTGGCCGATAGCGGCGAAAACGTCGATTACGGCGTAGTATAATGGCCTTGGCATGGGCATGTCAACCCAATTACTGTCCCAAAACGTTCCCAATTTTGGGACAGTTCTGGGACAATTGGGGAACAAAAGGTTTGGTATGATTTAGCTTGAAAATGATAATCACGAGGTGCTTGCTACAGAAAGGCAGACTATGCTGACTATGCTCACGGAACAAAAATCTCCCTTTAAACTTAAGCTAACCCAATCAGAACCGCAGCCTGACTCGGATCAAGCTTTACTTCAGGCTTGCCGGCGGGGCGAGGCTCGCGCCTGGGAACGGCTGGTAGATAAATATGAACGGCTGGTTTTCTCGATTGCGCTGAAGTACGGTCTCTCGCATGACCAGGCTGCCGATATTACGCAACTGACCTTTACCATCTTCCTGCAGGAGATCGATCGGCTGCGCGACGATAGCAACCTGGCTGCCTGGCTGGCCACCGTGGCTCGACGCCACACATGGCGTCATCTTCAGCACCAGCGCCGGGAAAGCCCCGACCAAGCCTCGGATCTTAGCGACAGCCCCACGCTCCTGGGCCAGCCTGCCGCGGACTCCATTCAACAATGGGAACGGTTAGAGTGGTTGTATCAGGGGCTGAACCAACTGGACAAGCCGTGCCGCGAGTTGATCACCCTGCTCTACTTTGACCCGGCCCAACCTTCCTATGAAGCAGTCGCCGCGCAAACGGGCCGGTCTGTCGGCAGCATTGGCCCCATCCGAGGCCGTTGTCTGAAGCGTCTCAAAGAGATACTCAATGAAACCGGGGGTCAAAATGGTTAAGTTGGCTGTATTTTTCCCCCTTTGTTGCGGCATATTTTAAGTGAATTAAGTCTTGAGGGAGAGAAAATGACAAACGCAACAAACCTCGATTTTACCAAACTGGCCGACTGGCTCGAAGGTCGCCTCCCGGACGTGGAAGCCCAAGCCATTCAAGCGCGGCTGAGCTCGCTACCTGATGATACTCTGGCCGATATTGAGTGGCTACGAAATTTCATCCAAACCAGCCAATCAACCGTGCTGGCGGCGCCACCGCCCGAGGTGCGGACCAACCTGAGTCAAATTTTTGAGCAGTTTGCTCAGGATCGACGCCCCCCGACCTTGTTCCAGCGGTTGGTGGCAACCTTGAGCTTCGATAGTCACGGCCAGCCAGGTATGGCCGGCGTCCGTTCAACCGCCACAGCGGAGACTCAGCGCCAGATCATTTATTTCACGACCATGGCTGATATTGCCCTCAATTTGCAGCCGCAGCCGAACAAACAGTTTATTATTAACGGTCAGGTTATGCCCAGCATCGACATGGCGCTGGACTCTTTCGACGTGACCCTCTTGCGCGGCGACGAAGAACTCGACCTTATCCGGACGGATGATTTGGGCGAATTTAGTTTTGGTCCAATTTCCGCCGGTCGCTATGAGTTGATTGTGGCCGGCCAAAGTTTTGAAGCGCTGGTGGCTCTAACGATTTAACGGATTTACCCCCCCCTTCGACCAACTCAGGGGGCGACCTAAGGTTTTTTAACTTTTAGCTAACCAACGATGACGCCTACCGAAACGACAACCCCGAGTGCTGTAGAAATTAGCCCCGAGTTTGTAGCTCAACTCCTGGATCTACCCAGCCAAGCGTTGCAAGAGGCCTGGCTGGGCCAGGTTGGGTTGCTGCATGAAGATGGCTTGCACGAGCTGCTCGATTTCGCCGAGTGGCTGATCGAAAATGCGCCGGCCGAGGCCGATCGCTTGCTGCGCCTGTGCGCGGACCTGGCCGGCAGTGCCGGCGCGCCCGACGTGCCGCCGCGCGCCCAGTACACCCAGGCTCGGCTCTACTTTATCAAGGGCGAGTTTGAGCAGGCCATTGCCTTGATCGAGACGGCAGCGGCGGCCTACCATAGTCTCAATCTGCCGTTAGAAGCGCTGCGCACCAATGTCGGCTTGATGGCCGTTTTGAGAGAACTGGGCCGGTACCGGTCGGCCTTAGAGATAGGCCAACGCGTGCTGGCCGAACTGGCCCAGATCGGTCCGGCTGAGCCGCCGGGGGATGATCCGGCGCCCCGGTTGTTGACCGCGATGGTCCACCAGAACCTGGGCGGCTGCTATGAAAAAATGGGCCGCTATCCTGACGCTCTCGAGGCTTATGCCCTGGCCGAAGAGATCTATCTGGCCTTGGCCGAACGGGAACGTCTGGCCGACCTCAAAAACGATCGCGCCATCATTCTCATGTATTTGGGGCGGGTCAACGAAGCCTTGGAGGCCCTGACGGCGGTCGTTCAAATTGGGATTGAGCACAATCAGACCTTGCTCCAGGCCCAGGCCCTGTGCAACGTGGGTGAAGCGCAGGCCCTGCTGGGTAACTACACCGCCAGCCTGAAGGCCTTTGAAGAAGCCCGCCATCTGTTTGAAAGCCTGGATACGCTGGTCGAAGATCGAATTACCCTCAGCCAGGTGGCCGATGTCTACCTGGCCCTTAACCTGTTTTCAGAGGCGCTAACCGCTTATCGTCAGGCCGACAGTTTACTGGCCGAGTTGGGACTGGCCAACCAGCGCGGTTGGAACTTGTGGGGTCTGGGCGCCACCTTAACCGCCCTGGCTGATTATACCGCCGCCGAGTCCATCCTGGCCGAAGCAGCAGCACTGTTTGTCTCGGCCGGCAATGTACCCTTATTGACCAGTGTTAAGCTTGAGCAAGCCGCCTTGTTAAATCTACGCGGTGAGCGACCGGCGGCCGTTGCTCTGGTACAGGAGGCCTTGGCCCTACTTGAGAACGGTGACTGGCCCGTGCAGCAGTTCTACGCCCATATGCGGCTGGCCGATCTTTTGCAGCCGGATATCGCCGCCGCCGAACCTCATCTCTTGGCGGCCCAACACCTGGCTGAGCGATTAGCCTTGCCCCATCTGCGTTACCGGCTCCAGCAGCGTTTGGGTCAGGCCCGTTACCGGCAGGGACTGATCCTCGAGGCGGAGCAACATCTGCTCAGCGCCATCGACGAAATCGAAGCGCTCCGGGGCAACCTGGCCCGCGAAGCGATGCGCGTTTCGTTTTTGCGCGACAAGACGGCGGCCTATGAAGACTTGATCCGGCTCTACCTGGATCAGGCCCAGGCTGAACAGGCCTTTAACTTTGCCGAGCGGGCCCAATCTCGCTCCCTGGTCGATTTGCTGTCCGGAGTTTCCCCCTCACCCGGTAAACGAGCCGCTAACCCGGAACGAGCCGCCCGACTGGCAAGCCTCCAGGCCGAATTGAATGCCGTTTACAACAAGTTATTAGGAACAACGCCGCCGACGGATGAGTCGCAAGCCCCGCTCCCAGCCCTGACCGAGCGGGCCACCCGCTTGGAACAAGAGTTTAACCAACTTCGGCTGCGGGCCGTCGCCGAGACCAACACCACCAACCCGTTTGGCCTCGTGCTTCCTCTTAAGGCGATTCAAGCGCGGCTGCCGGCCGATCTGGTTTTGATCGCCTACCACACTTTGGGCCAGGAACTACTCGCCTTTGTGGTGAGCCCGACAGAACTGCGGGTCGTCCGCCGCCTGAGTACAGTTGAAACCGTGCAGCCGTTGTTGCAGCGCCTGGCTCAACAGTGGGACCGGTTTCGGGCCGGCAGCGAATTTGCCGGACGGCACGCGAGCTTGCTGCAGCGCTCGGTGCAGCGGCTGCTGACGACCCTTTACACCGAGCTCTTTGCCCCCGTGGAAGCCGAGCTGATCCGGTTAGGGCGGCCTGAGAACAGCAGCCTTCCAAAGCTGGTCGTGATGCCCCATGGGCTGTTGCACCAAGCGCCGTTTCATGCCTTTTTTGATGGCCGGCATTATCTGCTAGAACGGTTTGAATTCTCCTATGCCCCGAGCGCCACGGTCTTTACCCTGTGCCAAAAACGCCAATCCTCAGGCTTAAAGCAGGCGCTGGTGTTCGGCCTGACCGACCGGTTGATTCCGGCGGCGGTCAAAGAAGCCGAGCAAGTGGCCGCTCAATTTCAACGAGCCGGCTTATATCTTAACCGGCAAGCCACACTGGCTACCTTACGCCAGCAGGTATCCGCCAGCCATGTTTTGCATCTGGCCTGTCACGGCATGTTTCGAGTCGACAACCCGATGTTTTCCGCGCTCAAGCTCCACGACGGCTGGCTGACGGCCCACGAAGTCCTGGGCCTGGATTTAAAGGGCACGCTCGTCACGCTCAGCGCCTGCGAGTCGGGGCGGAGCGCTGTTATCGGCGGAGATGAGATTATCGGCCTGACTCGAGCTTTTTTGGGCGCCGGCGCCAGCAGCGTGGTGGTGAGCCAGTGGTTGGTGCAAGATGAAACCACTGCGGTGTTAATGGCCCACTTTTATAAGCAGCTTAAAGAGGGCCAAAGCCCGGCCGCCGCCTTGCGGGCCGCCCAGTTAGCCCTGCTGGCCCGGCAGCCCCATCCTTACTACTGGGCGCCGTTTATGGTAGTTGGCCGGCGATAAAAATTCAGGCCGAAAAATGTATCAAAGTAGTCTTTTAAGGGCATATGTCCAATTAAGGAGGCAATGAATGAAACTGAACCAACGACAGAAACAGTTGACTCTTGGCGCTCTCTTACTCCTTCTCACCCTGCTTTTCAGCCTAAGTACAATGCCAACCGGACCTGTTTTGGCCGATGATGATGACGACGATGACGAGGAGATCGTAGACTTCATCTCCGATCAGGTCGTGGTCAAGGTGGAGCCGGGCGTGGCCATCGATGAGATTAACACCGATTTTGGCACAACCACGCTCGAAATGCTCTCCGGCAACCGGGGTATTTACCTGCTGCAAATTCCGGCCGGGCAATCGGAAGAGGATCTGGCCGACAATCTGGAGGATGATCCGCGGGTGCGCTACGCCGAACCTAACTTTATCGGCGAAGCGCCCGAGGCCGACCGCCGCACGCGGGGGGCTTGGGGTGGCCAGGATGAGCAACCGTACGGCGGCCAATATGCCAACAGTATGCTCAATCTGGCTTGCACGCAGACTCTCAGCCGCGGGGCCGGCGTGACCGTGGCGGTGCTGGATACCGGCATCCAACTCGATCATCCGGCTTTGGCCGACCGGCTGGTGGCCGGTTTTGACTACCTTGATGATGACGCCACCCCCGATGACACCGGCGACGGCGAAGTCCGCGGGCACGGCACGCACGTAGCCGGCATCATCAAACTGGTCGCCCCCGAGGCTAAACTGATGCCGGTGCGCGTGCTCGACTCTTATGGTTATGGCAACGTGTTTGTCATCGCCGATGCTATCCTGTGGGCCGCCGAAAACGGGGCCGGCGTCATTAACCTCAGTCTGGGGACAGCCCGCGAGTCGGAGTTAATGAGCGACATTATCGCCGAGGTCATTGGAAGCTACGGCACGGTTATTGTGGCCGCGGCCGGCAATCTCAGCTCGAGCGATCCGCAATATCCGGCGGCGCTGGATGAAGATATTTTGGCGGTTGGGGCAGTGGATCAAAATAAAAACAGAGCCGAGTTTTCCAACTACGGCGATTGGCTCGATGTTGCCGCGCCGGGAGATAAGATCTATAGCACCTTCCCCACCAGCGGCTACGCCACTTGGAGCGGCACCTCCATGTCCACGCCTTTTGTGGCCGGTCAGGCCGCGCTGCTCAAAAGCGTCGCCGGAAGCGATCCGGCCGGGATTATCAGACTGATCACAGCGACGGCCGAATCGATTGATGACGATCTTGGCTCCGGCTTAATCAATCCCGTGGCCAGTCTGGAACTGGCCACCGGGATTGACTCTGGCTGCGGTCAAAGTGATAATGGTAGTAACGGGAATGACAACGATAACCAAGACGCTCAAGATGATGACGATGATGACGACGACAGCGATGATGATAATGATAACGATTAATTCGTTGCTTTTATTGAGTTGAGGCCCTATTTTAAGATCATCTCCCGCCGGGATGAGGAGTTTAGAAGGTTTTTACTTGAAAAATCATTCTCCAAACTCCAAATCCCGGCGAAGGAGACACGGGCGAGAAGCCCTCTCTTTTCCGCGTGAGAGCTGAGTGACTGATGGCCTTGTCAAACGCCACTATTCTTATCGTTGAAGACGACCCGCTGGTGCGCCGCCTGCTGGCCATTTTGGTTAAAGACCTGGTTGGCTGCGAACCCCTTGAAGCCGCGGATGGTCAAGTGGCCCTTGATCTGCTCCACACCCGTTCTGTTGACCTGGTCATCTCCGATCTATTGATGCCCCGCCTCTCCGGCTTTGAGGTGCTCTCTGCCATGCGCCAAACCCCCAGTCTGGCGAAGATCCCCTTTATCTTGATTTCAAGCGATCATCAAGCTACCCTTGACCTTAAACCCCAGGTCGAGGCGGTTCTCCTCAAACCCTTTTCGATTACCGCGGTCATGCAGACGGTGGACGGCTTGCTTGGTTAGGCCGCCGTCGCCCACTTAAATACCGCTCCTCGCCTTAAGAGCAGTGGATGAGGCACCTTACCGCTCCACCACCGGATAAGCCACCTGGCCCGCCACAATTTCGGCAAAGCCGGTGCGGCTGTGTTTGGCCGGCCAACTGGCGGTAAAAGTGTAGCGGCCCGGCCGCAGTGGCAAGGAGCGCGTCTGGTAAGGGCCAATTTTGTGTTCCACGTTGTCGATGGTAAAGGTCATCTCGTCGTTGTTGGCCTGGTTTGAGACGATCAGCAGCCCATGCCCGGCCGGGATCTGGATCTGCGGTTTAGGCGGCGGTGGTTCCGAGACGAGGACATTGGTGCTGACCGCCAGGCGATCCGGCTGCCACTCCGGCGGGGAGTCATCGCTGACCAGTTGGCGCTCGCCGCTGCCGTCGGCGTTGATTAGATACAGGCCCCACTGCCCGTCCCTGAAGGAGCGAAAAACCAGGCGCCCGTCAGGGGTCCAGGCCGGTGAGACCTCGGCCGCCGCGTTGTCGGTCAACCGGGTGAGGTCGCTGCCGTCGACGCCGATGGTGTAAATTTCTTGATTATCGTCCTCCTGCCGGACAAAGGCCAGCCGCTGCCCATCCCAGGACCAGGCCGGCTGGCTGTCATCGCCGCTGGTCAAACTCTGGCGGCTGGCCAGATCAAAGTGATCGCCCACCACCGGCACCACACTGAGACCCCAACCCTCCTCGTCGCAGTGGCGATAGGCCAGCCGCAGGCCATCGGGCGACCAGGCCGGATCGGCGCCGGCCGGACCGTTGAAGACCTGGTTCTCGGTGATGTCCCAGAGTACCAGCCGGCTGCCGTCTTCCTCGGTCAAGGTTGAAGCGACGTGAGCGTGATGCGGCGACCAGACGATCGATTGAAACGAGATCTCCTCACTGATCTGGGCGCTCTCGCCTGTCTCTTTGTTGTACACCCACAACCCCGGTGCCCCTTCGGCCAGGCCGGTGTCGCTGAAGAACAGCAGTCCCTTGGCGTGGGATGACCAGGCCGGGCTGCGAGCCGACTCCAGGAGCAGTTCGCTCTGGTTCGTAGCCAGATCGAGCAGGTTCAGTTGGTGCTGCTCGCCGTCCCAACTGGTATAGGCTACCTGGATTGGACGCTCGGTCTCCTGATCGACCACCAAGAACTTGCCTTCCGCCAGCAGTTGGCCCTCGCCATAGATTTCCAGTTTGTACTCGCCCGGTTTGAAACCGCCCTCTTCCAGAGCCGCCTGAATCGTTAATTTGCCGCTGGGACCGGCGTCCCACAGCCCACTGCCCCGCGACAGCTCTTCATCACCCAGCAGCCAGACCCGCTCCCAGTTTGAACCGTCCCGCATCCCGGTGTAAGTAAAGGTGGCCAGCACCCGGTCGACGCTGGTCACAAACTGCACCGCCGGATCGAGCGGCCAGCCGTCGTCATCTTGCCGGGTGGCAAAGCTGATCGGGCTCAGGGTGGGTGAGAGACTCAGGGTGGCGGTGATCAGGCTTGCCTCCGGGCAGACGATGACCGGTTCCGGCTCGACCGGTAGGGGCATTGAGCTGAGCCCAAGTCTCGACTTCGCCACGGGGCTGGGCCGGACCGTAGGGGTCGGCCGGGGGGTAGAGCTGCTGTCGAGCTGGTTTTGCTCCACGGTCGCCAGGGTTACCTCAGAATTGTCGCCGGGGCTGCTCTGCCTCTGCCACATCAGCAGCCCACCGCTAACGGCGCAGAGGGCCAGGCTGCAGAGGGTCATTACCCCAGCCAAAAATAACAACCAGATTTTAGGTTGGTTGGCTTTTTGCCAGATTGGATTGTTTGCGTTTATTGAATCTGTATTCATCAGAAATTGTTCCTTACAGGCCATTTCTTAATCGTCATCATCCTCGCCGCCATCGTCGTCATCGTCATCGCCGCCGCCACCACCGCCGCCGCCACCACCGCTGCCGCCGTTGCCGCTGTCGTCGTTGCCACCCCCGCCGCCGCCACCCGAACCGGGGGCCAGACTGGGCGGATCGGTTCTCACTTCAACGCTAACCGTCACCGCCGGCAGGATATCAACGATCGGCGTCGCGGTCGGCGCCGGGGACTCGATCACGCCGGCGGGAGTAGGCGTGATTGCCTGCCGGCTCGGGGGTGAGGCCGTCGGCGAAGGGCGGCCAGGCAAATTGAGGGCCGGCCCTGTCGGGGTTGAGGGCGGTGGGGTGGCCGGCTCAGGTGATCGCGCCGGCGGGCTGGTGGCGCCGGGGGTGTTGATGATGGGGGTTGAAGCGGGCGCTACCGTTGGCGCCGCCTCTCGCCACAGACTTACCCCGACCACGGCTAAAATGGCTAGACTTGCCAGCAGCGCTAGCCCGGCGGCTATCACCAACAGGCCGACCACTACCGCGGAGAGCGTCAGGCCACCGGAAACCGGATCGACGGCCGAGGCGGGGCTCTCGTCATCTTGGCCGGCCAGGGCACCCGACGGATCTGGATCATCGCTCTGGGCGGAGTCACCCCTATCGTCTCCCAGAGAGTCCAGTAGCGACTCTTTCAGCGCTGGGCCAAACTCCGGGCGAGGCACCGGCGCCAGCTCACTAAAGCCCCCGGCGACGGCCAACAACTCGGCTACCTCAGGGGGCAGGTCATCCGGCAGGGGCTCGCCGGCCAAAAATGCGTCTAGATATTCATCGAGGAGTTGGGCCAGTTGTTCTTCGGTCATGACGCATCCTGCCTTTCCAGGCGGGTTTTTAGCTTTTGCAGTGCGCGCAAGACGATGACGCTCACGGTTTTTTCTTTTAAATCTAACATTTGAGCGATGTCGCGGTTGCTGACCCGCCCAAAAAACTTAAGCTGAATAATCTCCTGATCGCGCTCCGAGAGCGTGGGCAAAGCTTCGGCCAGCAAGAGGTGCTGTTCCTGGCGGAGCAACACCTGTTCCGGCGAGAGATGGGCCGCGGGTATTTCAGCCATTTCGTCCAGGTTATACGGGGCCGGTTTTCGGCTGGTGGTGGTGTAGTGGTTGATTACCAGGTTGCGCCCGATGCTAAAGAGCCAGGTGGTAAATGACCCCTTCTCCGGATCAAACATCTGGCTGCGGCTAAAGGCCCGTTCAAAGGTAGCGGCCGTCAGATCCTCGGCCGTTTCCCGGTCGTTGACTTTGCTGCGGATATAGGCATAAAGCCGGCTATAGTGAGTCTCGAACAGCTCTGCAAAATCCAGGGCTGTCTTCATAAAATTCTTTCACCTGTCGCTATTATTGTTGTTCCTGGTACTCTACCCCATTACACCAATGGCTTACCGGACCGCTTTCACCGCCGCTCAAGGCTAACGCTTCGGCGCTCTACAGCTATCGAGCTCCAGGATTAATCATCATCATCGTCGTCATCGTCGTCGCCACCACCGCCACCACCACGATTTCCGCCGCCCCGGCTGCCGCCGCCATCATCATCATCATCGTCATCGCTACTGCCGCCGCCGCTGCCGGGCTTTAACTGAGGGGGAGCCGGGGCCTTGACTTCAACGGTCACGATAATCGTGATTTTATCGACGATGGGTGTAGGCGTCACCCGCGGTGTCCGGCGCCGGTCGTCGTCATCATCGTCGTGGCTGTCATTGTCGTCATCGTCATCATCATCATTACCAGGCCGGCGCGTCCCCGAGTGAGGTGGCGGCGGGGTCTTTGTGGTTGACGCGGTTACGGCTGGGGTGACCGTCTTGCTTTGATCATCATCGTCGTCATCATCATCCTCATAAACCGGGGTGCCCGTGCTGGGGCCCGGCGTCCGGGTAGAAACTATGGTGGGAGTTCCCTGAACGGTCTCAGTTGGCCGGGCTAGATTGATAATGACGACCACAAAAACTGCCACGGTGGTCCCGGCGGCAATTATAACAGAGATAAGGATGGTGATTAACTTTGTACTGAGCATGATGCCTCCTTGATTGGCTAAGGTTGATAGCTTTCGTCCTTATATACAATCAAGTCGGCCGGGTACTACATCGAGTTTGATCGCTAATCGGGGCACCTGATGATGAATTGGTCGTTTAATGTATCAAACCAGCCCCGGTGAGACATATCTATGGTGTAAGTTGTAAAGATTTCTTAAAAACTTTCTGGACACAACCTGGAAAAAATGTAGTACTTCTATAATTTTAGTGTACACAAGGTAAAAGTTGCAAATCATTCTGGACACTCTCTCGACAAAATCTAAAAACAAGGTAGTACTTCTGCAAAGTTACTGTATACATCGCTGCACGAAAGTTACTAAACCGATCAAATCTAGGGCCATACTTATACAAGAGACTGAAGGAGACAACAATGTTTGAACAAATCAGAGGCTTTACCCGCGCCCACGCTCCATCGAGGCAGCGGCCCACCGAGAGACGGCGCATTGCGCTGTATTCTCACGACACGCAGGGCCTGGGCCACATGCGCCGCAACCTGTCGATTGCCACAGCCCTGATCGAAGCCGAGCCTGACAGCGATATCTTGATGATCGCCGGCGCCCGCGAAGCCGGGGCCTTTCCTTTTCCGCCGGGCGTCGATTGCCTGACCCTGCCGGCCCTGGGCAAGGATGCCGAGGGGCAGTACCAGGCCCGCTCGTTGAGCCTGTCGCTCAAATCGATCATCAAACTGCGCCGCAAAACGATCCGGGCCGCGCTCAAAACCTTCAGACCGGACGTGCTGATCGTCGACAAAATGCCGCTCGGCGTTTTTGGCGAACTGCTGCCCAGCCTGCGCTGGTTAAAGGCTAACGGCCAGACTCGTTTGGTCTTGGGGCTACGAGAGATCCTCGATGCGCCGGAAGTGGTCCACGACGAGTGGCACCTATCCGGATACGACGAGGTCGCCGGCGCCTTCTACGACGCCATCTGGATTTACGGCGATCCGCGTGTTTACGACCCGGCTCGGGAGTACAACTTCTCGGCCGGCGTCACGGCCAAGCTGCGCTACACCGGATACCTCAATCGCACTCAACTGGCCGGCTCCGTCGACCAAGCCGAGCCGGTCAGTCCGGCCGGTCTCAATTTACCGCCGGGCCGGCTGGTCCTCTGTCTGGTCGGGGGCGGGCAGGACGGCTACCAACTGGCCGAGATCTTTCTGCAAGCGACACTGCCCCCCAACACCAACGGCCTGGTCATCACCGGTCCCTTCATGGCCCCGGAGCAGCAGCAAGCCCTGGCCCGGCTGGCGGCGACCTGCCCCCGGCAAAGCGTGCTGCCCTTCGTCACCGACCCGGAGCGCCTGCTGGCCCAGGCCGACAGCGTGGTGGCCATGGGCGGCTACAACACCGTCTGCGAAATCTTGTCCCTGCACAAGCACGCGCTCATCGTGCCGCGAATTAAGCCCCGCCGCGAACAGCTCATCCGGGCCGAGCGGCTGCAAGCCTTGGGTCTGGTCGAGATGCTCCATCCGGCCGAGCTCAGCCCTGAGGCGCTGTCAAGCTGGTTGGCCGCCAAACCCCAACCTCGGCCCTCCACCCCGGTCGACCTGGGCGGCCTGAGCCGGATTCCCCTGCTGTTAAATGAAACGCTGAAGCGTTCACGCCTACAAATTCAACCCAAAACCGCCGGGGCTCGATTTCCGGTCCTAGCGCTCACTCAACAGGAGGTCCGATATGCCGCTTAATCACGCCACCCACGTGGGGTACGTCCTCAAAATGTACCCTCGCTTTTCCGAGACCTTTATTTTGAACGAAATTCTGGCCCACGAAGCGGCCGGACTGCCGGTCACGATCTTCTCGCTGCGCCCGCCCAGTGACGGCCGTTTTCACGAGGCTCTGGCTCGCGTCCGGGCGCCGGTGGTTTACCTGCCCAGCGACCGCCTCAAGGCCGTCGATCTGTGGGCCACGCTGGCTGAGGCCAATCGCGCCCAACCCGGCCTCTGGTCCGAGCTGGAAGCCGCGCTGACTGAGGAGGTCAGCGATGTTTTCCAGGCCGTCAAACTGGCTCAAGAGATCCGCAGCCGGGGCATCACCCACCTTCATGCCCATTTTGGCAGCGTGGCCACGACCGTCGCCCGGCTGGCCGGTCGCCTGAGCGGGTGTCCCTACTCCTTCACCGCCCACGCTAAGGATATCTTCCACGACAGCGTCCGGTTTGACGATATGCAGCGTAAGCTGGCCGAGGCCGCCGCAGTGATCACGGTCAGCGATTTCAATCTGTCTTTTCTCCGCCAAACCTACGGTCCGGCCGCCCACCGCGTCCGGCGGATCTTCAACGGCCTGGAACTGGATTATTTCCCCTACCAGGCCCCGCTCAACCGGCCACCGCGGATCGCCGCCGTCGGCCGCCTGGTCGAGAAAAAAGGCTTTGCCTATCTGATCGAGGCCTGCGCCCGCCTGGCGGCGAACGGTCGCCGCTTTGAGGCCGAAATCATCGGCCAGGGTCCGCTCGAAGCCGAGCTCCGGGCCCAGATCGAACGCTTGGGGCTGACCCACTGCGTCAAGCTCCTGGGCCCGCGCCCGCAGGGCCAGGTCCGGCACCACGTCCAGCAGGCCGCTGTTTTTGCCGCGCCTTGCATCATCGGGGAAGATGGCAACCGGGATGGTCTGCCCACTGTGCTGCTGGAAGCGATGGCTTTGGGCACTCCCTGTGTCGCCACCGACGTGACCGGCATCCCCGAGGTGCTGCACGATGGCCAGACCGGCCTCATGGTCCAGCAAAACGATCCGGACTCCCTGGCCGAGGCGCTGGCCCGGCTGCTCGATGAGGCTGACTTGCGGGTTCGCCTGGCCGAGGCGGCCCGGCAACTGGTAGCGGCTGAGTTTGATATCCATCGTAACGCAGCCCACCTCCGCGAGTATTTTGCGCCGGCCGGCGCGGCGATCGAGGCGCGAAATGGGTTTGGACTCACCCCAAACGGCCAAAAAGATATCATCGCTGAGAGCCGGGTTCACCCCTTAGCCGGGAGGTTGGTCTGATGCGAGTCGCTTACATTTGCGCCGATCCCGGCGTGCCCGTCTTTGGTCGCAAAGGCTCATCGATTCACGTCCAAGAAGTGCTGCGCGCCTTACAGCGCCGCGGCGCCCGGATCGAGCTGTTTGCCAACCGCTTCGACGGCGATCCGCCCGCCGACCTGGCCGGCGTAATCGTCCACGCCCTGCCGCCTCTGCCCAAGGGCGAGCTGGCCCAACGGGAGCAGCACGCCCTGGCCGCCAACACTGCATTGCAGACCGCGCTTGAACAAGCCGGCCCCTTCGATCTGGTCTACGAACGCTACTCGCTCTGGAGTTACGCCGGCCTGGAGTACGCCCGGGACCACGGCCTGGCCGGCCTGTTGGAAGTGAACGCGCCGCTGATCGAAGAGCAAGCCCTTCATCGCGGTCTGGTGGATCGGGCCGGCGCCGAACAGGTGGCCCGCCGGGTCTTTGGCGCGGCCACGGCTCTGCTGCCGGTCTCGCGAGGGGTGGCCGGCTATCTGGAGCATTACCCTGAAGCCCAGGGCAAAATTCATATCGTCCCCAACGGCATCGATCCGCGCCGCTTTCCGGAAAATTTGCCGCCGGCTCGGCCGCCAGAGCCGGGGACCTTCACCGTCGGTTTTGTCGGCACGCTGAAACCCTGGCACGGCCTAGATGACTTGCTCCGGGCCTTTAGCCGGCTGCAGCGCTGGAATCCGCACAGCCGCCTGCTGCTGGTCGGTGATGGGCCTCAGCGAGCGGAGTTGGCAGCCGAAATCGCCCGCTTAGGGCTGACCAAAGCGGTTCATTTCACCGGGGCCATAGCCCCGGCCGAGGTGCCGGCCTGGCTGGCGGCGATGGATGTAGCCGTGGCGCCCTATCCCGATTTGCCGGGCTTTTACTTTTCGCCGCTGAAGCTTTACGAATATATGGCGGCCGGCCGGCCGGTCGTCGCCAGCCAGATCGGCCAAATTTCCGAGGTTATCAAGAACGGTCTCAACGGCATGCTCTGCCCGCCGGGCAACGCCGAGCTTCTGGCGGCCGTGCTAGAGATGCTCAGCACCAAACCCGATCTGCGCGACCGGCTGGGCCAGGCCGCCCGCCAGACAGTCTTGCAGCAGTATACCTGGGACGCCGTCGCCACCCGCCTTCTCGATCTGGCGGCACTCGCGCCCGCGGGGGTGGGCCAATGAAAGCGTCGCCCGGCATCCAGCAATCGTTACCCAGTCTGGGGCGCATCGTGGGCCGTTTCTGGCCCAAAATCCGGCCGCATCGCTGGCTGCTGCTGCTCTCGGGATTGATGATGCTGGCCGAAATTGGCTTGAAGCTGCTGGCCCCCTGGCCGATGAAGTTTATCTTTGACAATGTGATTATGCTGGCGCCGGGCCAGCCTGGTCTTGAGACCGCCTGGGTGCAACTTAGCCCGACGGCGCTGCTGGCCCTGCTGGCTCTGGCCTTCTTCGCCATCGAGGGCTTGAGAGCGGCCGCCAGCTACGCCAACCAGGTCGGGCCGGCCCTGGTTGGCAACCGCGTCCTGACCGACATCCGCGGCGATCTGTACCGCCACTTGCAGTACCTCAGCCTTTCTTTCCATACCGAGGCCAAAAGCGGCGATCTGCTCACCCGCTTGATCACCGACATCGGCCGGCTGCAAGAGGTGGTCGTCACCGCGGCCCTCCCCCTCGTCATTCACTCCCTGACCCTGATCGGCATGCTGCTGCTGATGCTCTGGCTCAACTGGCAGTTGGCCCTGGTCTCGCTGATCGCCTTCCCCCTCTTCCCGCTGCTCTTGAGCCGCTTGACCGGGCGTATCCGGCACGTGTCGCGCGAACAGCGCAAGCGGGAAGGGGCGATGGCCGCCACCGCGGCCGAGTCGATTGGGGCGATCAAGGTGGTCCAAGCTCTGTCCCTTGAAAAGATCCTGGAGAAGTCCTTTGCCAGCACCAACCAAAAGAGCTTAAAAGAGGGGGTCAAGGCCAAGCGGCTGGCCGCCGCTCTGGAGCGAGCGGTGGACTTGATCGTGGCGGCGGGCACCGCCTTGGTGCTCTGGTACGGAGCGCGGTTGGTGCTGAGCGGAGCGATCACCCCCGGCGACCTGCTGGTCTTTGTGGCTTACCTCAAAAGCGCCTTCCGGCCGATGCGCGACCTGGCCAAGTACACCGGGCGGTTGGCCAAAGCGGCCGCTTCGGGCGAGCGGGTCCTCGATTTGCTCGACCTCCAGCCTGCCATCCGCAACCGGCCCGATGCCAAGGTTGCGCCGCCCTTCAAAGGCGCGGTTCGCCTGGAACACATTAGCTTTGCCTATCGACCGGGCCAGCCGGTGCTCAAATATCTCAATTTGGCAGTCGAACCGGGCGAGCAGGTGGCCCTGGTGGGCCCCTCAGGCTCGGGCAAATCGACGCTGGCCAGCTTGCTGCTGCGGTTGTACGACCCCACCGGCGGCCGGGTGACCATCGACGGCACCGATATTCGCCGCTTCACCCTGGAGTCGCTGCGCTCCCAAATCGGCATTGTCCTGCAAGACAGCGTCCTGTTCGGGGTCAGCATCCGGGACAACATTGCTTACGGCAATCTCGAGGCCAGTGATGAAGCGATCAAAGCCGCGGCCCGGTTGGCCAACGCGCACGACTTCATCGAGGCTCTGCCCGACGGCTACGATACCATTTTGGGCGAGCGGGGCGCAACCCTCTCGGGCGGGCAACGCCAGCGGATCGCGATTGCCCGGGCCGCGGTCCGGCAGGCGCCGATCATTATCCTCGACGAGGCCACGACCGGCCTTGACGGCGGGAACGAGCAGGACGTGCTGCAAGCCTTAGCCCGGCTGACCAAGGGCCGCACCACCTTCATCATCACCCACGATCTGCCGACCATCGAGCAGGCCGACCAGATTCTCTATCTGGAAGATGGCGCGGTGGTCGAGCAGGGTACCCACGCTGAATTGTTGCGCCTAGGCGGTCGCTATGCGAATACATATCATACCCAAGCGGCCCAACCCCAGCTTGCGCCTTCAAGCAGCAACGGTCAGCTAAAGGAGACCGGCTATGCTATCGCCCGCTGATGCCGCCCTGGTGCAACGCGATCCTCATCTGCCGGGTTTGGCATTGCTGCTTGACCCGGCCGCAATGCTCGAGACCTTACAGCGGCAGGTCGAGCCGGTTCAAATCGAGGCCATGCAGCCGACCTATCTGCGTTACAAGCCGGGCACCAGTTGCCTGGCCGCCTACCGGGTTTGTGCCGGCGGGGCCGTAGTCAATATCTATGCAAAAGCATACCGGGCCGGGGACACGGCGAAGCTGGGCAAAGCTCAGCAACACCAGGCTGGCGGCTTTCTGGGCTTTGGCGTAGCGCTGTTGGAGAACGCAGGCGTAGCCATCTACGATTTTCCTAATGATCGCGGCCTGGCCGGATTGAAAAAACTCAACCGGCCGGACAGCCGGCACCGGCTCCTGACCAAAGCTCTGCCCCGGCAGCCTGAACTGTGGGCCGCGGCTGTACACGGTCTGCGCTACAAGCCGGAGCGTCGTTACGTCGCCCAACTGGTCACCGAGGCCGGCCCGCAAGCGGTGCTCAAGTTTTACACCCCGGCCGGCTATGAAGTGGCGGCTCGCAACAGCCGGGCTCTGGCCAGCCTCAAGGAGATAGGGCTGGCGCCCGCGCTCGGGCGGTCGAGCCGCGCCGGGGTGCTGGCTCACAGCTGGCTGGACGGGCAGTCGCTCGACGAGGCGATCAGGACCGGGGGCGTCGAGACCGGCCAGGTTGAGGCCGTGGGCGCGGCGTTGGCTCGCTTGCATCACCATCGTTTAACCGAACTGACCTATCGAGGCCGGTCGGACGAAGTGAACGCCTGGCTGGCCGCGGCCGGGAGCGTAGCCGCCGTTTGTCCGCCGCTGGCCGAACAGGCCAAGCGGCTGGCCCGCCGCCTGGGAACAATCTTACAAGACGCACCACTGCAGATTCAGACGATCCACGGAGATTTTTCCAGCGACCAGGTCATGCTGACCTCTACCGGCCCGGCCTTTCTCGATTTTGATCGGGCCGGGTTGGGTGACCCGGCAGCCGATATAGGCTCGTTTATCGCCCACCTTGAGAGCCGGGTCCTGGCCGGCGCGCTGTCCCCGATCTGGGTATCCAACCTGATCGAAACTTTCATCACCGGTTACCGCCAGGTCGGTCAAGGCCACCTGCCACCTCGACTCAACCTGTACCTCTCCGCCGGACTGCTGCAGTTGGCGCCGCAACCCTTTCGCCACCGGGCCGCAAACTGGCCGGAACAAACCCAAGCCCTGCTTCAGCGGGCCGAGGAGATTTTGAACAATGGCTCATTCGATCTTGAACAAATTGATAACCTTAGACCTGTCTGCATCTGAAGCCGGCCAGCTTGGCCTGCGGACAAACTCGCTCAAACTGCGCCGGGCCTGGCCGCGAGCGGCAGACCGGTTGGGGCTGGAGTATGTGACCGCTGCCGGCCAGTTGATCGCCGGCCAGTGGTTTGGCTGCCCCGAAGCCTTGGCCCACAGCGCCGAAAGTACGGCCAAAGCGACCTCTCGGCCGGTAGCCGTGATTGAGAACGCCGGCACGCCGCTGCTGCTGCACAGCCGGGGCGCCGACCGGCGTCTGCCCGGCCTGACCGGCCTGCTGCGCCAGCCCGACGCCCACCTCCTGGTCCACCAGCCGGAGCGCCGGGCCGTGGTCCGGCTTGGGCCCCACGGGCAGCGGGGTTATGCCAAGCTAGTTCGTCCAGAACGAACCGCGGCCGTAGTGGCAAAGGGCGAGGCGGCACGTAAGCTGCCGGACGTAACGTTTATCACACCGAACCTGTTGGCGGCAGACGCAGTTCAAGGGCTAACGGTGTGGTCGCCGCTGCCGGGCGTATCATTGTATGACCTCTTAACCCCGAGCCAGCTGCTGCCCGCGGCCAGCGCCGCCGGCCAAGCGCTGCGGTCGATGCACACGGCCACGCCGCCGGCTGAGGTCGAGCGTCATGATGCCGAGGCCGAAATCGGTGTGATCGAGCGTTGGCTGGAGCGCCTGGCCCCGTTTAACGTCGAGCTTCATCGCCGGGTCGGGGCGGCCACGCCTCAGGTGTACGAGGCATTACGCGACGCCACAAGCCCAGCGGTGCTCCTGCACCGCGATTTTTATGACAAACAGATCTTCGTGGATACCCAGGGGCAGATCGGGCTGTTAGATTTTGACACGCTGGCTACCGGCGAGGCGGCCCTAGACCTGGCCAACGCCCTGGTTCACTGTGAGCTACGCGCCTTACAAGGCAAATATGCGCCGGAGGTAGCAACTCGGGCTGTGAGCGCCTGGCTGGCCGGCTACCAACCTGATCCTACAGTCCACGACCGGCTCAAGGCTTACGCCGATGCCGTCCGGCTGCGCCTGGCCTGCGTCTACGCTTTTCGGCCCGGCGGCGAGAGGCTCAGCGCCAGCCTGTTGGACCGGGTAGAGTGTCCCAACCGCTTAAAGTAAAACTTTAAAGTCAACACCTCGACTGGCGAACTTGCGTTGACGCAAGACCCTCATCGCCTCTACGCCAGGCCGGTCAACGTGACCGGTCCAGGCGCTGTGAGCCGCGATTATGGCGGTGGCTCCTAAAGTTAAGTCCTCGCTCGACCGGTTCCCCAAAAATTCTAACCATTTTTTTATCAATTTCTTTTGATTTATTAATACGTGTTGTACAATCTGTGCTACAATTTTAGTATTATAGTCCTAGTTTATAGTCGAGTAGTTGACCACGGTTATTTTTTGAGTTCCTTATATCATGCCACTTGTCTCAAACCCCTGAGCAAATAACCACCTTAAGAAGGAAATGCAGTTGGTGAAACCTGGCGCAACGTGAGAGCAAGCGCGTTAGCCAGGCGTTTACCCTGTGTTCATCGGGAACTGATCACAGGTCTTTATAAGTAAATACAACCGCGTCCGCGGTCCAACGCTAAGGTTGCCCCCTCGCCTGGCCGCCCTCTTCGTCTGAGGAAGGCACCCCTTTCACCCGACTCAGGGTGAATAAGGGCGTATTTTCAAGGGGAGTCCGATTTGTAGGGGTGTAAAATTTTACACCCCTACTTAAAGATCGTTGCCGCTGACGACGGGTGGGGCTATTTTCAAGGGGAGAAGTGATGAACAGTATGACCTGGTCGATCGGCCGAAAATTGGCGCTGGCTTTTGCTGCCGTCGTCCTGTTGACCATTGCCGGCAACACGATTGGCTTTTTTGCCTTAAACAAGGTCAATCATGAAGTCGAAACCACCACCACTGTCAGCGCTCGCCTCGAAACCCTCTCCAATCTGATCAATATCAGCCTCCTCGAAGCCCGCCGCAATGAGATGGCCTTTCTCGTCCATTACCCGGCCCGCGGAATAGCCGCAGCCAAGGCCGAGTACATTGCCCTGGTCCAAGAGCAAGTGGCGGCAATCCATACGTATGCCGATGAGGGCCTCACCCTTGAAACCGGTGATGCTGATCGCGCCCGTTTCCAACAAATTAAGGCCTTGATTGAAGGCCATGAGACCGCCTTCCTCGAAGCGGTCGCCCTGGTGGAGCAGCGCGGTTACCTGGACACCGGCCTGGAAGGCCAGTTCCGGGCCAAGATTCACCAGATGGAACAGGCCGTCGCCGCGGCTAATCTGGATCAACTCACCATCGATATTCTCTCCATTCGCCGGCATGAAAAAGACTATCTGCTGCGAGGCGACCCGGAGGACATCGCCCAAGTGGAGCAGTTTGTGGCCCGTTTCAAACAAAACCTGGTCGCCACTGACCTGGGCGCCGCCAACCAGACTCGCCTGGGCAACCTGGCCGATGAGTATCTGGCCCTGTTCCAGCAGTTAACCCAGGTTGACAAGGATCTGACCCTTGCAGTTGAGCGGTATCACCGGCAAGCCGACAACATCGAACCCTTGGTTACTGAGATTAGGGCCGATGCGAGCGCCGATTTTCTAGCGTCGGTGGATATGTCTGACAAGATGATCGGTACCGCCACCTTTTTGGAAGTCTTGGATCTACTGCTGGCGGTCTCTTTAGGCTTTGGCCTGGCCATCATCCTCGCTCGCAACATTTCCCGGCCGATCCGGGCTTTAACCGAGGCCGCCACCGCGATCGCCGGGGGCGACTTAAGCCACCAGGTTCGGGTCAGCGCCCGGGATGAGATTGGGGTGCTGGCGGCGGCATTCAATCAGATGGTGGCTAACCTACGTGACTTAATTGGTCAGGTCCGCGACAGCGAAGACCGCTACCGCCGCCTGGTGGAACTTTCGTTCGATGCGATTGCGGTTTATCGGGAAGGCAAGCTGGTCTACGTCAATCCGCGGGGCGTAAACCTGGTTGGGGCCACCAGTCCGGAGCAACTGCTCGGTAAGCCTATTCTCGACTTTATCCATCCCGACTCGCTCGAGGTGGCTTATCTGCGGTTGCAGCAACTTCAGCAAGGCCGGGGTGTACCTTTGCTTGAAGAAAAATTCGTTCGCCTTGATGGTGGCAGCATCGAGGTCGAATCCGCCGCTGTCCCCATCACCTACCAGGGCCAACCGGCCGTCCAAACCGTCATCCGCGATATCAGCGAGCGCAAGCGGGCCCAGGCCGTCCAGGCGCAACTGGCCGCCATCGTTGAGTCGTCCAACGATGCCATTCTGGGCAAGACCCTGGACGGCACTATCGTAACCTGGAATCGGGGCGCCGAGGAGTTGTACGGCTACACCGCCGAGGAGGTTATCGGTCAGTCGGTGGCCATCCTGGTGCCGCCCGATCGCTCGCATGAACTGTCCGGAATTTTGGAGAAGCTCAAGCGAGGAGAGCGTCTTGATCAGTTTGAGACGGTGCGGGTCACAAAAAAGGGTCGCTCCATCGACGTGGCCGTCACCATCTCACCCATCAAGGATGGCAACGGCAAGATCACCGGCGCCTCGACGATTGCCCAGGATATTACCGAGCGGAAGGCCCGGGCCGCGGCCCTGGAGCAGCGCGTTGAAGAGCGAACCCGCGAATTTGCTACCTTGCTGGAAGTGTCCCTCAATCTGGCCTCGACCCTGGATATGGAGCCGCTATTGGGCCTGATCCTCGATCAGCTCAAAATTGTGGTCGATTGTGTGGGGGCGACCATCTATAAAGCTGAAGAAGTGGCGCTCGTTGCCCTGGCTCACCGGGGGCCGGTTGCTCGGCAGGAGATGCCAGAACTAAGGTTTTGGGTCAGGCAGGTCGGCGCTTTCGAGCAGGTGATTCTGCAACGAACGCCGGTGATCATCGCCGATATTCGGGCCGAGACACCGCCGGCCTATCTCTTTCGGGAGTCCGTGGGCAAGGAGTTAGAGACGACGTTTGCCTACGTGCGCGCCTGGTTGGGGGTACCCCTCGTCATCAAAGACCAGGTCATTGGCATGTTGAGTCTCCACCACGATAAACCGGATTACTATACCCCCCAACATGCCCGGTTGGCCACCGCCTTTGCCAACCAGGCGGCCATTGCGATCGAAAACGCTCGGCTATACGAGCAAGCCCAAGAATTAGCCACGCTGCAAGAACGCCAGCGCCTGGCCCACGATCTGCATGACGCGGTCTCGCAGAGTCTCTTTTCGGCCAGCCTGTCGGCGGAAGTGTTGCCGCGCCTGTGGGAACGCCAGCCGGAAGAAGGCCGGCGCTGTCTGGTTGAACTGCGCCGCTTAACCCGCAGTGCCCTGGCCGAGATGCGGACCCTGTTGTTGGAACTACGACCGACAGCCCTGGTTGAAACAGCCCTGACCGATCTGCTGAAACAATTGGCCGAAGCGATCGCGCGACGGGCCATGCTGGAGGTCACGCTATCCACGGAACCCCACGAACCGTTGCCACCCGATGTGCAGCTTGTCTTTTACCGGATTGCCCAGGAGGCCTTAAACAATGCCGCCAAACACGCCAAAGCCAAACGGGTTGAAGTGAGTTTGCGGGTGGTCCCCAGCCCGGCCAACGGGACCGAGCCGGGCAGCGGCCTGGAGCTGCGCATCAGCGATGACGGGCGCGGTTTTGACCTGAACCGGATCGCCCCGGTCTGCCTGGGGTTAAAAATTATGCGCGAGCGGGCTGAGACCGTTAAGGCAACGTTGAACATTGACAGCCAGCCTGGTCAGGGGACCCAGGTGCTTATCAGTTGGCCGGCCTGGCCGGAAGCCGTACCGCCGGTCTACCAGGCGCTCCCTGAGCTGGATAAAGGTGGCTAAGTGGGCCAGGCAAAGCGCTCACCCTTCGACAAGCTCAGGGTTAGGAGAAGCGCCGCCTGAGCTTGTCGAAGACGTTTAAAATTGGTAAGTCTATAGCGTCTCTAGCTACAAACAGTGAAAGGACTATTTATGACCACGCCCCATTCTTCCCAGCCAAATTCCGAGCGAAATTCAAAGAAGCGTATCCGCGTGCTGATCACCGATGACCAAGCCTTGGTCCGGACCGGCTTGAGGTTTTTCCTACTAGCCTCCGACGATCTGGAGTTGGTTGGCGAAGCGGAAAGTGGGGAAGAAGCGCTCCAACTCTGTACCCAGATCCAACCCGATGTGGTCCTGATGGATTTAATCATGCCGGGGATGAATGGCACGGTCGCTACCCGTTCCATCCGCGAGCGGTGGTCTCACATTCAGGTCATTATCCTGACCAACTTTCAAGAGGCCGGATTAGTGCAAGAGGCGCTCCAGGCCGGGGCCGTCGGTTACCTGCTTAAGAACGTCTCGGCCGATGAGCTGACCGAAGCCATTCGGGCCGCCTATGCCGGCCGGCCGACGCTCGCTCCCGAAGCTACCCAGGCCTTGATCCAGGTCGTCACCCACGCCCCCTCGCTCGGGCACGATCTAACGCCGCGGGAGCGGGAAGTCCTAACCCTGATGGTCAAGGGCATGAGCAATCCCGAAATTGCCGAGCGCCTGGCGATCAGTCTCTCCACCGTTAAGTTCCATATCAGCAGCATCCTCTCTAAACTGGGGGTCGCCAGCCGGGCCGAGGCAGTGGCCCTGGCCTGGCAGTACCACTTGACCTCCTGACCAGGTCTCTACCTATACTCTTGACCAGGTCAAAATCCATACCTTTGACTGATGACTATTCTCCCGCTCCGCCTGATGTGGAACGGGAGATTTTGTTATATCTTGGTATTGTCCAGTCTGTTGTGACCGCAAGCTTAGCCACCCTCAAAAGCCTTTGCTAAGATTGACAGACTGCCTGCACCTTAGCTTCCCTTAAACTGACAACCGGCATCATTATTGGCTCTTTCTAGGCAGGCCTCATAGGTCTTAAAAACCTATGAGGTCTCGGCAGGGATTGGTACACTTGTAAACCGTGAAACTTATCGATTTTTACACGTTACGTTTTACGATTTACGCTGCCAACCCCCTGAATTTCAATATTGACCGATAAAAAAGAGGAAACGTGCCTTACCTCGTGGAGCAGACCTTACCGCGTATCCGGGTGCTGATCGTTGAGGATCAGTTCATTGTCCGCACCGGGTTGAAATTTTATTTGCTGGCCTTTGACGATCTGGAATTAGTCGGTGAGGCGGCAAACAGTGAGCAAGCGCTCCACTTATGTGACCTAACCAAACCCGATGTGGTTCTGATCGATTTGGATACCTTCGGCCTGGACGGCATCGCTGCCACCCGGGCCATTCATAACTATTACCCCCAGGCCAAAGTCATTGCCTTGATTGGCTCTAAAAACGAAGAGGTAATGCGCCCTGCTCAACAGATAGGCATTATCAATTATCTCAACAAAGATATTTCAGCCACCAGATTGGCCAATGCCATCCGGGTGGTTCACCAAGGCTTCTAAAAGCCGCCGGTATATCCCTCGCCCGGCAGCGTGAGGAGAATCGCTCCACGGGAGAGTGGGGCTTTAACAAAAAATTCAGGCTCTCCGTTCGGTCTATTAGCGCCGGGCCGGGAGCTTTTTTATGGTTTGATCATTCACCAAATCAAAAGTAGCCCATTCAGTTTAAAGTGCAAGTAGTTCAGGAGAGAAGATAGATGAGGTTTACAAGAGTTCTTTGGCTAATCCGTAGACCGCTATTAGTGGGGCTGGCCTTTGCCCTACTGTTGTTGTTTTTTTCCACGATAGGCACGCCCACCATCAGCGCGCAAGCCTTTGTGGTCAACAGCACCGGCGACTCGATCGATGTTAACCCCGGCGACGGCCTCTGTGCCACCAGCGCCGGCGTCTGTACCGTCCGGGCCGCCATTATGGAGGCTAACGCCCTGCCCGGCGCGGATACCATCAGCATCCCGGCCGGGACCTACACCCTGCTAATCGCCACCGGCGCCGAAGACTCGGCCTTTGGCGATTTTGACATTACCGGCCCGCTGTCCATCACCGGGGCCGGTAGCGGCGCGACCCTCCTCGACGGCGGCGATGCCCCCATTGGCGCCCCCCCGAACGTCCTGGCGGTCGATCGCCTCTTTGAGATCCACCCCACCGCCGGCAACGTTTCGATCTCCCGGCTGACCCTGCAAGGGGGCTGGAGCGCTGACAGCGGCGGCGGCATTTACAACGCCTCGCCCGGCACGGTCCGGCTGGAGAGCGTCACCGTCAGCGGCAACTTCAGCGAGGTCGAAGGCGGCGGCATCTTCCATGATGCCGGTCGGCTGATCGTGACCGGAACTAGCGGCGCGCCCAGCCTGATTGCCAACAACTCGGCCCGGGGCGGCGGGGGGATCTACAGCACCGGTCTGATGAGCGCCAGCGGCGTACCCACCCGAGTCGAAGTCTCCTCGACCACCTTTAGCGGCAACAGCGCCTCGGCCGGCGGCGGCGGCATCGAAGTGACGCTGGAAGGTTTGCTCACTCTGACCAACAGCACCTTCACCGGCAACAGCACCGAGGGCGATGGCGGCGGCGTCAGCGCGACCTCAAAATCCAGCCTGACCGTCACGGGCGTCATCTTTGCCGCGAACAGCGCCGCCGGTGACGGCGGGGGTCTCTATAGCGGCACCGAGGGCCAGGCCACGATCAGCGGCTCGACCTTCAGCGGCAACACCGCCGGCGATGTCGACGAGGGGGCCGGCGGCGGTCTATATCTCGGCGGCACCGGCTCGGCGGATGTGACCGGTTCGACCTTTGTCGGCAACAGCGCCACCGGCGAGGGCGGCGCTATCGCCATTACCAACGGCGGTTCGGTGGCCATCAGTGACAGCGTCGTTCGCGATAACGAGGCCGGCGCCAGCGGCGGCGGCATTATGAACGGCGGCCGGACCGTGACCTTCACCCGCCTGAACATCACCCACAACACCGCCACCGGCGACGGCGGTGGGATCGAAAGCCAGTCCACCGGTAACTTCACCATCAATACCAGCAACATCAACAGCAATATTGCCGCCAGCGGCGGCGGCTTTGCCAATGCCGGGGATGGCACCCTGCGGGTCACCGGCAGTACTTTCTGGGACAACCGGGCTCTGGCCGGCCCCGGCGAGGACAGCGGCCTGGGCGGCGGCATTTACAGCCTGGGCGACGCCGCGGCCGAGTACACCAACGTCACCATCGCCGGCAACCTGGCCCAAACCCGGGCCGGCGGCCTCTACACCGACGCCGATGCCGGCATCCGGGTGGTCAACAGCACCATCGCCTTCAATAGTTCGCCCATCGGCAGCGGTGTAGCCGATGAAGGCACCAACCTGAACACCCCGGTGCCCAGCACCTCGGTCATCTTCCGCAACACCATCGTCGCCGGTAACATCGGCGGCAGCCAGTGCAACTTCGCCCTCGGCTCCGAGGGCGGCAACCTGGAGAACGGGGACTCCTGTATGTTCCGCGGTCCCAACGATCGCTCGAATGCCAGCGGCCCTGGCCTCGACGCCGTGGCCGACAACGGCGGCAGCACCTTGACTATGGCCCTCCAGCCGGACAGCCTGGCCATCGACGGCGGCGTGCTGCCCTGCCCCAGCACCGACCAGCGCGGCGTGACCCGGCCCCAAAACGGCCGCTGCGACATCGGCGCCTACGAGTATGAAGGCCCCTTTGCCCCGGCCGACACCACCCCGCCCAACACCCAGTACCTCTCCGGGCCCATCCAGGTCACCGAAGCGACCTCGGCTTTTACCTTCAGCGGCAGCGACAACGTGACCGCGGTTGAAGATCTCATCTTCGAGTGCCGCCTGATCGAATTCGATCCGGCCGAGCCGCCCGAACCGGTGGATCCGACCCAACCGCCCGACCCGACGCTCGCCTTCCTGGCCTGCCCCACGCCCTGGCAGGTGCCCGTGATCGAGGCCGGCTCGTTCCTCTTTGAGGTCCGGGCCATCGACCGGGCCGGCAACGTCGATCCGACTCCGGCCAGCTACAGCTTCACCGTCGCGGAGGATCTCGTGCCGCCCAATACCTTCCTGCTGGAGACGCCGCCCGACCCGAGCGGCAGCGTGGCGGTCTTCACCTTTGAGGCGACCGATAACGCCACGCCGGCTCAGTTCCTCGAGTTTGAGTGCCGGCTGGACAGCAACGACCCGGCCGCCTGGCTGGAGTGCAGCAATCCGGCCGTCTACTCCAACCTGACCCCCGGCTCGCACCAATTCCAGGTCCGGGCCACCGACGGCTTCGGCAACATCGATCCCAGCCCGGCCACCTACACCTGGACCGTCGGCGCGCCCGTGAGCTGCACCGACGCCAACATCACCCTCTTCGCCGTTGAGGACAGCACCGTTGACGAAGGCCTGCCGCTCGACACCTTCGGCTTTTTTGAGGGCCTGATTGTGCGCTCGGCCACGCCCGGCAACGACGCCCGCTCCCTGGTGCGCTTCGTGCTGCCCGCCGAGCTCTCGACCGGCCCGCTGGCCGATTGCGTGCTCCAATCGGCGACGCTGCGGCTGTACAGCAGCGGCGACGCCGGCCGCACGCTCGAGACCCGGACCATCGCCGAGGCCTGGGCCGAGAACACGGTCAACTGGCAAAACCAGCCGGCCACCACCGGCGGCCCGTCCGTCGCCTCGTCGGGGGACGGCTACCGCAGTTGGAACGTAACTGGCCAGGTGGCGGCTATGATCGACGGCAGCCTGGCCAACTACGGCTTCCTGATCCGCGACAGCGCGGAGGAGGACGCCACCGGCGCGTCCCAGACCTTCCGCAGCAGCGAGGCCGTGAGTGACCCGCCAACGCCGCCGCAACTGATCTTGCGTTTCGCCGACGAGGGCCCCCCGCCGCCCCCGCCGCCAGACGAGCCGGTCGTGACCGCGCCGCTGGTCTGCGGGCAGGTCATCACCCAAAGCGTCACCTTGCAAAATGACCTGCTCGGCTGCCTGGGCGAAGGGCTGGTCATCGGCGCCCCCAACATCGTAGTCGATTTGAACGGCCACACGATCAGCAGTGGCATCATCCCTGAGCCGGGTGAAGAGGACGGCCTGCTGGCCGGTATCCGCAACGCCGGCTATGACAACGTGATCATCCGCAACGGGACCGTGCGCGGCTTTGGTTACGGGGTCCGCCTGCTGCCCGGCACGACCTTCAACGTCGTCGAGACGATGAACCTGTTCGGCAACGTCAATGCCGGCGTGAACCTGTTCGACGCCGACGACGGCCGCAACGGCAATATCGTCCGCAACAACTATTTCGAGGAGAACGGCTACGGCGTGCTGGTGGAATTCGGTTCGGAGAATAGCCAGATCACCGGCAACGAGTTCTTCGGCAACGGCAACATCGCCATCGAGCTGTTCGACTCGAGCGGCCACCGGATCGAGGGGAACACCATCAGCGGCCTGACCAACAACCCCCTGCTTGACAGCGACGGCGCCATGGAGCTGATCGCTTCAAGTAACAACATCATTCGCAATAACGATCTGTCCGACAGCGGCGACGCCGGCATTGCCCTGGGCGACGGCTCGAACGACAACCTGATCGAAGACAACCGGCTCACCCGGGCCAGCGACTCGGCCATCAGCATCGATGACTCGGATCGCAACCGGGTGCTGAACAACGTCGTCCATCTGGCCGGCGGCGCGGGCATTGGCCTGGGCAACGCCAACGACAACGAGGTGCGCGACAACGACGTGCGCTTCAACCCCGGCGGCGTCGAACTAGCCGGCTCGAGTAACAACCTGATTGAAAATAACAATGCCTCCGACACCGGGGCCAGCGGCATCAGCGCCGAGGGCGGTGAGAACAACATCATCCGCGGCAACCTGGCCAACAACACCGGCGCGGCGGGCATCTCGGTTGAGGCCGAGACCCTGGACGCCCTGGGTAACCCGGTCGGCGGCTTTGTGATTGAAGACAACGAGGCCAACAACAACCGGGCCAGCGGCATCAGCGTAGGCGGCTCCGGCCATCTGATCCGCAACAACAGCGCCTACAATAACCTGGCCTTCGGTATCAGCGCCGCCGAGGGCAACCTTGACGGCGGCGGCAACCTGGCCTCCGGCAACGCCGAGCCGTTGCAGTGCGTCGGGGTGGTCTGCTCGCCCGGCGACGGCGCGCCGCCTTCCACCGTCGATCTGACGCCGCCCGACACCGCGATTCTGACCTTCCCGGCTAACGGCAGCAGCACCGCCGACCCGGCCGTCTTCACCTTCACCGGCAGCGACAACAACGCCCCGGCCCTGGCCCTGCGCTTTGAGTGCCGGCTCGATGCCCCGCCCGATCCACCGCCACCCCCGCCCGAGCCGGGCCAGCCGCCCGAGCCACCGAGCGTGGACAATTGGCTGGAGTGCGGCAGCCCGGCCAGCTACAGCTTCCTGCTCGCCGGCGAGCATAAATTCGAGGTCCGGGCCGTCGATCCGGCCGACAACGTCGATCTGACGCCGGCGGTCTACACCTGGACCGTGATCGCCGCCCCGCCCGGCCCTGACGGCGTGGCCCCGAATACGACCATCACCGCCAGCCCGAGCGATCCAAGCACCAGCCCGGAGGCCACCTTCCGCTTCACCGGCAGCGATAACACCACGCCCGGTCCCAACCTGAGCTTCGAGTGTGCGCTGGACGGTGGGGCTTATGCCGCCTGTGCCAGCCCGGTCACCTACAGCGGGCTGAGCCTGGGTGATCACACCTTCGCGGTCCGGGCCGTGGATCTGGGCGGCATTGCCGACGCCACGCCGGCCGAGTTTACCTGGACCATCGAGGCTCCACCGCCCGACACCGAAGCGCCGGAGACGACCATCGACGCCGGTCCTGAATTGGTGACCGTCAGCGACACGGCCAGCTTCAGCTTCTCCTCGAATGAGGCAGGGGTCAGCTTTGAGTGCTCGCTGGACAGCGCGGCCTTCGAGGCTTGTACCTCTCCGCAGACCTATGACAGCCTGAGCGCGGCCGAGCACACCTTCGCGGTGCGCGCCATCGACGCCGCCGGCAACCTCGATCCGACCCCGGCCGAGTACGCCTGGGAGGTCACCCCCGGCCTGGTGCCAACCGTGGTCAGTTGCGGCCAGGTGGTCACTCAGAGCATCCTGGTCTTGAACGGCCTGACCAACTGTCTGGAGCACGGCCTGGTCGTCGGCGCCAATAAGATTACGATTGACCTGGGCGGCAACGTCATCGACGGCACCTCCACCGCCCTGTTTGCCGGCCTCTTCAACGACGGCTTCGACGACGTGACGATCGTCAACGGCTCGATCACCGAGTTCGATTACGGCGTGCTGCTGAACCCCGGCAGCACTCGCAACCTGGTGAGCGGGCTAGATCTTCAACTCAACCCGACGGCGGGCGTGTCGCTGCTGGGCGCGACCAACAGCACCGTGCGCGACAACAGCTTCGGCGGCAACGGCGACTCGATCCAGGTGATCGACGGCGCCAGCGGCAACCGGGTCGCCAACAACGACATCGCCGGCAGCGTGGGCTTGGGCCTGGTGCTGATCAACACCACCGGCAACTTTATCGAGAATAACACCATCGCCGGCTCGGGTGACCAGGGCATCGAGCTGCTCGGCGCCAGCAACAACCGGCTGACCGGCAACTCGATCTCCGGCGCTTCCGACACCGCCTTCGGGATTGAGGAAGGCTCGAATGACAACATTATCGAGGGTAACACCGTCAGTGGCAGCGAGGCCGGGATGAACGTCGAGAATTCCAGCCGGCTGACCTTGCTCAACAACCGGGTCAGCGGCTCGAGTGACAACGGGATCTCGCTGGACGGCGTCAACGACAGCTTGATCAAGGGTAACGACCTGCGCTTCAACACCGGCGGTATTCAGGTGGGCGATTCGGTGAATAACCGGTTTGAGGCCAACATCTTGAGCGATATCACCGGCAACGGGCTGGAACTGGGCGAAGGCAACTACCGCAACGTCGTGATCGGCAACTTTGCCAACGACAACGACGCGGACGGCATCGTCATCCAGGGATCGGCTCCGCCCGGCGACGGCAACTTGATCGAGGGCAATGAGGCTAACGGCAACAGCTCCGACGGTATCGCCATCGCCGGCGTAGGCCACATCATCCAGCGCAACGAGGCCAATGGCAACGCGGCCTGGGGCATTTACGCCGCCGGCCCGTCCACCGAGGGTTTCAATATCGACGGCGGCTTCAACAGCGCCCAGGGCAACGGCGAGCCTGAGCAGTGCTACAACATCACCTGCACCGGTGGCCCGGCCGCGCCCGTGGATACAACGCCGCCCGACACGGTGATCGAGTCGGCGCCGGCCAATCCGAGTATTCGCACCACGGCCACCTTTACCTTTAGCGGCAGCGACAATGGCAGCGGCGTGGTCTTCGAGTGCCGCCTGTCGCCCAGCGAGCCGGACTTTGCCACCTGCGCCAGCCCGGTCAGCTACACCGGCCTGGCCCTGGGCAGCTACACCTTTGAAGTGCGGGCCATCGACTTCCTGGGCAACATCGATCCGACCCCGGCCAGCTATGCCTGGACGGTCGAAGCGGCCCCGCCCGGCGTGGCCCCGGAGACCTTCATCGACTCCGGGCCGGACATTACCACGGTCAGCGCCAGCGCCACCTTTACCTTCTCGAGCAATGAAGAAGAGGTCACCTTTGAGTGCGCCTTGGACGGCGGCGCTTTCGCGGCCTGTAGCTCACCGGCGACCTTCAACAGCTTGCCGGCCGGCCCGCGGACTCTGGAAGTGCGGGCCATCGACAGCGAGAGTATCATCGACCCGACCCCGGCCGTCTACAACTGGACCATCACCGGCGCGACGGTGGCCAGCACCCTGAGCTGCGGCCAGTTGGTCACTCAGAGCACTGTCCTGAGCAACAACCTGACCGACTGCCCCGGCAACGGCCTGGTGATCGGGGCCAGCAACATCACCCTGGACCTAAACGGCCGGACCATCGACGGCATCAACCTCGGGGTCGGTATCCTCAACAACGGCTTCGATAACGTGGTGATCACCAACGGCTTTATCCAGGAGTTCGACTTCGCCGTGCAGCTTAACGCCGGCACGGCCGGCAACGTCGTCTCGAACCTGACCACGACGGCCAACCAGGATGGCGGCATCCAGCTCAGCAACGCCGACCAGGCCGGCCTGGGGAACACCATCCGCAACAACCGGATCGAAGGCTCGATTCACGGCGTCGCCCTGATCGACGGCAGCAGCGCCAGCCTTGTGCAGGGTAACACCTTCACGGCGTTGGCCGACAATGGCGTCTACATCCTTAACTCCAGCGGCAACCGGATCGAGAGCAACAGCATCAGCGAGATCAGCGGGGCCGGCGTGGCCTTGGAGGGCGCGAACAGCAACACGGTGATCGATAACACCGTCAGCGGCGCTTCCGGCGGCGGCATCGTGGTCGGGGTGGAACTCTTCCCGGCCAACAGCAACCGGATCGAGCGCAATACCATCACCGGCGGCGGCGCCGACGGGATCAGTGTCACCGACTCAAATCAGAACGAGTTGATCCGCAACACCATCCGCGAGGCGCCGGGCGGGATCAGTCTGGATAACGCTCAGAACAACCTGCTCCAGCGCAATGACATCCGCAGCAGCTCCGGTGGGATCGATCTGATCGCCTCCAGCGGCAACACCCTCGAGGAAAATACCGTCAGCGCCAACAGCGGCGGTATCTCCTTGGAAGCGCTCTCGTTGAGCAACCTGATCGTGCGCAACACCGTGACCAACAACTCGGGCGACGGGATCTACATCGCCGATCCGGCCCCGACCGGTCAAGGCAACCGGATTGAGTTTAATACCGTTAGCAACAACAGCGGCGGCATCTTTGTCAACGCCGCAGCCCACACCATTCGCGGCAACATCGCCGATGCGAATGACGGTTGGGGCATCTACGCGGTGGCCGGTAACATCGATGGCGGCGGCAACGCGGCCACCGGCAACGCCGAGCCGCTCCAGTGCTTCACCATCGTCTGCGTCATCGGCGCGCCGCCGGGTGCGCCCGATACCAGCATCGTCGAGGCGCCGCCGCTGGTGACCAACAGCCGCGACGTCTACTTCACCTTCACCGGGGTGGACAACACCACCCCCACGGCCAACCTGGCCTTCCAGTGCCGCCTCGATAGCACCAGCGAGCTGGCCTGGGTGGACTGTGAGAACCCGCAGTTCTACACCGCTCTCGCCCCCGGCGAGCACGTCTTCGAGGTGCGCGCCGTCGATGAGAACGAGTTTGTTGACCCGACTCCGGCCAGCTACACCTGGACCTACCTGGCCCTGCCCAGCGGCGTGGCGCCCGATACCGTCATTAATATCGCCCCGCCCCTGGAGTCGCCGCTGCTGGAAGGGATCTTTACCTTCTCGGCCAACGAGCCGAATGTGACTTTCGAGTGTTCGCTCGACGGGGCGCCCTTCACCCCCTGCGAGTTCGCCTTCGAGTTTGCCTTCGAGGAGTTCGAGATTGGCCCCCACAACTTCCGGGTCCGGGCCATCGACTTCGAGGGCAACATCGACCCGACCCCGGCTAGCTACGATTGGACCATTGGCGGGCTGCTAACCACCATCACCAACGGTCCGGCCTACATCCCACCGGCCGAGCCGGGTGAGCCGGCCGAAGGCGGCGAGACGACCGAGACGACGGCGACCTTTGAGTTCGAGGCCAACATCGCCGATTCGACCTTCTTCTGCTCACTCGACTTTGGTCCCTACGAGCCCTGCGCCAGCCCGGTTAGCTACACGAACCTACCTGTTGGCGAGCGTGTCTTCCTGGTCTACGCGGTCGATCCCGAGGGCCGCGAACAGCTCGAGCCGGTCGAGTATGGCTGGGTCATCCTGCCGCCCGACGACTTGACGCCGCCCACGGTCACCCTCCTGACCACGCCGACCACAAATACAAGCGAGGTAATCTTCACCTTTGAAGGCAGCGACAACCTGACCGCGCCCACGGGCCTGATCTTCGAGTGCTCGCTCGACGGCCTGACTTTTGTAGAGTGTGTCAGCCCCTTCAACCTATACACCGCCTTCCCCGACTTTATACCGGGTGACTACACCTTCTATATTCAGGCGATCGATGCGGCGGACAACATCTCGACCCCGGTCACCTACAGTTGGACCGCCGTGGCCGATGCGGTCGCCCCGCTGGTCTTATTCCAGAGCACCCCGCCGACCCTGACCATCGCCCTGGAAGCGACCTTTAGCTTCAGCGCCAGCGACAACACCACACCCGTTGATCTGCTCGTGATCGAATGCTCGCAGGACGGCCTGCTCTTTGAGCCTTGCGAGTCGCCCGTGACGGTGGATGTGGAGCCGGGCTTGAACACCTTCCTGGTGCGGGCCACCGACCTGTCCGGCAACATCTCGGCCGAGGCCAGCTACAGTTGGGACGTGGTCGGCCCGCCGGTAACCACCATCGTCTCCGGGCCCGAGCCGCTCACCACCACCACGACCGCGACCTTTGTCTTCACCGCGACCCAGTCGCCCGTGACCTACGCGTGCTCACTGAACGGCAGCGCCTTCGTGGCCTGCGCCAACCCCTTCACCTTGACCGACCTGGGCGGCGGCTCGTATGAGCTGGCCGTGCAGGCGACCAACAGCTTTGGCCTGGTCGAGGTGGAGCCGGTGACCTATGTTTGGGCGGTCGAGGCCGGAGCCGACACCACCCCGCCCGACACGACCCTGACCCAGACTCCGCCGGCCAGCACGGCCAGCAATACTGCCACCTTTGCCTTCACGTCGAACGAGCTGAACGTCTCGTTCCAGTGTCAGCTCAGCCGCGACGGCGGGGTGACGCTGCCCTTCACCGGCTGCGAGACGCCCTACACGGTTGAAAACCTGCTCGGCGGCGTCTACACCTTTGAGGTCCAGGCGGTCGATCCGACCGGCAACGTCGATCCAACGCCGGCCGGCTACACCTGGACCGTGCTCGGCCCGCCGACGACGACTCTGCTCAGCACCCCACTCGACCCGACCGAGGCCTTGACGGCCACCTTCGAGTTCGCCTCGAACGTGCCCGGCTCGACCTTTGAGTGCTGGTTGGACGGCACCCCGCTCAGCAGCACCCTGATCCAGGCCTGCGACAGCGGCAGCCTTACCTACACCGACCTGGCCTTTGGCGATTACAACTTCTTTGTCTTCGCCACGGCGCCCGGCGGCTATGTCGACACCATTGGCGTGGAGTACCAGTGGAGCATCCTGGCGATCCAGACCACGCTGACCGCCGCGCCCGCCGCGGTGACCACCGAGACCGAGGCGACCTTCAACTTCACTGCCAGCGTGGACGGCTCGACCTTTGAGTGTTCGCTGGACGGCGGGCCGTTCGAGGCCTGTGTGCCGCCGGTGAACTACACCGGCCTGGCGGTTGGCGGGCACACCTTCCAGGTGCAAGCCACCAGCCCGGCCGGCAACCTGGACGCGACCCCGGCCAGCTACACCTGGGAGATTGAAGGCATTGCCCCGCCCGACATCACCCCGCCCACGGTGACGATCGCCGGCCGGCCGGCCATCACGACCACGGAGACGGCCGCCACGTTCAGCTTTAGCGCCAGCGAGGTCAACGTGACCTTCGAGTGCGCCATCGATACCGAGCCCTTCAACGGCTGTGTCTCTCCCGTGGCGTACACCGGCCTCGACGTCGGTCCCCACCTCTTCCAGGTGCGGGCCATCGACCTGGCCGGCAACATCGGCGACCCGGCCAGCTACAGTTGGGAAATCCTGGCTCCGCCCGACCCGACGGAAGACACAACGCCGCCCGAGACCAGCATCACCGCCGGGCCGGAAGGGCTAAACGGCAACCTGACCGCCGTGTTTGAGTTCGCCGGCAGCGATAACGTGACGCTGCCCGAACTGCTCGCCTTCGAGTGCTCGACCGACGGCGGCGTGACCTTCGAGGCTTGTAGCTCGCCGGAGACGCTGGCCGACCTGGCCGTCGGTCCGCAGAGCTTCCAAGTGCGGGCCATCGATGAGGCCGGCAATGTTGACCCCAGCCCGGCCACCCGCGACTGGACCGTGGTCGACCTGACCGCGCCCGAGACCGAGATCCTGACCACGCCCGAGGACGTGACCGAGGAGACCAGCGCCAGCTTCACCTTCAGCTCGGATGATCCGGAGGCGACCTTTGAGTGCTCGCTGGACGGCGCGGACTATGCCGCCTGCACCTCGGGGGTTACCTTCACCGGCCTGACCGTTGGCAGCCACACCTTCGCGGTGAACGCGATCGACCCGGCCGGCAATCGCGACAGCACGCCGGACAGCTTCAACTGGATCGTCGTCTCGCCGGCGGGCCCAGTGGCGACCATCACCGCCGGCCCCCCGGCCACGCTCGATACCGCCACCCCGGCCACCTTTGGCTTCAGCGCCGACCAGCCGGCCGTGACCCTCGACGGCTTTGAGTGCTCGCTGAACGGCGGTCCGTTCGAGAGCTGCGACAACCCCTACGAACTGGCTGACCTCGCGACCGGCAGCTATACCTTGACCGTGCGGGCGATCGACTTGCTGGCCAAGTTTGGGCCGGCCTCGGCGCCGTACGCCTGGACGGTGGTGCCCTTCATCGATCCGGAGCTCAACAATACTCCGGCCGGAACCAACGTCAGCGTGCCAATCGAGACGCCTTTCGAGGCGACCGTGACCTTTGCGACCGTCAGCACGGCCGGCAATACGACAGTGACCGATCTGGTGGGCGCTCCGGCCCTGCCGGCCAACTTCCAGATTGGGGCGATTACCTACGACGTTAGCACTACGGCGGCGTTCAGTGGCCCGGTGACCGTTTGTCTGAGCTACGACTCCAATCTGTACGCTAACCCGGCGGCTGTCCTCCTGCTCCACTATGTGGACGGCGCTTGGGAGGATGTCACGACCTCCAACAACTTGACCGCCGAGCAAGTTTGCGGCGAAGTGACCAGCCTGTCGCCCTTCGCGGTAGTCGCTCCTGAGACAGCGCTGCAACCGACGGCGACGCCGATCACGCCTTCGACGCCCACGGCCACGGCGACCCACACGCTCGAGCCGACGGCCACCCCTACCGACGAGCCGACGCCGACGAACACCCCGACGGCCACGGCCACCGCGACGAACACGCCTGAACCAACGGCCACGCCCACGGAGGAGCCGACGGCCACGCCGACGAATACGCCTGAGCCGACGGCCACGCCGACGAATACACCTGAACCGACGGCCACGCCGACGAATACTT
>CALMIS010000228.1 GCA_937864185.1 uncultured Chloroflexota bacterium
AGTGTATGCATCGATGACTTCGGCACCAGGAGGTATTCGAGGACATCGTGTCCAGCTCAAGGGTTCTGGGTTATTATGTCCATAACCAAAATCCGGTCATTATTGCCAGATTTTTGACCAGCAACAGCAAGAACGCACGTTCTGGACACGATGTCTCCGAATACCTCCTGGTGCCAAAGTCACCGATGAGTACGGAAAGCCCTTATATCCCACCGCTAAAGCCGGTGGGGTTTACGGGCTTATTTCTAAGGGATAACACCGATAAACAGTAACACTTATTTAACAATAGTTGGTAGATAAATCGTTCTGTGGTTAATGTGGTTCCAAGCTTCGGTGTAAGTCATACCAATCAATTGGTCCCAGTTCAGGCGTTCCATTTCCTGCTCAATGGTTTGCGCCAGAGTTTCATCACCATCTGCGCGTGCCTGGTTGGCCAGGGAGCGTAAGTAGGCTTGAGCATCGGTAACAGTTTGAGCAGTGACGATTTCACTATCGCCATTATCGTTTACCAATTGGCTGAGGCCGGGCGTAACTGCTTGTAGTATTGCTGCGCCACTCGTGCTCAGATCGGGATGGCGCAATAACAGGCTGCTGATACTTCCGGTATGCTGATCATAGAGATTCAAGTAGTGTAGGCCAATAGACGTTTGGCTGAGTAGCTCGTCACGGACACGATAAAGCGTAACTGCTGTTTGTAAAGCAGCAGCAGGGTTAGCTGTAAAGAAAGGGCCTACTAGAGCTGTGGAGGCCGCGCATGAACAGCTGTTGGTCGGCGGATTCCATTTCCCGTCTAAGCCGACGGCATTGAAGCCGCTGCGCACAGCGTTGTATTCGGTGGAGTTGCCACCATATAGATCTTGAGCCGACTGAAGCACCGCTGCACGCGCATCTTCTAAACTGGAAGTGGCTCGCAGATACGTGACCAAGGCTCGATAAAAAATCCGCTCAGCCTTGCTTTTCCCTACGGCTGTGGCGATATTGTAGTAAGCTTTGTTATGAATTCCGCTGTTGGTGTGGACACCCTCTTCGTCCGAACAGGTTTTAACCCACTGGTCAACGTGAGCGGGTTGCCCCAGGCTAGCCGGATTAGCCATATCCCGGATCGCCGGGCGTCCCCCCAAAAAAGCAGAGCCCAAGTCTTCGCCCATTAACCAATCGTCGCGGTCTACCATTGCCCCAAATATATCTGATACACTTTCGTTTAAAGCGCCCGATTGCCATCGATACTCCAATTTGGCGGTATGTTCGGTTACAGCGTGAGCTAATTCGTGAGCGATGACATCTTTCACCGGAAAACCATCGCCATAAACCATTTGGCTGCCGTTCCAAAATGCGTTGCGGTAGTTGTTACCATAGTGAACTGTTGAAATAAGGGCGGCACCTTTGTTGTCGTAACTATCGCGGTTGTGAGTATTTTTGAAGTAGTCGTAGGTGTTACCGGCGAAAGCGTGGGCGTTGTCTGTATCCTTATCCCCAATCAAATTGCTGCTTTCAGATCGTTTCAATGTGCCGGGCAGGTTAGTTTTGTGACCAGCATCAAAAGTTTTCCGGTTACGGTCTTCATACAATAGATTGATTACGTGCAGTATAAGTTCCCGCATAGCATCCACGACATAAATATTGCGAGCCGGTTGAGCGTCGTCGCGAAGTTCAACCAGCCAGACCAAACGAGCCAGGCCTTCTGGATCGTCACCAGGTGGATAAATCGCCAGTTGAGGCGACCCCATAAGTTGGCCCTGCGGCAAAGCTAACTTAGCAATGGTCATGGATTGCTCGGCAGTAAGGAGCGGTTGGATGGAGTCGACCGATACATCCGATACAAAGCTGTTGCTAATAGCGATTACGTTTTGGCCATCGGCACTGTAGTGAAACCCCATCCCGGCACTATAAACAGGCACATTTTGATACACCTGATCGACAAAAACGTGGGCCATACCTAGCTCATCTACGTTACTGCTGGTCACCTTCAGTTCAGCGGTAGTGTTGCGGATGCCGAACGTCTTGGCGTAATGATTTGCCACAGCCAAGGTGGTTGCGGTTAGGGTAGATTGAGCGTTAATATTAATTCCGACCAGTGAGATCTGGCCGCGAATAAAACTAGGGAAACTAACCGGGTCGGTCGATCGAGTTATTTCAAGCGGGCCGGTAGCATCTTGCTGTAGTATGGCTAAGTCTGGTAGTGGCGGTTGTGCCCGACCTGAATGATTAAATAGCAGCAGTAAAAACAAGGTAAGACAAAGTGATAAGAGCGTGAATACTGATCGTTTCATAAGTAATAGTAACTTCCTTGAATACTAGAGATAGAACAAACATTGCGAGTCAGATGATTAAGGGCGGTTAATATCGCTAGCTTGTGGTAATGTCTTTACCTGTGGCTTGCGTCCTCTATACTGATCATATCGTCACGTTGATCCCTTGGTTGAGTCGCTCTCTAGATCTCTTTTGTTTCATTAACATCTAATTGTCGCATAAGCGCCATTGGTACCTTAAAATTTTCCAAATAACGGAAAAATCGTCCGAAAAGTGCCTGCGTTCAGAGCTAGATGTCGGTAGGGAATAGTTAAGTTGCTTTGTCTGCGTCTTAGCAAAACACCAGGCTTTTCCTCTTTCTCATAAATTCCTCAAAAAAAGACTCTTGGAGCAGCTGTCCTGTTGTGTGACACAGTTCCGCTTCCGGCTGCGTCTACACCGGCAACCAAGTCTAACCTGGCCGACCTTTTTCAAACCGGCCTGGGATCTAAATTTATTGCGACTCTAGGTAAAGAGACCTGGAATGAGTCGGAGATCGGTTTGTTGACCTCGACCAGAGGGTAAATAGACGACCTGGCAAAACGGCTCGGGCCATTCGTGACAAGTTAAGCATTGAAACAAAGTGTCAAGTGGGGAAAGGAGATAAATCAAGTCGAGAAATCGGTTTACGCAAGGATTTGATGACCCCTAGATCCTGATTAGCCGGGTCAGCAAAGTAAGCACCGGGTCGGTGGCCAAGCCCCGGCTGTAAGCCCGGGAAAAATGGTACAGCCCGCGCAAGAGCATTTCCAAAAAGATGCGCTCAAAGGGGGCGTCCGCGACGGCATCACCCCAGTCAACCAGGAGGGCACAAAACAGCCAGGTGGATCTTCCGCACTTTGTGTGAAAAGCCAGTATGAGCTGAGCCAAAGGCTTGGAGGAGATTGGCAAGGTGTTGAGCTTTAAAGTTCAATACCTGGATGAATGAACTCATCTTTCCGCGTGCACGGTCGGTATTGGCGACATCCTCAGGACTTACCTTGGGTCGGGTTGACCGTCCAGCTTCATCTTGAGATTCGCCGCTTCGCCTATCGGAATGAAGGGTGTGCCCGAAAGACTTTCGCCGCAGGGTTGATCGAGTTCTTGGCCCCTCGAGCCCGACGGACGACCCGGTTGAAAGAGCACCACTTGGCCACGGTCCAGGCCTTGGGGGGTGAAGCTGGGAGACGGTTAACCAATCCGTTGG
>CALMIS010000229.1 GCA_937864185.1 uncultured Chloroflexota bacterium
GCATCTTTGGGGTTGGAGCCGGGCCAGCCGCCCTCGATATAGCGGACGCCGAACTCATCCAGTTTCTGAGCAATTTTTAATTTGTCATTGCAAGAAAGAGAGATACCCTCGCCTTGCGTGCCATCGCGGAGGGTAGTGTCGTAAAGGGCTATCGTCTGCATTGAGAAACTCCTTATTGGTGCGAATTTTTAGATTGACGGTTTTGCTATCGATGGGGGAGTCCACTACTCAATGCGACGGGCGACAGCCAACTGGTTCGCTGTCGCCCGATGATCACCTACCCCTACGTTACCCGGTTGAAACATCTGATTGTCTGACCTCTTATCCAAAAAGTAATAACAAAGAAGGGCCAGATAAGCAATCCAGCCCTTCAGTTGCGGTTAAAGTTTACAGCTTTTGTTGAGTCTAAGCAACTTTAGTGTTGCCGGTAGATAGTTTAGGCGATTGTAATGCTGCTGTCCAGGTAGACATCTTGAATGGCGTTGAGAAGTTTAGCCCCCTCAGCCATCGGCCGTTGGAAGGCTTTGCGACCGGAGATCAGCCCCATGCCGCCGCCACGCTTGTTAACCACCGCGGTGTAAACCGCCTCGGCTAGGTCGTTTTTCCCCGACGCGCCGCCGGAGTTGATCAGACCGGCCCGGCCCATGTAATTGTTGGCGACTTGCCAGCGCACCATGTCGACGGGGTGGTCGGTGACCAATTCCCCGTAGACTTTGGAGTGGGTTTTACCAAAGCCGATGGCCTTAAAGCCGCCGTTGTTTTCCGGCAACTTCTGCTTGATGATATCGGCCTCGATGGTGACCCCCAGATGGTTAGCCTGCCCGGTCAAGTCGGCTGCCGCGTGGTAGTCGACGCCATCTTTCTTGAACGAAGAGTTCCGCAAATAGCACCACAAAACGGTCGCCATGCCCAGATCATGAGCCATCTTAAAGGCGGTACTCACCTCTTGAATCTGGCGGCTCGACTCTGGGGAGCCGAAGTAGATGGTTGCCCCTACGGCGGTACAGCCCATATCCCAGGCTTGTTTCATGTTACCAAACAAGATTTGATCATACTTTTCCGGGTAGGTCAGCAGTTCATTGTGATTAAACTTCACAATGAACGGTATCTTGTGAGCGTACTTGCGGGCCACCGCACCCAAGACCCCAAAGGTCGAGGCCACGGCGTTGCAGCCCCCTTCGATGGCCAACTTGACGATGTTCTCCGGATCGAAATACACCGGATTGGGGGCAAACGAAGCTGCCCCGGTGTGTTCAATCCCCTGGTCAACCGGCAAAATGGAGAGATAGCCGGTCCCTGCCAGCCGCCCATGATTGTAGAGGCTCTGCAAACTGCGGAGCACCTGTGGATTGCGGTCGGACTGCACCCAAACGCGATCGACGAAATCTGGTCCCGGTACATGGATCGAGTCTTTAGGAATTCCCTGGCAGACGTGACTAAACAGCATTTCTGCCTTTTCGCCCAGTAGATCCATTATTTGAGACATTTCTTTCATCCTTTCCCTATCTACACTGACATGAACAAATTATAAAAATGTCAGATTACCAAAACTCAACCTGCTGGCTGAGCTTACTCTAAAGCCAAAGTGTTGAGGTTATTCAAATCTTCACAGGCTTGCAGCATGCGGGCTTTAAACGAATCTTCGGCCTTCCGTAACCACGCGCGGGGATCATAGATTTTCTTGTTGGGTTTGTCCTCGCCCTCGGGGTTGCCGATTTGGCCCTGGAGATAACCTTCCTTGCTTTGGTAGTAGTGTCGCACGCCATCCCAGAAAGCCCACTGAGTGTCGGTATCGATGTTCATTTTGACGGCGCCGTAGGAGATGGCCTCGCGAATTTCTTCAACACTGGAGCCGGAACCGCCGTGGAAGACAAAGTTAACCGGCTTTTCCTCAGTGCCAAACTTGTCTTGCACATATTTTTGGGAGTTGTTCAGAATGATGGGGGTCAGCTTAACGTTGCCCGGCTTGTACACCCCGTGGACGTTGCCAAAAGCCGCGGCAATGGTGAAGTTGGGACTAATCTTCATCAATTCCTCGTAGGCGTAAGCGACCTCTTCCGGCTGGGTATACAGGCGGGAGCTGTCGATGCCGGTATTATCAACGCCGTCTTCCTCGCCCCCGGTAACGCCCAATTCAATCTCGAGGGTCATATCCAACTTGCTCATCCGATCCAGATAGCGCTTGCAGGTTTCAATGTTTTCTTCAATAGGTTCTTCAGACAGGTCAAGCATATGGGAGCTGTAGAGCGGGATCCCGTTGGCCTTGTAGAACTCTTCACCGGCATCAAGCATACCATCGACCCAAGGCAGTAATTTGCGGGCCGCATGGTCAGTGTGGAGGATAATGCGCGCTCCGTACACTGGCGCCAGGTTGTGAATATGATGCGCGCCGGCAATAGAGCCGGCAATGGCTGCTCGCTCGCCTTCATTCTTGAGCCCCTTGCCGGCAAAGAAGATCGCTCCACCCTGGGAAAACTGAATAATTAAGGGTGAATTAGCGACTTGGGCGGCTTCCATGGCGGCGTTAACCGTATTGCTGCCCACGCAGTTAACGGCGGGCAGGGCAAACTGATGTTTTTTGGCGGCAGCAAATATCGTCTGGAGTTGGTCGCCAGTAACGACACCCGATGCAATTTTATCGCCAAGAGTTGTCATGAGATTATCTCTCCTTTGAAATTAGTATAGTTTATTTTTGGGGAAACATTGAGGTGGCTCATATGAGCCCGCTTGTCTTGTAAAGACACTAACTGATTTTCTTCGGTTATCAAGCAAACGGTCACTAATCTTTTGCCGGTCACCGACATCCAACCTTTATGGTAGCTTAAACAGGCCAAAAAGGCACTAGACAACTGAATAGTATCCCACCTGATAGGGTGGCGAGTTTTTAACAGCCTTTACAGTCTCATCTTAAACCGGGGCCAGCGTGTTCACCCGGTCGGCGTGACTGCTTTCGAAAGCTTCAACCGCGTCTGCATGCGTCTGGAGGTAGCCCAACTGATCCACGCCTTGGAGAATACACTGCTTGCTGAAGTTGTCAATTGGAAATTTGACCCGGCGGCCATCGGGCAAGATCAGAGTCTGACTGGCCAAATCGACGCTGATTTTGGTTTCCGGCTCCTCTTCGATCAGGCTGAGGAGCTGGTAATGGGTTTCCTTGTCAACTACAATTGGCACCAGGCCGAGTTTCAACGAGTTGTTGCGAAAGATGTCAGCAAAGCTGGTCGAGATAACGGCTCGAAAACCATAGCCCATAATCGCCCAAGGCGCATGCTCGCGGCTGGAGCCGCAGCCAAAGTTATCGCCCGCCACTAAAATTTGGGCCTGGTGTCCTTGCTCGGTATTGAGGATGAAGTCCGGCTTGGGCGAGCCGTCGGCATTGTAGCGCCAGTCACAAAAAAGGTTGTCGCCCAGCCCATTTTTGTCGGTCACTTTGAGAAAGCGGGCCGGAATGATTTGATCGGTATCGATGTTCTCTGTCGGGATTGAGACCATCGTAGCAGTTAAGGTTGTGAATTTTTCCATTAAAACTGTTCCTTCGATTAATAGTGATATCGACAAGCTAAGATTCTGATTTTGTCATCTAAAACCTGATACACCAGGCGATGCTCGCCGTCAATACGGCGCGACCAACAACCCGAAAGATCATGTTTGAGAGCTTCTGGTGACCTAGGCCTTGAAATGGATCTCGCTGGACCGCTTCGATTAGTTTGATAATCCGCAGAGCTTTTTTGCGATCCTTCTCCACCCACCAGGCTAGGTCTTCAAATGCTGCCTGGTCAAATTCCAAGCTTTTCACGGACTATCTCAAGGGGAATGCCTGTTTGACGTTGTTGGGCTTCCAATAGGCGCCGCTTCATTGTCTCGCTTTTTAATAAATAGGCGGTTTCCTGATTAGACATGATCTCTTGCCATAGTTGAATCGGAACAATAACACCTGTCGTATTGCCTTCTTGATCAAGAACGTATTGAATCTCCAACTCTGTAGCCTGGCTCATTTTTTCCTCCGAACTCTATCGACCTAATTTAAGCGCAATCGAGCGGTCCCAATTCACGTTACGGCTCATTAACTTGCCTTAAAACATCGTCCGAACGTCTGTCACCACGCCAGAAATGGCCGTGGCCGCAGCAGTGAGGGGGCTAACCAAGAAGGTGCGCCCGCCTTTGCCTTGGCGGCCCTCAAAGTTGCGGTTGCTGGTACTAACGGCGTACTGGCCCGGCTCAAGTTGATCGCCATTCATAGCGATGCACATCGAGCAGCCGGCCTCCCGCCAATCCGCCCCGGCTTCCTTGAAAATTTGATCGAGCCCTTCCGCTTCGGCCTGAGCTTTGACTTGCTGGCTACCGGGGACAACCATCATCCGCACCCCGGCGGCTACCTTACGGCCCTTGATTAGGCCTGCCGCCAGCCGTAAATCACTGAGCCGAGAGTTGGTACAACTGCCCAAAAAGACCACATCGACCTTTTGCCCCAGCAGGGACTGGCCCGGTTGGAGATCCATGTAGTTTAGGGCTTTGATCAACGTTTGCCGCTCGCTGATGTCGGCGATCGACATCGGGTTGGGGATGCGCTCGGTAATTTTCATGCCCATGCCGGGGTTGGTGCCGTAGGTGATCATCGGTTCTAGCTCGCTGGCGTTAATGACAATCTCTTTGTCAAACGTAGCCCCCTCGTCGGTCGGCAGGGTCCGCCATTGAGCCACGGCCTGGTCCCAGGCCTGGCCTTGAGGGGTATGAGGTTTGTTAGCAATATACTCAAAGGTGGTTTCGTCCGGGGCGACCATCCCGGCCCGTGCCCCCCCTTCGATGGACATATTACAGATGGTCATGCGCTCTTCCATCGACAAACCGCGGATAGCCGGGCCCATATACTCAAAGACGTGGCCTGTTCCACCTCCGATCCCGATCCGCGAGATCAGATTGAGAATAATGTCCTTGGCCGAAACGCCGGTGGGCAACTGACCCTCCACTTTGACCGCGTAGGTCTTGGGCTTAACTTGGAGCAGGCACTGGGTGGCCAACACATGCTCGATCTCACTGGTGCCGATGCCGAAGGCCAGAGCCCCAAACGCGCCGTGCGTGCTGGTATGGCTGTCACCGCAGACGATAGTCATCCCCGGTTGGGTTAAACCTAACTCCGGCCCGATGACGTGTACAATACCCCGATTAGGGCTGTGCAGCCCGTGCAGGGGTATACCGAATTCCTGGCAGTTCTTTTCAAGCTGGCTAATCTGCTTGATGACCAACACGTCGCTAATGGGAATGTTGGGCGGGGTAGTAGGGATCCCGTGGTCCATGGTGGCCACCGTCTTGTCGGGTCGGCGAACCTTGAGCCCTTTCTCGCGCAAGCCGGTAAAGGCCTGGGGGGAAGTTACTTCATGGACAAGGTGCAGATCGATGTAGAGGACCGCAGGACTGTCTTCTTCCGCTACAACGACGTGTTTGTCCCAGATTTTTTCAAAGAGTGTTTTGGGTTGACCGTTTGGGTCATATCCGTTCTTGGACATGATTCTTGCCTCAATGATGAATGTTTCGCTTGACTGTGGTGTCTTGGGGCGATAGTTTAGCATAAGAAGTTTGATTCTGCTAGTGACTGATCAAAAAAATCGGCCCGAAATCTCAAGTTTCGGACCGATTTTTGGCTGACGGTTTTTATCTTCTTAATTATGGGGTGGACGCGACCTGATGAGCCTCCCTAGTGGTGCCCGTTTCGGTGGTAGCCATTGACGCGAACCGTTTCGGGGGTGTTGAACTTTTGACTTTGACCGTTAGGGTGAGCCGGTCCAATCGAGCTGACGACCCGCTCTCGTGACCAGGCAGACGCCCCGGCGCTGCCTTCGGGCTGAGAGGCAGGGCCGATCAAAAACTCGGAGAGTTTAAACTGGTTCACGGTCTCTTGGAGAGACTGAGCCAACTCCCGCAGCGCTTGCGCTGAACCACTCACTTCTTGAACTTGAGCGCTCATTTCTTCCGTGGCGGCGCTGACTTCCTCGACGGCGGCGCTGTTTTGTTCGCTGACGCTGGCAATACTTTCAACGGCCTCGGTCATTTCTGTGGCGCTGATAGCCATCTTTTGGGTCGAGGTGGTATTCTGGTCAACAACGGTACTGACGTGCTGCACGGCTAGTTGCACGGTTTCGGAAATTGCCTGAATTTCGGCGGTAGTGCTCAGGCTGACTTGAGCTTTTTGATCGACCCAATCAATGGCCTGCCGTAGCTCCTTTGCCACTTGATCAATCGTTCCGACGTCTGTCACGGTGGCTTCAATTTGGCGAGCGAGCGCCTCCGTATCACCGGCAATGGCCTCAAAGGCCTGGACCGCAGCCTGACTCTGGCTAACGCCGGTTCTAACGTTGTCGCCGGCCTGGTTCATGGCGGTGACCGCTTGATCGGCGCCTTGTTGGACGGCGCGGATCATGTCGGTAATCTCTTTGGTGGCCTGGGTCGATTTTTCGGCGAGTTTGCGGACTTCATCGGCCACAACAGCAAAGCCTTTGCCGTGTTCGCCGGCGCGGGCCGCCTCGATAGCCGCGTTGAGCGCCAGCAGGTTCGTTTGAGAAGCGATGTCGTCGATCGTCTCCACGATAGCCCCAATCTGGCCGGAGCGGTGGCCTAGTTCCTGAATCCGCTGAGCCAGTTGGTCGGTCGCCGAGCCGAGCAGATCCATCCCGGTTACCGCTTCGCGAGCCATAAGCCGGCCGTTTTGGGCGGTCTGGCGGTTGGTCTGAAGCACTTGGACGACCGACTGGATGCGCTGGTTGATTTGGACAATCGCGTTCGAGAGACGGGCATTGGCAGTTTTGGCGCCAGAGGTAACTTGGACTTGGTCGCTGACATTGCCGGCAATAATCCGGATCGAGTCACTGAGTTCGATGATGGCCTGACTGGTATCATTCACAGACTCGGCTTGTTCGTGAGCGCCGCGGGTGACTCCTTCGATCATTTGGGAGACTTGGCGAATAGAGCTGCTAGTGCGGGTGATCGAGGCCGTCTGATGCTGAACGCCGCTCGAGACTTGCTGGATAGTGGCAGCAATTTGACTCGTGGCCCGGCCGGCCTGGTCGGCGGTCGCTGCCAAGGAAGTCGAGGCCGAATTGACGGCCGTGGCGTTGCTTGCCACCTGGCCGATCAAGCCCTGGAGGTTGCCGATCATTTTGGCAAAGGCGATATTCAGTTCATCTTTGTCGCTGTTGGGACTAACATCCACGGTCAAATCTCCCCCGGCAATGCGCTCCGCGGCGGCGGAAAGCTGCTCGAAGTAGAGTTCGGACGCCCGTAACGCCTGACCCATCGCTCCAATTTCGTCCGACCGGCTCATAATCCCTTGTTTGATCGCAGCCGGCACGTCCCGGTTTAAGTCACCCCGCGATAGGTTTTGCAGGGCGCCGGCCATAATATTAATGGGTTTGGTCAGGGAGCGGGCGGTCAATACCGCCAGGCCGGTCATTAGACTCAGCCCCACCATAGCGACGAAGAAGGTAAGCCAGGCCAGTTGGCGGACATCGGCCATTAATGTATTGTAGGGGATTAAGTACAGCAAATGCCAGCCGGTGTTGCCCACCGGTTGGTAAGCGATCCAGTCCTGAGTTTGGGTGCGGGGGTTGGGCATCAGCATCACGCCCGTTTCACCGGCAGCGATGCTCTCGGCCATGCGGCGTATTTCGGGACTGTTGTTGATCTCAGCCCACTTAAACAGGGTCAAGCCCTCCTGCACCGCCTTGGGCGCGAGCGGATGGGCAATGTAACGGGTGTCAGCCGTACTCAGCATCATGGCATAGCCGTTTCTTTGCTTGACCACCTCTTGCAGGACCTGGTCAAGTTGACCCAACACCATGTCCACGCCGGCCACCCCCGCAAATTGGCCCTCCCGGTAGATTGGGGTGGCAATGGAAACGATGAATTGCTCCATTCCGCCTTCGTCGAAATAGGGCGGGCCAAAGATCAGGTGTCCCTCGCGTTTGGCCAGGGCATACCAAGATTCATCATTATGGTAGTCGTAAGTGGGCTGGTTGGGATCGTAACCGGCCGTGTCGGGGGCATTGATCTCAATGGACATCATTTGCTGCCGGTTTGGGTCATACTTCCAACCGAGCATTTTATAATCTTGGTTGTCGATGACGCTCTGGTCATAGGCCGTATAGATGCTGACAATTTCTGGAGTATTTTGTAAGAGCTCGGCCATGTGGTCCAGCAAGTGTTGGTCATGGTGGTCCCCGTCGTCGAGTAGGACCGCGTCCATAGCGGCGAGCAGAGCCGGAATCTGGCTAATCCGGTTCAACAAAGCATCAATTTCCAGGGCTGTGGCCTGCCCCTCCCCAGTCATCTGGGCTTCGATGTGGGTTTCCATTAAACCGGCTGAGACGTAGTAGGATGCGACCCCACTGGCGCTCATAATCAGCAGGCTGGCAGTACAGATAAGCACCACCAGCTTACCTTGCAACTTAAGATTCTTGAACGAGAGTTTAGGAAGTTTCAGAAATCTGGTCACCATAGCTTTTGCCTCATAAAAAAGATTTAGGGTAAGCAAGTTCGTAGAAAGCTGCTAGACTATTGCTCGACCAGACTGCCGAAAAAATTTAATAAAAGATACGTAAAGGATTTGACAAAACCGAAGCGGAAAAGCCTTTTGAGGCTACCGGTTTGTCGAGCGGACGTTGGCCAGGGCATCTGCCAACTGATCGCCGCAGCGAAGCACATAGTGGGGGATATGGCTGGCCGTCAACTCAATTTCGGTATCAATGGAGGAGCCTGATCCGTCAAAGCTGCTCTGATCGATTAGGACGGCCGTGGCTTTAATGCCGCGATGGATCAGGTTGCGGGTAGCGGCGACCCAGTCGGTACTGGTTGAAGGGGTGATCACGATAACCGAGGTATTACGGCTCAACTGCATGGTTTCGGCGGCCAAAACTTCGGCGATGGGGATAGCCCCGTGGGCTTGAGTGACGGCCAGCATCTCGTTTAGCCGGGCCAGTTGGCGCTCGCCCCGGTCACTTTGAGCAATTTCCCGGTGCTCGCCGTCGGCGTACATAATCAGACCCACCGCCCGACTTTGGGTGAGGAAATGTTTGGCAATGGAGGCCGCCGCCGCAATAGCGTACTCTTCAGTACTCGGCGGGAGCTCGAATTTAGGGAGGGCTTCCCAGTGAACATCAGGCAGCCTGGGTAAAGGAATTTCCTCGGGGCGAAGGCCGGCTTGAACCGGAAAATACATATCGAGAAAGATCCAAATATCGGCTACCGGATCTATTTCAAATTCTTTGACCATCAACCGGCCAGTGCGGGCCGTGCTGCGCCAATGGATGCGGTTAAAACTGTCGCCAAAGGAATAATCCCGGACGCCGGAGACATTGGTGGTCAGATAGTGAGTCCGGCGTCGCTGGGCCTCACCCCCAATCTGTTCGCCAATCGGCGGTTGAAAATAGGGTAAGTCGATGGCCGCCGGGTAAACCACAACATGGGACGAGAAATGACGAGGGAGCTGTTTTTTCAGAGGAAACAGACCAAACGGGTCACTGCTCAGCAGTGTCACCGGTCCGAGCGTGAAACGCCCCCGCCGGTAACAGGGGGTTCGCACATGCCAGCTCTGCTGCGTGTGGCGCCGCATATTCGAGACAACCCGGCTGGCGCGGTGCAAGGGCAAGTCCGATTCATCTTTTAGTTCAATCCAAAGTTTGGGAAGCGGGCCGGTATTGACCAAGATTAACCGTTCTTCAACAAAGTCGCCGGTCTGGACGTAATTGGCTCGAGTCTGGCGGGTAACCCGGACCCAGTGGAGGTTAAGAAAAGCCCATAAGTAAGACAGAATGAGGATCGAGCCGGAGAGGTAGAACAGACTGAAAAAGAGGGGCTCGCCGGCAGCCAGGGCCGCCAGAAACGAGACGATAAAGACTAAGATAAGAACCCAACTTCGCTCAAGCGTCCTAAAAATAGACATCTATCTCAATTAACCGATCGAGGCTAGCGCTGGCTGACGTGCGCGCCGGGCACGCTCACGGTGGACAAGATATCCTGCACGATTTCTTTGGGATCAACATTTTTAATCCGGGCCGCCGGGCTGATGATCAGCCGGTGAGCCATGGTAGGTTCGCATAGAAGCTTAACGTCGTCGGGAATGATGTAGTCCCGCCGGCGGAGGGCGGCCAAAGCCTGACAGGTGCGATATAGGGCCAGACTACCCCGCGGACTAACCCCGAGGTAGACGTCGGGATGATCTCGAGTAGCGGTGGCCAGATTGACTATATATTCTTTGATCGATTCGTCGGCGTAGACCTGCTTGACCGCCTCCTGGACTTCAAGGAGTTCATCCTTGCTGACAACCTGGTCCAAATTGGAGATGGGATGAGCGTATTGTTGGGCTCCCAAAATCGAAATTTCGCTCGATTTGTCAGGGTAGCCCATATGAATGCGCAGCATAAAACGGTCAAGTTGAGCTTCGGGGAGGGGGAAAGTCCCTTCGTACTCAATGGGGTTTTGGGTGGCCAGCACCATAAACGGCTTGTCCATCAAATAGGTTTGCCCATCGACGGTCACTTGTCGCTCATCCATGGCTTCAAGCAGAGCGCTCTGGGTTTTGGGCGTCGCCCGGTTAATCTCGTCGGCCAATACGATTTGGGAAAAGACCGGTCCGGGCCGAAACTCAAACTCACGTTCCTTCTGGTTAAAAACCGAGACGCCAGTCACGTCGCTCGGCAGCATATCGGGAGTAAATTGAATGCGGCGAAACGTACAACCGATGGAGCGGGCTACAGCGCGGGCCAAAATGGTTTTGCCGGTCCCCGGCACATCCTCGATGAGAATATGGCCCTGACACAGCAAGGCTAACAAGGTCAATTCTATCACATCGTGCTTGCCGATAATGACACTTTCGACATTGTTAATTACACGCTCGGCGATTTGGGCCACAATGTTCATGGTTAGAGGGGAGCTCCTTGCACAAGTGGTGCGGATTATACCATTATTTGGGCAGAATAGGTAAAAGTGCATGCCGAGTGGTCAGCGGCATCGGTGGCGGTAGAATTAATTTTAGGAGGGGATGGTTAATTCCAGGTTAAAAAGAAAACCGGCAACCGGGTTAGCGGCCGCCTAAAACTGAGAGGGTCACCAACTGCCCGTTGCCGGTCAAAACAAAACGGCCCCCTAAACACAGGGGCGAAAAGAACAAAATTTGTAAACGCTTACTTTTGTTCGCGGTACACCACATGACGCCGTAGGGTTGGATCATACTTGCGGAGTTCAATCCGGTTAGGATCGTTACGGCGGCTTTTCTCGGTAAGATAAGTGTGAGCGCTCTCGGTACTGCGCATCTTAATTACAATGCGGACACCCTTTTTCTTAGCCATAATTTCTCCTCAGAAATAGTCTATTTGTCGCTTCGTCTGTTAGACGGTTATGCTTAACCAGTGAGTTTTGGACAACTCTTCAATTATATCGAGCCAAACTGATTTGTCAAAAGCAGTCATGAAATGTCAACATTACGTAAGAATTCGGCACAGCCCTCGGGTAGGGCGGGATTAATAAACATCCCTGTCCCTAACTCGAAGCCCGCGGTCCGGCTGAGGCGGGGCACGACCGTTACATACCACTGGTAATAGTCGTTGCTGATCTCTTTTACCGGCGCCGAGCGAATAATGAAGTTGTAGCTGGGATCACGTAGGCCAAAGTAGATCCGGCGCATCAAATCACGCATAATTTCGGCCAAACTGTCCAGTTCATCGGGCTGCACGTAAAGAAAGCTAATACTCTGCTGGCGAGGCAAAATCCAGGTATGGAAGGGGACGTTAGAGGCGTAAAGAGCAATAGCCACAAAGTGCTGATTTTGCGAAATAATGCGTTGGCCATCTCTGAGCTCGTTTTCAATCATCACCTGGAAAACATTTTGACCGTGATCGTCAAAATAGCGCCGGGCTTCTTCAACGCGTTGCCGAATGAAAGCGGGCACGATAGGTAGGGCAATGATTTGGCTATGCGGGTGTTTAAGGGAAGCGCCGGCCCGGTAGCCGTGATTCTTGAAGTACATGATCTGCTCGATCCGGGTATCGGTCCGGATGCTCCAACCCCGGCGATAAAAAGTTTCCAGCACCGCGCGGAGTTCGTCAACGCTCATTAGCGCCCATGTGGTATTGTGGGACGGGTGCTCGATGACAATTTCATGGTGGCCCACGCCAGACATTTTGCGGTGGTGGTCGTTAAAACTCCGTTCCAAGACTTCGTCTCTAAGCAAAGCCGGATATTTATTGTGAACCACCCGCGTTTGCCAGGATCCATTCTCCGGCCAGCGTTCGACCTCCAGATCCAACTCCTCATTGCCAATGCAGAAGGGACACTTGTCGTCATGCTCGGGCTCGCCTTCGATGGTGGGCCAAGACTCGGATTGAACGAAGGCGTCGGGGCGTGCGGCTCGCTCGGTAGAGATAATGACCCATTCCTTCGTGGCCATATTTTGTCTAAGTTCCGGCATTTCCCGCTCCCCTTAGGTTAGCCCTCTTCCAGCCAGCGGGCAGCATCTTTGGCCCAGTAGGTCAAAATCATATCGGCGCCCGCGCGCTTGATGGCCAGTAAACTTTCCAGCGCCACGCGCTTTTCGTCAAGCCAACCGAGGCGGGCGGCAGCTTTGAGCATGCTGTATTCTCCGCTGACGTTGTAAGCCGCCAACGGCAGATCCGGAAAGTTATCGCGGGCCTGGCGAATGATGTCCAGATAGGCTAAAGCCGGTTTGACCATGATCATGTCGGCCCCTTCGGCGATATCTAACTCAATCTCGCGCAGGGCTTCGCGGGCATTGGCCGGGTCCATCTGGTAAGTGGAGCGGTCGCCGAATTGGGGTGGGCTATCGGCGGCGTCCCGGAAGGGACCATAGAAACCGCTCGCGTACTTAGCGGCATAGGCTAGCACCGGAATCTGGGTGAAACCGGCCTGGTCGAGGGCGGAGCGAATGGCGGTGACCTGGCCATCCATCATCGCACTGGGAGCGACGATGTCCGCGCCGGCCTCGGCATGAGAGACGGCCACCCGGCCCAGAATCTCGATCGAAGGGTCGTTTAAGATTTCGTGGCCCTCAATCAGGCCGCAGTGGCCATGGTCGGTGTACTCGCACATGCAGACATCGGTCATAATGACCAGCTCACGGTGAGCCCGGCGCAGGGCCCGGATAGCCTGCTGCACGATCCCGTCATCGGCGAAGTTTTCCTGGCCTACGGGGTCTTTAACGGCAGGCAAGCCAAACAGGATGACGCCCGGAATGCCTAAGCTGGCTAACTCGTCGGCCTCGGCTACCAGTCTATCGACCGACAACTGGTAGACACCCGGCATTGACGAGACTTCGCGGCGGACATTGTGGCCGTGAACAATAAAAAGTGGATAGATGAAATTACTGGGGGTCAGTAGAGTTTCCCGGACCAGTCGGCGTAAGGTCGCGGTGCGGCGCAAACGGCGGGGGCGGGCGATAGGAAAGGCGCGGCGGGTAGCAATTTGGGTGGCGGCGGGTGGATCAAGCCGTGCCTCTGATGGATTGGCGGTGATGGTTTTAACCATTTTTCTCCCTCTTAGTTTTAAACTCGGCTAGTCAAGGGGCGCAAGAAGGCAAGTCAGAGACGGTAAATACGGCCTATCCTTGACAGCTTTTTACTGTTGAAGTGGCACAAGTTCGATTTCAAACAGCTTGGGCCACAGTTTACCCGTGACAAAAAGCCGATCGTGAGCCGGATCATAAGCTATTCCGTTTAATACGTCAACAGGCTGGGTCATATCTTCGGGCTTGAGCAACCCTGCCAGGAGAATCCGGCCCGTCACCCGGCCCGAGGCCGGGTCGATGATGACCAGCCAGTCAGTTTGCCAGATATTGGCGTAGATCTGGCCATTAATATACTCTAACTCGTTCAAGCGGACGACCGGTAGATCGCCATCTCTCACCTCAACCCGGCCAATTTCGGAGAGGCGGACCGGATCGAGAAAATAGAGATTGGCACTGCCATCGCTCATTATCAGGTTTTGGCTGTTATGCGTTAGGCCCCAACCTTCGGTGGGATAGGTGAATTCTTGGCGTAACTCAAATGTGTCACGATCATAGACAAAGCCACGCTGTTCTTTCCAGGTGAGTTGGTAGATCCGGTCGTTAAGGAGGGCAATGCCTTCACCAAAATATTGGGGTGGGAGCTCGATCCGCTGCAGGACCTCACCGCTTTCCAAATCGACTTTGCGCAGGCTGGATTGACCATAACGGCCTGTGCCTTCGTATAGGTATTCTTGAGTGTAAACCAAACCCTGGGTAAAGGCGGTGGGGTCGTGCGGATAGGTGTTGATGACCTGGTAACCGTAGGTGGGCACCGCCGGTTCCAGGGTAGCGGTCAAGGTGGGGGTCGGTAAAGGTGAGCGAGGGGCCTCGCTGGTTGGGATGGCTGTGGCGGTAGGACTGGCCATGACCAGGGGCGTGGCCGTGGGTGGCTTGGCCGTGGCCGGTGGGGCTGCGGGTGCGTCACAACCGGGCAGGAGCCAGATTGTTACCAGGCTGATCATCAAGCTGATCAATTGTCGTTTACATTTTAGGGGCATTTTTAGCCGGTTATTGACCGTTTGATAGGGCGATTGTGCTTAGATTTGTTGATTTGTCAAATCAGATTTAGGGTGAAATGTGGGGATTTTGGGGTTTTGTCCTGACAACAACTTTACTATATTTTGGGGTTATGATACCATACTGATCGTTTCTTTGTGACCCTATCGCCATTCCTCTTAAAAACGCAGATCAAAGGTGTGTAAGTTATGCCGACTGGCTACGTTTATGAAGAAATTTTTACCCAACATGATATGCCGGACCATCCCGAGAACGCGACCCGTCTGGCCGCAATTATGCAGTACTTGACGGATCACGATATTCTTTCAAAGCTGGCTCACGTACCGGGCCGGCTGGCCAAAAATGGCGAGCTGCAACGCTGCCATCATCCCTTGTATATTGAAATGGTTGAAGATACGTGTCGTTTTGGCGGGGGCATGCTCGATGCTGACACGTACACCAATGCCTACTCTTTTGAGGCAGCCAGCTACGCGGTCGGCGGTGTGATTAATTTGATGGAAGCCGTCGTCAAGGGTCAGTTAGATAATGGGTTTGCCCTGGTTAGACCCCCCGGGCACCACGCCGTGCCCTCCCAGGCAATGGGCTTCTGTCTGTTCGACACCATCGCGATTGCCGCCAGGACTGCCCGGCAGAAGTTGGGCCTGCAGCGCGTGGCCGTGGTTGATTTTGATGTGCATCATGGAAATGGCACCCAGGCTATTTTAAACGAAGATCCGCATATTTATTTTGTCTCCAGCCATCAATACCCCTTCTATCCGGGGACCGGCGGTCTCAACGAGATCGGGGTGGGGCCGGCCAAGGGAACCATTCTGAACGTGCCGCTCGCCGTTTATACCGGGGATGCCGGTTTTAAGCAGCTTTACAACGAGGTGGTTTTTCCGGCTCTGCGCCGTTTTCAACCGGAGTTGCTGCTCATCTCCGCCGGCTATGATGCTCACTGGGAAGATCCGCTGGCCCACATTGGTCTTACTTTGACCGGGTATGATTGGCTTTGCCGCGCGCTCATAGACTTAGCCGGCGAAATTTGCCAGGGACGGATCGTCTTTGTTTTAGAAGGCGGTTATAACCTGCGGGTTTTGGCTCCGGGTGTGGGCAATACTTTTCGGGCACTTCTCGGCATGAATGACCTCGAAGATTTGGTCGGCGAGTCACCTTACAAAGAGCCGGATGTAACGCATCTGATCGCTCAACTGAAGCGCATTCATCAGCTTCCCTGAACCAAAAAAGAACGCTAAGGCTTGACCAATTTTGGGCGTTGGGTAAGATGTTTATCTAGGCAACATCTTTATCGGTTTTCGCCGTTTGCACAATTTACCAGTCATATGAACCAATTCAAGGGCACATCTCACCGACTTGCTTTAATTTTCCTGTTAAGTGGATTAGGATTAGGAGTTTTTACAGCTTGTGTGGGCGGGACATTGGGGTCAGAGCTACAGCCGGTCCAGGCTTTGCAGATAGTTAACCCTGGCTCTGCTGAGCAGCCCGTCTTTTCAACTCCTGCCCCCACGCCCACAGCTACGCCTTCCCCTACCCAGACTCCCACGCCAACCCAGACCGCGATACCGAGTGCTACGCCCACACCTACACTCACCCCGGAACCTACCTTAACGCCGACGCCCACGCTCGACCTGATGAGTTGTACTGCCGTAGGCTGCCAGCTCGAAACCGCCCCGGCGGCCTTAAATCCAGATCCTCGCTGGCTCATCCGCAATGTTCCCCCCCAGCGGCGTCTGTGTGCCGAATGCCCCCAAAATGAAGTGATGTCCGAAGCAGCGCTCGATCAACTGTTAGCCGTTGCTCCGGAAACATTGGCTGAATTTCAGCAGGTGGTGCGTTCGCAACAGTCGTACCTGATTGCGCCGGGGATTGTCTATCTTATGGATGGCGGGCTGCACCACGTCGTGGTGGATCTGGCGCAAGAGGGCTTTGTGCTGCGGAACATAATTCCGCCCGTGCCCGATGAAGAGACCCGCAAACAGATCCGAATTACACCCTCTTATTGCATGCGTCCGGACACGTTGGTCATCACCAATGCCGATTATCATGGCCTGGTTAGCTCTAACAAGACTGAGGAGGGCCGTGAGCTTTTCTTCCACCTGGGCCGGGCGGCGCTCTTTCTCCGGCCTAACCGCATGGGAGCACCTCGTTACAACATTGATGTGATGACAGAATACGAGGATTTTGCCAAAGCCACTGTTTCTTGGGGCGCCGGTCCGATCTTTATCTTCAATGGCCGCTATGACTTTAACCCCAAACAAGAGTGGTTTACCGAGGCCAGCCTGGAGAAGTATCAAACTTCTGACTTTCCTAAGATGACAGTGGCCCTCTCTCGGGATCACAAATACCTGATCTTAACCGCTTCCAACCGCCTGAAGCTAGAGGAGCACGCCGAGAGACTGCTTGATTTTGGGCGCCGGTGGGGGATGACGATTACCCGCGCTATGCTTTTTGACACCAATGAAAGTACTTATATGGCCATCCGCTTTGGTGACTATCTTTTGCCGGTGCTGCGTTTAGAGGAACCTCTGATCGTCAACTGTCTAGCCATCGAAAAGCAGGGCGCCCTGAATAGTGACCAACTTTCGGTGCATAGCAATCCCTGAGGCTAGCTTACTGATCCGCGTTTGCTGACCAGGCGTCTTCAGCAAGACTGACCGCAAATTCCAGGACTTCTTTAGCCAACTGCCGCTTGGCTTCATTGTTCGTCATAACGGTCCCAGTCACCAACGGATGCAGCCCCATCTCGGCAATAGCATGGGCCTGATCCCGGTCGGTGTGATCGATGACGAAGCCGGTCAGTAAATCTTGCAGGTGCCGGGCCACCCCCACCGTCGAGACCTCCAGCCCCAACTCCGCCATCATTTTAGCTGCCGGTCCCTTGAGCGCTTGCCCGCCCACAATCGGGGAAACGCCAATTTTTGGGGCTTGCGAGGCGGCCAGGATGCGCCGCATGTGGCGCAGGGCTAAAATGGGGTCGAGGCTGAGCAGCGGGTTACTGGGACAGAAAATAATGACATCAGCCAACCGGATGGCATTGGCCACTTCCCGGCTGGGCTGAGCTTCTTCGGCTCCGGCAAAGGTTAAGCTCTTGACCACCGGCCGGCACTGGCGATGGACAAAGTACTCTTGAAAGGGCAGCATTCCCTCGTCACTGTCCACTAGCGTGCGCACCGGCTGGTCACTCATCGGCAGGATTGAGCAGCGAATCCCCAGGCGCCGGCACAACTCCTGGGTGATCCGGGTAAAGTTTCGGCCCTCGCGCAGCCACATCGAACGCAGCAGGTGCGTAGCCAGATCCCGGTCACCCAGTTGGAACCAGGTCGGCCCGCCATAGCGAGCCATCGCGGCCATCATATTCCAAGACTCATTTTTCACGCCCCAACCCGTCACCGGGTTTGACTGTTCGGCCAGGGTATACATGACCGTATCCAGATCAGGCGAAATGGCGAGACCCAGGTGTTCAAAATCATCGGCGGTATTGACGATGATGGTCAAGGTTTCCGGCGGCACGAGTTGATAGAGGCCGTGGGCCAGTTTGGCGCCGCCAACTCCGCCGGCCAGCGCCACAATATTGAGGTTAGTCTGATCATTCATCCTTTTGTCCAGAGTCCGTTACTCGCGGCCCCACTTGAGCCAGGCCCAGCCTAGCCCCACTAGGGCGACGCTAAAAGCCACCAGATTAACGCCCAAAAAGGCCATCCGCCGCCGCGGCGAAACGGCCAGAATTTCTACCGGGCTGGGGCGCGGCGTGGGGGTGGGGGTGACCGTCGCTTGGACGGCCAGCGGCTGCCGCTGCTCCGGTGAACCGGGTTCGACCAAGAGATAGGTGGGGCCGCCGATGAAACAGCCGCCGCTGCAACTGGCCGGCGGCAAATCAAAGACATACTGGCCCCGCTCGGGGCGGATAGGCTGAGTTTGGCCCGAGGCTTCAACCAGCAGGCCCTGATCAGCAATGGCGTTGAGCGTGACATGGCGCGGCGTCGAGGCCTCATTCCAAAGCACGGTGATCGTCTCCCCCGGCTTCTCAAAGACGACGGTCGTAACATCACCGGCGAAAAAGGCGTTGACCCGGGTAAAACCGGCCAGGTAGGTGGTAACGACTTTATAGGCCTCGAAGGCGGGCCGGGGTGATTTATCACCGCGCAGCAAGCCAAACGGCGGAATATCCTCCGGATGCTCGCGGCTGTTGAACAACTTGTAGATTTGCACCCGCTCGGCGCCGGCGGCAAAGGCCAGGGCATGAACCTGGAGCATAAAATAAGCTTGCTCGGCCAGCGAAACCTGGAAGAGAGGTTCACCGTGGGGCGGTTCGCTGGGGTCGGTGCTGGGAGGAGCGTTGGTCTCGGCCAGCCAAATCGGTTTATGGCCCAAGTTGTAGCGGTGCAAGGTATCCTTGATCTCTGCCAGGACCGTGTAAATCTGGTGAGGTTTGTAGTATAAGTGATAGATGACGCCGTCAAAATAGTAATTGTGCCGGTGGGCGTCGGGCTTGGCGGTGAGCAGATCCAGCAGGCGGGTTAGATACTGGGGCCGATCATAGTTGTCGTCCCACCAATAGGTCAGACCGGCGAGGTAAACCTGCATTGCCGGATCGACCGCCTTGATATTGGTGTAAGCCACCTGCTGAAGTTCGGCAAAGTCCTCGACTGAGCCGTTCCAGGTGCTGCCGGGGTGGGCGGCGTCCCAGACATCCGGCTCATTCCAGATAATCCAGCGCTGGATCCGGCCCTGATACTGCGTGGCCAGGCGGCGGACAAAGTTGCCCCAGGCCTGCATCTCGGGTACGTCCTTGGCACTGGGCTGATCGGGGTCATTGGCCGGATGGGTGGGGTTGCGGGCCCAGGTGGGCGTTCGCACAATCAGGCCGACGACTTCGCGCCCGGCGGCCAGATCCTGTTCGATGAGCGGGTCCGGGACGTTGGCGGGCCGCCAGTCGTTGGGTCCGTCGGGTTGAATGATATCCCAATAGAGCTTAATGCGGGTAAAGCCGGTATTTAAGCGGGTGGCGGCGGCAAAGTCATCGTAGGTCTGAACCAAGCCGAAGCGCGGATCCGGGGTAGGGGGTTGCGCCCGGACAAAAAAGTAGCGGCTCGATAGCAAGGTTAGCGACAGCCCCAACAATAATGTGCGTATGGTCACAGTAGTTCCTGGCGAGATCGACGCTAAAGATAGCTATTTTAGCACAATCAGGCGCCAATGCAACGGTTAAGAGCCGTCTATCAAGTGGCGCACGGTTTTAAGCAGCGTCCGCTGGTCAAACGGTTTGTACAAGAACTCGCCAACCCCCAATTCCATGGCCCGTTCGGGACTCATCACCTCGCTGAATCCGGAAATCATAAGGACCGGCAGTTTCGGACGGATTAGCCGGGCCTTCAAGACAAATTCATCTCCGGTGATATCCGGCATAACTTGATCGACAATGAGCAGGTCAAATTGCTCGGGAGACTGATAAAATCGTTCCATGGCCAGGGCACTGTTGTGGAACTCCGTAACTCGATAGCCGTAGGTTTCCAGCATGACCTTAAGAACCATTAACACGGCGCGGTCATCGTCAATTAACAAGATGCGGTCAGTTCCACCCGGTAAAGGCTCATGCTTTTTAGGACTCTGATCCACCGGCCTGGAACAACTGGGTAGATAAACGGCAAAAATGCTACCCTGATCGGGTAAGCTCCAAACGTCGATGGCTCCCCCCAGACCTTTGATAATCCCATGCACGACCGCCAGACCCAGGCCGGTGCCTTGCCCGGGTGCTTTGGTGGTGTAAAAGGGTTCAAAAATGCGGCCAATCGGTTCGGCAATCCCGCGGCCCGTATCCTGGACCATCAATTTTACATATTTGCCGTCTGGGAGAGGGCTGATGACGATAGAGTCCTCGTCGCGAATATTGACCTCACTGAGTTTGACCTCAATTTTACCGTGATTCTCGCCAATAGCCTGGTAAGCATTGGTACATAAATTCACGATGATTTGGTGAATTTGGCCGGGATCGGCCAGCACATAGCAGCCTTTTTGGATATACTGCCGCAGCCGAATAGTAGACGGGATGAAGGAGCGCAAGAGTTTGAGCGCCTCTGAAATTAACAAATCCACGGCGATTGGGCTTGCTTCATTCTGCAACTGGCGGCTAAAAGTAAGGATCTGCTGCACTAAATCTTTGGCCCGAGTCCCGGCGTTAATGATCAACTCCAGATTCTTGTAAGCCATACTGCTGGGGGGAATGGTCTCTTTCGTTAACTCGGCATAGCCTAAGATTGGGGTTAAGATGTTATTGAAGTCATGAGCGATACCACCGGCCAGGGTGCCGATAGCCTCCATTTTTTGAGACTGTCGGACTACCTCTTCCAAACGTTTAAACTCGGTGATGTCGGTGATGACCCCCAACACTGCCGGCCGGCCTTCAAAATCGATCCGTTTAGCGGTGAGCAGAACCTTAATCGGCTGCCCGTTTTTGGCACACAAGACGATTTCGACGGTGGGAATCGTCACCCCTTTAATAAGGCTGCGAAGATTCTCTTGGACCTTGACCAGGTGATCTTCGTTCACTAAAACGGTCCAATCAAAGGCCGGGTGGTACAATTCATCCGGAGAATAGCCGAGGACATTCACAAACTCGGGATTGATGTAGGCAAACCTGCCCTTTCTCACCGAGATGAAGATGAGGTTGGGTGATTGCTCGGCCAGGTGGCGAAACTTTTGCTCAGACTCCTGCAGCGCCTCAAGCACCTGCTGTCGCTCGGTAATGTCCCGGACCACGCTTACCCAGCTGGTAGGTTTGCCGGCTTTATCTTTATTGAGCACGACCGTATGCTCGGTGGGAAAAATAGTGCCGTCTTTGCGGATCATCCGAAATTGAAGATCAGCGATGAAGCCTCGTTCATTGACGGCGGGGTAGAGATAAGCCCGAAATTCCTCAAGGCTGGCCCGGCTAACGTGCAGAAAATCAACAGTTTGCCCTAATATCTCCTGCGGGCCGTAGCCGAAAATTCGCTCGGCGGCCGGATTGCAGTCCAGGATCCTAACGGTTTGATAATCAAGAATAAAGACAGCATCATGCAGGCTAAAAAATGTTTGGGCCAGCAATTGCCTGGACTCTTGCAAGGCCTCTTCGGCCCGGTTGCGGTCGGTAAGGTCGGTAAAGACGCCAACCGTGCCGGTCAACTTGCCCCGGGGATCGAGGAGGGGCGCTTCCGTAACCAGAGCCGGGAACTCGGAGCCGTCTTTGCGCCGGACGAAAAACTCACCGGACCAGGGCTGACCGGCGGTTAGTCTGGTCACAATGTGGGCCGCCTTTTCCCGGGCGCCTAGTACGGAAAGAAGGGTGAGGATATCTCGGCCTAAGATCTCGTGCCGCCGCCAGCCGGACATTTGCTCGGCGGCAGCATTTAGGTACTCAATCCTGCCCGCCGGATCGGTGGCGATAACGGCCTGGCCCACTGCGTCCAACAGTTGGGCCCGGCGTCGCAAGATCTCTTCGGCCTGTTTGACCTGGGTAATATCCCGGGCGCTGACCAAGATCCCTTTGATCCGACCACTTTTTTCCTGATCGGGAGCATAGGTGACGTCCATAAAGCGGCGTCCGTCACTGTTATAGTCGAACCATTCCTGGTAGCGGACGGTCTCGCCGCGCAGGCAACGATCTAGCTTCTCCTTGAGAATCGTGCGATAGACAACCTCGCCCATTACTTCGGCCACGGTGTGACCGATCACTTGCTCATAGCTTTTGCCGGCTCTGTTGAGATAGGCCTCGTTAACGGCCCGGTAGATATAATCGTTGTCTACCAGAGCGATCGAATCGCTCGTCGCCGACACAATGCGTTCATAACGTTGGAGGGCTTTTTGAGCTTCTATCCGATCGGTGATATCAATGGCGGAACCGATAATTTCGATGACCTGGCCCTGCTCATTGCGTTTGAAGACAGCGGCTCGATCTAGGAACCAACGATAGGTTCCTTGCGCAGTCTGGAGCCGATATTCTACCTCCAGCCATTCTCCGGTGGTCATATTTTTTAGGGCGGCGGCTCTTTTTTGAATGGCTAGCAGGTCAGCGGGGTGGATCAGGGCCACCAAATCTATCCCAGCGGGGTGGGATAAGGCCGTGGCGGTTATATCTTCCAAAGTACGCCGGAGGACCTCGTTGACCCAGACATTTCGCTTTTTCTCCAGGTCATGCACATAGATGAGGTTGGGGGTGGTGTTGGCGATCAATTCCGTAAAGTGTTGGTAAGCCGCTATACTCCGCGGCGAGCCGTCCGAGGAGTCGGTCTGGGCAATGGCGGGCAAGACCGCTTTGATTTCTTTGATTACCTGGGTGGTGACATTTTTGTGCGAGACTAAGACGGAGGCCTGCGGTAGATTTGTGACGGGCCAAATACGGGTCTTAAACCACCGCTTCTCTTCGATCCCGTGACAAGCATAAATTCCCTCAAATTCTTCGGCACGACCGGCTATAATCCCCCTGATTCCGTCGGCCACTTCTTGGGCACTGGCTGAGCCCTGGCGGGTGGCGGTTTCGCAGACCTGCAGATAGTTTTGATGAAGAAAATCTTGAGTTGCGCCGTTAGCTTGGGCGAATGTTCGCCAGGCTTGATTCACAAAAATAATATCTCCCTGGGCGTTAAGCACGGCTACATGATCCGGCAGGGAGTCCAGAATTTTATAGGGAGATATATCCGGTTTTGCCTCTTGTAACATCGATCTACCTGGGTGTCGTTAGGGTTCTACGGCTAACTGTACTGTGGGTTTTAAACAGGACTGTAGGCTTCATTCGGCAAAAAAGTTAGTTCTCCGGGCTATGAACGGTTACCCCGTTTTTTGCCACAACCGTGAGTGCGTGCCAGGTGAAACACTATCTCAAATAAATGAGCTTTGTGGCAACAATTTGTGGCAGTAATATTGAGAGGACTACTACCTCCGCTGTGAGCAGGGAGTTTTAGCTGAGGTAGGGGCTCGATGGTTCGGTAAGCTTCAAGGATTTCGGGCGTTTGACTGAGAAATCGCAGCTCATTGAACTTTCGATTTAGTTTACCACTTGTCCCGGATGTCCGGCAAATAGCAAAATCATCAGTCTTAGTCAAAAGTTGGACCATCCAAGATGTGGCGGATCATCCGGGCCAGCGGCTCTTGAGTAAACGGTTTGCGCAAGTAAGCCACATTTTCCATACTTAGGATCTCTTGTAGGGCAGGGTCATCGGGGGTGTAACCCGACATAAAAATCACTTTCAAGGCTGGGCGCAGGTTTCTGAGTCGCTTTGCCAGTTCTTGGCCATTCAGATCTGGCATCACCACATCGGTCAGCAAAAGATCAATGGTCTCCGGATACATCTCGTTTAATCTAAGGGCGTCAGTACCGTCGGCGGCGATCAGAACGTTGTAGCCTTGATTGCGCAAAATTGAGACGGCTATTTGACGGACCCAATGATCATCTTCGGCCACCAGAATGGTTTCATTGCCACGGGGCAGGTCAGAGCTGGTTTGATCCGTCGTGGAAGGCTGATCTGGACCGTGAGATTGAGGGAGATAGATCTTAAACGAGGTCCCCGCTCCCACCACACTATCAACCTCGATATGGCCGCCGCTTTGTTTGATGATACCGTGGACGGTGGCGAGCCCTAAGCCGGTGCCTTTTCCTGCGGCCTTAGTCGTGAAAAACGGTTCAAAGATACGATTAAGGTTAACCGGATCAATGCCGGTGCCGGTATCGCTCACCAGCAATAAAATATAGTTGCCGGGAATAACATCGACATACTGTTGGGTGTAACTTTCCGCCAGGTAGATGGGCGTGGTCTCAAAAATCAGTTGGCCGCCGCCGGGTATGGCATCCCGGGCATTCACGGCCAGGTTCATGATGACCTGCTCCAACTGCCCCCGGTCAACTTTAGTCATGACCGGGGTGGGATGCAAACGGATGATGAGGCTGATCGTTTCACCGATCAAGCGTTTGAGGAGCCGGTGCATGTCCGTTACAATCTGGTTTAAGTCGAGAATCTCGGGCTTGAGCACCTGTTTGCAGCTAAAGGCCAGCAACTGGCGCGTAAGATTGGCGGCTCGCTCGCCGGCCTGGTGGATCTGTTCAATGAAGTGGCGGAGAATTTCGGGGTCGGGCAGCTCGCCGCGTAACAGAACCGAGCTGTAACCATTGATGACGGTCAGTAAATTGTTGAAATCATGAGCTACCCCGCCGGCTAACCGACCGACGGCATCCATTTTTTGGGCCTGGTGGAATTGCTCCTCCAACCGTAGCTCCCGACTGATATCACGCTTGACGGCGACATAGTTGACAATGGTGCGCTGGCGATCTTGAATAGGGGAGATGGTAGCATCCTCCGTGTAGAGGGTGCCATCCTTTTTCTTGTTAATCAGACGCCCGCGCCATACTCGACCGGCCCTGATCGTGGCCCACAGCTCTTGATAAAAGGCGGCAGACTGTTGACCACTCTTGAGCAGACGCGGATTCTGGCCGATGACTTCAGCCCGGCTGTAGCCGCTAATCCGCTCGAAAGCTGGATTGACGTAAGTAATGCGGCCGCTAGTATCCGTAATAATCACCGTGTCGCTGGTTTGATCGATGGCCGCGCTTAAGCGCTTTTGGATCTGCGTCAAACGGGTGTGGGCCAGACTGCCGGCGGTCTGCTCGGCTACACTCCAGGCCAGGTTGATATCGTCTGTAGAAAACGGGTAGGTCTGACCGGCGTACAAAATCAGAAAGCCCACCACCTCACTTTCAATCACTAACGGCAGCGCCAGCATCGAAGCGATTTGGCCGCAGCTCAATAGGTCGACCAGCCCGACGGCCAGTCTAGGATCACGGTCAACATCAACGGCCATTAGCGGCGCTCTCAAAGTTAGCATCTGTTGCGCTAAAGGCAGGTTTTCGATTTTGACAGTCCGGTCAGAGATGACCGATCCCTTTTCGTCTATCCAGGTCCCGGCAATCACCGCAACCTCGGTTTTGGCTTCATTAAATAACAACGCGGCAGCCTGTAGCAGGTCGAAAGCCGCCGCCAACTCCCAGCAGACCGTTTCCAATAACTCCGCCGGTTCCAGGGCTCTGACCGAGGTGGTAATGATCCGGTTGAGTAGGTCTAACTTGCGATTGCGCTGCCGGAGTTGCGCCTCGATCTGACGACGTTCGGTGATATCGGAAAAAACGATGGCGACTTGGTTGGGTCCCGCCGGATAGACCACAACCTCGTAATAGCGACCGAGCTCCCGGGCATGGTTTTCGAAATAGGTTGGGATACCACTCTTGGCCACCTGGTCATAAGCATCAAGCCAGTGTTGTTCCAGCAAGCCCGGCATGACCTCGCCGGCCGTGTGACCCAGTAAGCTCTCACGATTCAGGCCCGTTAAGGCTCCGAAGGCCGGGTTTACCTCGATAAAGCGATAGTCATAAAGCTTGCCCTCAGCGTCATAAATGAGCGCCTTCACGGCAAAACCGTTGAGCATTTTTTCGAACAAAGTGCGATATTTCTCTTCGCTCTGACGCAAGGCTACCTCTAGCCGGTGTTTGGCTAGCGCCAGTTCTACGGTTGCTTGCAAGTCAAGCCCGGTAAACGGCTTGAGCAGATAGCCAAAAGGTTGGGAGGCTTTGGCCCGGTTCAGAGTCTCGGTGTCGGTGTTAGCAGTCAAATAGACCACCGGAATGTCAAGCCGGGCGCGGATCGCTTCCGCAGCGGTGATGCCGTCCATTGAGCCAGCCAGTCCAATATCCATCAAGATCAAGTCTGGCGCCAACCGTTCGGCTTGCTGGATGGTTTCCTCGCCGGAACTCAGACTGGCCAGGACTTGATAACCAAATTCGGTTAATTGCCGGTCCAAATCGGCGGCGATCAGAAACTCATCTTCAACAACCAGAACTGTGGTTGGTTTAGGCATAGGTGGCTCCTGGAGGGGTAGCCTCGGTCGTGAAGTTAAGAATGTGGCCACTGTCCAGAGCGAGGTCTACAACTAGACTTAAGTGAGCGGTTGAAATGAACACAGGATGAGATGCTCCTAAAGCAATTGCCGGGTCTGAAATCATTATATCATTATCTCAGCCAATTAGAAATGTTTCATGACTTCCAATCAGGAGCCGCTAAAGTAGTATCCAGCCTCTTTTCATGGTAAACTATAAAAATTTGAACCGGATTTAAGGAGAATTTCACCATCACTAGCTTAACCTACATCGGCCACGCGACGGCTCTACTCAAACTGGATGGCGTTTCACTTCTAACCGATCCAATTTTACGCAGACAAGTGATGCATTTACGCCGGTCTAAGGCCCAGCAGGTTCTCGTTGAGCCGGATCTGGACGCCGTCTTAATCTCGCATCTACATTTTGATCACTTACATCTGCCCTCCCTCAAGCAATTGGGGCGCCAGACCCGCCTTTTTGTGCCGCGCGGAGCCGGTCGCTTGCTGAAACGAGCGGGTTTTAGCCGGGTGGAGGAGATCTCAATCGGTGAGACCGTTCAGATCAAATCGGTCAGAATTAAAGCGACGTACGCGCTCCATAATAAGCGCCGCCACCCGCTTGGTCCAACTGCCGAGTGCATCGGTTATCTGATCGAGGGTTCGCATAGTGTCTATTTTGCCGGTGACACCGATCTTTTTCCAGAGATGGCCGCCATGGTCGACCGGCTGGACGTTGCCTTACTCCCGGTTTGGGGTTGGGGACCCACCTTGGGCCGGGGCCATATGGATCCACTCCGCGCAGCCGAAGCTCTGCAACTGCTTACTCCCCGGCTGGCTATCCCGATCCATTGGGGTACCCTCCACCCGGTCGGGTTCAATTGGTTCAAGCCCCGTTTCTTAACCCATCCCCCGCACGAGTTTGCCCATCACGCCGCGCGTTTGGCGCCGGCCGTCAACACTAGAATTCTTCAGCCTGGGACTTCGATCAGATTGGTTGAGCATCTCACGCCAGGAGATTCTGGGGAGTCGTGGACGTAACGCTGATCCTGACCGTTGTTGTCGCTGCCTTTGCGGTCTACACTTTTAGCGTCAGCCTCTTTCTCGTTCTGGAGAATCGTAGCCCGCAATCAACCTTTGCCTGGCTGTTGCTCTTTGTGGCCGTGCCGGTGATCGGGGTGCTCATCTACTTTTTTTTTGGCGGACGGGGACCCCGGGCCTTTAGCCAACAAGATGACTTGATCAAGCACGGGGTGGGCGGTGGTCTTTACCGGGCTATTGAGCCTATTCTGGCCCGCCAGCCGGTTTGCATCGCCCGGCTGGCCGCCGAAAAACCGGCTTCGTACCGGCATCGACTGCTTCAACTGGTCTCCAACAACTCTTATTCGGTGTTGACCGGCTACAACCAGGTGGATATTCTGCAAAACGCCAGCGAAAAATATCCCCGCCTGCTGGCCGATATCCAACAAGCCCGCCACTCCATCCACTTGGAGTACTATATCTGGACCGAGGACGACTTCACCCAGCAGGTTAAAGCCGCCCTCATCGAGCGGGCTAAGGCCGGGGTGGAAGTGCGCTGTCTGTTTGATGCAACCGGGGGAAAGTTGAGCTATGGCTATCTGCGGGAGTTAAGAGAAGCCGGGGTGGCGATTTACCCCTATCTGGCCATCGACTCGCTCTACAAGATCCACTCGATCAATTACCGCAGCCATCGCAAAATTGCCATTATCGATGGCCGGATTGGCTACATCGGCGGGTTAAACCTGGATAAGGATCAGCTCGATGGCGGGGTCTTTGGCTTTTGGCGGGGCACGCACCTCCGGATTGAGGGTGAAGCGGCGCACGCTCTCCAGGCCAGCTTTGGGGTAAGTTGGTTCAACACGACTCAGGAATCGATCGTTGACCCGGGCTACTACCCGGATGTAAGCCCTGAAATCAACACCTTTTTGCCGATCCACGTCACGTTCAGCGGGCCGGACTCACAGTGGGCCGCCATCCAGCAGCTTTATTTCTTGATGATTTTATCGGCCGAAAAAAAAGTCTACATCCAATCGCCGTTCTTTATCCCGGACGGCAGCATCCTTGATGCTTTGAAAGCGGCCGCTCTGGCCGGCGTTGAGGTCAAGCTGATGTTTACGCCGGCCGGGGCCACCTATCAAATCCCCTATTGGGCGGCCAACACCTACTTCGCTGAAGTGGCTCGGGCCGGCGCCCAGATCTTTCTCTACCAAAAAGGTTACCTCCACCCCAAAACGATCATCATCGACAGCGCCGTTTGCTCCGTCGGGACGGCCAATATGGATATTCGCAGTTTTAATATCAATTACGAAGCCAACGCCGTCATCTACGACCAGGCGAAAGCCTGCGAGTTGGAGCAGGATTTTCTGGAAGATCTGAAGCACTGCACCGAATTCAAGCTCGAAGAGTATCGCCGGCGCAGTGCCGCCGTCCGGCTGCGTGACTCATTGTGCCGTTTGGCCTCACCATTGTTGTAGCTCAAGGGTTAGTGGGCGCAATGATTAGAGTCGCAATCGGCACAATGGGCTTGATGATTTGACCCGGTCCCAGCGGAAACTGCCGTTTTAAGACGTAGTTGCTGGTCCGGTCGGGCCGGCCGTCCCCTTCGTTGTAATCATCAAACGTCGTCGCGATCAGTTTGTCTCCCTCGCGGTAGACGGTCACCTGCGTTTTCTTAAAGCTGAAGACGAAGGTGCCCGTAACGTTGGGTGGAGTAAACGGGACATTGATGACGCCCCAATCGCAGTCGGACGGGCTGCAGGCGCCAAACCCCTGGAATGAAACCATATTTTCGTTGACTTGGGAGATGATTAACCGCGTCATGCCGCCGGTGTTCTTATCCTCGTTGATCCAGGTGCCGGTGAAGTTAGCGATGCTGCTCCAATAGGCGGTGGCGGTGGCCTGAGCCTGGGCCGTAGCCATAGCGTCCGCCTCGGCGGTCGCGGTGGCGGCGGCATTGGCGGTCGCCGTCGCCGCCGCGTTAGCCGCGTCTGCCGCGGCTTGGGCGGTGGCCGTAGCCGCCGCTTGAGCGGTAGCCTGAGCGGCCTGGGCCGTGGCCGCCTGAGCCGTAGCCTGGGCGGCCGCATGAGCGGCTTGAGCCGTGGCCGCTTCGGCGGTTTGGGCAGCCGCGGCCTGCTGGGCCGCCACCTGAGCCGCCGCGATGGCCTCGGCGGTGGCGGTGCCATCGAGGATCACTTGCGCTGTGGCCGTCAGGGCGGCCTCTGCCAGGCTGGTGGCCTCATAGTTCGGGGTGGGGGTGGGCGTCGAAGTCGGGGTGTTGGGGGGGGTGGCGGTCGGCAGAGGGGTTTGGGTAGGCAGATTACCGGGCGCCGGATCGACGTTATCGTACTGCCCATCACCGTCAGTATCGGCGGCTGTTGGATTGGTGACCGACTCACCCTTGACCTCCGTGCCGTCCGGGATCGTATCTCCATCGGTGTCGATCACCAGGGGATCAGTCCCCCAGTCTTTCTCTTCGCCGTCAGGTAAGCCATCACTGTCCGTATCGGCTTTTAGGGGCGAGCTGGACGCCTCCGCCTCTTCCTTATCGGTTAGACCATCGTCATCAGTATCGACCTGATCGGGGTCGGTGCCCAGTTCGGCCTCTTGCGCGTCGCTGAGACCGTCGCCATCCGTGTCGGTGCCGAGGGCCACAGCCGTCTGGGTGGCTGCCGTGGCGTCCACCGCGGCTACAGCGGTGGACGTTTGTCCGGCTCGCTGCGTCGTGACGGAGTTGTAGCCATAGGCTGCTCCGGCCGAAACAGTTACGCACAGGAAGAGGACCAGTGGCAGCAGCCAGATGGGCAGATTGGCGAATCTCCGCCGGTCGCCCTTGAACGACTGGCCCGGCCCGACGGTTGGATTAGCCCCGGCCGGGAGCATCGTGGTGGGCGCCTCATCGGTGCGGGTGTAGTCCACAATCGGAGCCAGCAGCGTCCCGCCCTCCTCCAACAGGGTCGACGTAGACCTCGGCGTCTGGTTGCGTTCCAAGCGAAGATAGTGCTGGCCAATGCGGACGATCTGGTCCGGTGACCACCGCTCGGGGACACCAGGTAAAATTTTGGTGTTGGCCAGGTAAGTGCCATTTCTACTGTCGAGATCGGTGATGGTGTAGTAACTGCCGTTAAAGTCTATCCGGGCGTGTTGGCGGGAAACGGCCTGATCATCAAGCACCAGATCGAACTCTTTACCGCGGCCAATGACCAAGCCATCGGCCTTCATCTCGACGGTGCGGGCGGTATCATCACCCATCAAAACCGTCACGCGATCGTGGCTCAAGCCAGATGGGGTCTCGGGAAATTGAGCCAGAATGGAGGAGCCGCGCGGGGCGGCCAGACTCTCTTGATAGCGGGTCATCAAACTGACCGACTCGAACTCTTGGCCCTGATGAAAAAGGGTGGAGTTCGTCAGGGTTTCTTGGGGTAAGCTGGCGAGCAGCTTGTTGAGGGCCTCCGCCAGGCTTTTGGCATCGGCAAAGCGGTTGGCGGGCGGCTTTTCGATGGCTTTCAAAATAATCTTTTCTAACTCAACCGGCAGTTCCGACCGCATAGCGCGAGGGCGGGGTGGGGGCTCATTGACGTGGTAGCGAATAGCTTCGGTGATGGTTTTGGCCGGAAACGGCAATTGGCCCACAGCCAGCTCAAACAGGAGAATGCCTAACGAATAGACATCGCTGCGGCCGTCCGTCGTGCTCCCGGTCGCTTGCTCGGGCGACATATAGGCCGGGGTGCCCATCGATGTCCCTTCGACCGTGAGCCGGCCGCCATCTACTAACTTGGCCAGACCAAGATCGGTCAGAACCGGGCGGTAGGGCAAAATGCCGCTCGGCTCGGCCTTGAGCATAATGTTGGCCGGTTTGAGGTCCCGGTGCAGGACGCCTTGCCGGTGGGCGTAATCGACGGCCAAGGCCATCTGGCGGAGAAGTTCCACGGCTTCGGAGAGCTGGATCCAGCGCTTCTCGGCCCGCAAATCAAGGAGCATTTGGCGCAAATTATCGCCGGGGATAAACTCCATCACAATGTAAAGCAGCGAGTCGGTCTTGCCAAAATCGTACACTTGCACCACGCCGGGGTGGTTAACCCGGGCCGCCGTCCGCGCTTCTTGTAGAAACCGCTCTTGAAAATCAGCTTGCCGGGCGAAATGGGGGTGCATGACTTTGATGGCCACATCCCGCTGTAAAGTGGTGTCCCGCCCCTTGAGCACCGCGCCCATCCCGCCTTCCCCCAAGAGACCGACAATTTGAAAACGACCCACCATGCGACCGATTAGACTCTGCATGAGATTCCTCCTTCTGAGATCCACTCCGTCTTATGAGTCTATAGCCGGGCCGTTAATGAACCGTTAACTGGGGCTTGAGTGAGCTATTTACCCCGCCATTTTTAAGGTTGGGTTTGTCGCTGCCAGGCCGGGCGCAGGTCGTCGCGGAGCTGGCGATAGAAACCGTAGCCATCATCATACAGCAGCCTCAGCCTGGGGTTGGGCGTGTGGCGCCGAACAATCTGATCGGCGCTCGCCACGGCCTGGGCAGTGTTCTCAAACCAACCCAAACCGACCCCGGCCAGCAGGACGGCGCCCTTGGCCCCAAACTCACGTCCGGCCGGGACGATGACCGGCAAACCGGCCACATCGGCGATGAGTTGGCTCCAAAACAGGCTGCGGGCTCCGCCCCCGGCTAGCCGCACGTCGCTGGGCCGGGCCATGGCCTGGTAGCAGTCCCGGATGGCGTAGGCCACGCCTTCATAGACGGCGCGGAGGAGGTCTGCCCGGGTGTGGCGAGCACTCAGGCCAAAGAACTGGCCGCGGGCTGCCGGTTCCACAAACGGCGCGATCACGCCGCCGTTGCCAAGGTAGGGATGAAAGAGAACGCCGTGGGCGCCAGGCGGGCTTTGGTGGGCCAGGTTCTCGACCCGGGCCAGCAAGTCCGTCGGATCGGTCACTTGGGCGGCTTCAACGCCGCAGAACTGTTCGATGAACCAATCCAAATTGGTCGTTCCGGCCAGGTTGACCATGACCCGCAGCCAGCGCTCGCCGGGCAGGCAAAAGAGCAGCCCGACCTCGGGCGGCTCAAAGAGCGGTTCGGCCACGACCAGGCCATTGTGGCAAGTCGTGCCCAGGACGGTGCAGGCGGCCCCCGGCTCAATGGCACCCGCACCCAAGGTTGAAGCCGGCACATCGCCGGCGCCGGCCACCACCGGCGTGCCGGCCGGCAAGTCGGTCAAGGCAGCGGCTTCGGGCGTGACCTGGCCGACGATCGTTTCCGAGGGTCGAACCGGCGGCAAGAGCGATCGCCAGGGAGTCAAGCCCCACAGTTCAACCAGGGCCTCGCTGTAGCCGCGACGGCGCGTATCACCGGGCAGGACCGAGGCCTCGGTTGGATCGAGTTGGCGGCTGCCGGTCAGCTTGAAGACGATCCAGTCTTTGCAGCACAAAACCGTTTGGGCGCGCTCCAGCGACTGCGGCTCGTGCTCGGCCAGCCAGCGCAGGATGGGCAACGTACAGCCAAACTCCAAGGCCGAGCCGGAGGTGTGGTAGATCTGGCTCAAGAAGGCCGGATCGTGCCGGCTGAGGCGCTCGACCAGCGGCCGGCTGCGGGCATCGCACCAGAGAATGCCGGGCCGCACCGGCTGGCCCAGAGCATCGACCAGCCAGGCGCCGACCATATTGCCGGTCACGCCGACGGCGGCGACATCGTCGCCGGTCAGGCCGGCTTGAGGCAGGAGCGTGCGAATCGCCGAGGCGGCCATCTGCCAGGTTTCATCCAAGCTGGCCTCAACCCAATCGGGGCGCGGCCGGAGGAGGCTGGTCCGGCTGCTGGCGACCGCCACTTCCCGGCCGGCCTCATCGAACAACGCCGCCTTGACCACTGAGGTGCCGATATCCAGACCCAAGAGGTAGCGACCGCTCATTTGCCGGCTCCGGCGGTTAGACCCTCGACAAAATGGCGCCCGACCAGGCTGAAGAGCAGCATGACCGGCAGCGCGGTCAGCGTGGCGCCGGCCAGCAGCAGCCCCCAATCGATCTGGTACTGGCCGATGATGCCGGCCAGCCCCACCGGCAGGGTGCGTTTGGCGTCACTCAGGATGAGGACCGAGGCAAACATATACTCGGTCCAGGCCATGATGAAGGCGAAAATGGCCACACTAGCCACGCCCGGCGCCGCCAAGGGGAGCATAATCAAGGTCATCGTTTGCAGCCGACTGGCCCCGTCCAGGGCGGCGGCCTCTTCCAGCTCGAGCGGGATGGTGCGGAAGAAGGCTTGCAGCATCCAGACGGCAAACGGAGCGGCGAAGGTGACGTTGATGATAACCAGGGCGGCCAAGGTGTCGATCAACCGGAGGTGGCTCAGCATGCCGTAGAGGGGAATGAGCAGCAGCACTCCCGGAAAGGCATAGGTGACCAAAATAATCTGGAAGATGGTGTTGCGGCCGGGAAAACGCAGTCGATACAGCCCGTAAGCGGCCAGCACCGCCAAGACCACCGTGATCAGCATCGTGCCCAAGGCGGCCAGCAGGCTGTTGTAGAGGTAGGTCGGAAAGGCGGAGGCACCGAGCAGCTTGTCGTAGTGCTGCCAAGTAAAGGAGTGAGGGATCAGAGTAGGGGTGCGGGCGATGATTTCCTGTGGCGCTTTGATCGAGGCCGAGAAGATCCAGTAGAAGGGGGCGAAAACCAGGAGGGCCAGGTAAAGAAACGAAGCGGCCAGCCTCGCGGTCCGGCCCAAGCGAAAACCGGTCACAGCCGCTCCTCCTCAACCGGTGGGGCCATCAGCCGGATAAAGAGGGCGGCAAAGAGCAGTAAGATCAGGCCGACGATAACCGACATCGCCGCCGCCTGGCTGAGACGGTACTGTTTAAAGGCTGTTTCGTAGATCAGGACCGGCAGGGTGGTCGTAGCTCCGGCCGGGCCGCCGCCGGTCAGTAGCCAGATGACGTCAAAGACGTTAAACGACAGGAGCGTGCCGACCAGGCCGAGGACAAACAGCACCGGCTGGAGGCTCGGCAGGGTGATGCGGACAAACTGCTGCCCCGGCGAGGCACCATCCACCGCCGCGGCGTCGTACAGCTCCTGAGGAATGCGGAGCAGGGCGGCCAGCAGGACGACGGTGATAAAGGGGAACCAGCGCCAGGAGTTGATGGCGATGACCGAGGTATAAGCCATGCCGCCGCTGCCAAAGAAGCCGACCGCCTGATCGACCAGGCCCAGGCTGAGCAGGACATAATTAATAATGCCGCCAGAGGCGTTGAGCAGCCAGCGCCAGATCACGACCACCACCACGGTCGGCACAATCCAGGGCAAGATGACCCAACTGCGAGCCACATCGCGCCCTCGAAAGTTTTGTTTAAGGATGAGGGCCGTGATAAAGGCCAGAATGGTCTGCAAGATGGCGTTAAAGAGCACCCAGCCCAGGCTGCGCCAGAGCGCTTCCCAGAATCTCGAGGCGCGCAGGACGGCTACATAGTTATCCAGACCGACAAACGCGCCGCCGGTGCCGATAACCTTGACATCCTGCACGCTAAGATAGACGGCCGACAGCAGGGGGTAAAGGATCGCCCCGGCCAGCCACAGTAGCAGGGGGGCGACAAACAGATAGCCCAGCACGGTTGGCGACAGTCGCCACGGCTGGCCGGCAGGCCTTGATCCTGGGTGCACCTTATCTGGCCGGGTTAGTTCACTCACTGGCTCATACGTCGAAATCGTGACGGAATTGGCTCTTCGAGAAAGGGGGACGCGGACCGTCGGGGCTTTTCGCGGATAAAGAAGAAAAAAATCCGCGTTCAGCCGCCTAAATCCGCGTCCCAAATTTTTCGTTAAGCCGTTATGCCTTACTGGGCTGCAGCGTTATTAGCGCGCCCGTTACTCAATGGCCTGTTCCATAAGCTGCTGGCCTTCGGTGATGGCCGCGCTGGGTTCTTGGCCGTCGATGAGAACCAACTGCATGGTCTGGGCTAGTAAATTTTGGCCGGAGATGGCGGCGATGCTGGGGAAGGTGTTGCCGTTGGTAAAGCCAAACAACCGGCCGCGGGTCGAGTTATCGAGCATCGTTTCGATTTGGGATTTATACTTGACGACCATCGGGTCGCTCCAGAAGCTCTCGGCGGTACTGCCGGCTTCGGTGACCGGCAAGAAGAGGCCCGGCTCCATATTGAGGAAACGACCGTAGTTCTCCGGCTCAAGAATAAAGGCGATGAACTGCTTGGCCGCTTCTTGCTTGGCCGGATCGTCGGTCAGCAGCATGACGCCGTTGGCGTAGGCAATGGTGCCGGGATTCTCAACCCCTGCCATAGCCGGGATGGCGATCACACCCAGATCTTCGGGATCACCTTCGGCCTGGGTGTCATAGGTGGTGATGACCGTAAACTGCAAGATCATGGCGCAACTGCGATTGGCAAAGCAGGCTTCGGCCTCGCCCCAGGTCCAGCTGGGGCTATCGGGCGGCGAGAATTGATAAAGCTGTTTGTAGAAATCATAGGCTGCGGTGGTCTCGGGATTGTCGAAGCGCAGCGTGCCGTCCGAATTGTAGATCTCGTCAGCCCCGGCATTGATCATCAGGTCATAGACTGTCTGGTCGGTATAGAGCTGCTTGTTGGCTGGCAGCCCAATGCCGAACTGCTCATCCGTGGTCAGCGCCTCGGCAGCGGCCAGCCACTCATCCCAGGTAGTGGGCGGTTCGAGACCGGCTTCTTCAAAGACGCTCTTGCGGTACCAGAGCGAGTGCGCCATGTTGTACAGCGGCACGGCCCAGATGGCCCCGTCGTAGCTGTAGGGGGCTACCGCCGCATCGTAGAAGTTGTGCTTGGCGTCCATCTCGGCCACAAAGTCGTCCAGCGGCTGGACTTGGCCCAGGTCTTTGAGAATCGGGGTAAAATCGGGGATGGCGAAGAGGAGTTCGGGGGCGTTGCCCGCGGCCACGGCGGCCGGGGCTTTGGCGTAAATCTCGCCCCAACTCTGCGGTTCCTGCTTGACCACAATACCCGGATTGGCTGCGTTGAACTCGTCAATTAGGGTCTGGATGCGCTCAACCCGGTGGGGTGGCTGCTCCATATGCCAGAGGGTAATCTCCACGACCTCGCCCGCCGGAGCGGCTTCTTCTGCCGCGGCTTCTTCCGTCACCACGGCCTCGGCGGCCGGCTCTTCGGCCGGAGCGGCTTCTTCGGCCACCGCTTCCTCAGCCGCGGACTCCTCGGCGGCGGCCGGTTCTTCCGGGGCGGCCGGGGCTTGAGCCGGGGCCGAGGCGCCTCCACAGGCGCCCAAGATTAGACTAAAAACCAGCAGCAAAACAGCAAGTTTGAGCTTCATAGATCTCTTTCTCCTCACTATCGTGAAATTGGCAACGTTGTTGTCCATCTTCATTATCGCATTTAAGAAGGTTACATCGATGGCTGGGCTGCCTCCTTTCTACAAATGCGGGTTGCGCGGTCGATACCGCTCGACCAGGCTCGCATTGTGGGCGATGGCGTCCGGCATATTGGAACTGATGTAAACCGGCGGGGTCTGGCCCTGCTCGGCCAGCCGCCAGGTGGCTTCGGTCAAAATGGCGTTGAGCATAAAGGCACCGGCAATGGTCGAGACTGGGCCGGTGCGCAAGCCCGTATCAGCAATTTCGACCAGAGCGTCACCGGGGGGGCCGTGGTTGTCGAGAACGAGGTCGGCCAGGTCGGCCAGTTTGCAACCCAAGGGGCCGACCGGCGCTTGAGCGGCATAGGCTTCAGAGATGACGGCGATGACGGTTAAGCCCAGGGCCTTGGCCGCCTGGGCGGCTTCGACCGGCGCGGTGTTGACCCCACTGTTGGAGAAGATAAAGAGGAGATCCTGCGCGGTGGGCTGGTAGCGCTGCAATAGGGGGGCGCTGACCCCGGCTGTTCGCTCCAAGGCTGTGCTGGTGACCGCGCCGTCGTGCAACATCAAGGCCGGGCTGAGGATGGGGCAGACAGCGGCCAGCCCGCCGGCTCGATAGTGCCCCTCCTCGGCCAGCATGTGGGAGTGACCGGTGCCGAAGAGGTAGACGAGGCCGCCGGCGGCAATGGTTTCGCTGACCAGGGCCGCGGCGCGATCGATCCGCTCAAGTTGGCTGGCGACGATCGCGTCCAGCGTTGCCTGCACCGCCTGAAAGTAGCGGCGCGCGCCGGGTAGATCTGCGTGGGCTGAGTTTAAATTAGGCATCGATAGTACTCAAAATTGCTCTAAATTGATAGGCATTGCCATGATAGGCCGACCGGGCGTACTCGATGGGCTGGTCGGTGGCGGTGAAGGTGGTGCGGGTGAGACTCAAAACCGGCATAGTCGGGCTAAGGTCCAGTTCCATCTGCTCCAGTTTGTTGGGCAGCCGGGCCTCGATGGTTTGCTCGGCCCAAACGAGCTGGTGACCATACCGCTCGCGCAGAACCTGGTAAAGAGAGAGCCGGCTAAAGTCGCCCTGCTTCAAAATTTCGGGGCAGAGATGGTGGTTGAGGCAGGTGGTTTCCAGGGCAACCGGCTTGTCATCCGCCAGCCGAACGCGGCTGATCAAAACCACTTCCGTCCCGATGGTGAGCCGCAGTGGCGCGGCGACTTCTTCGGGGGCGGGGGTGAGGCTGGCGGCGATGACCTTGCTGCCGGCCTGCAAACCGCGCCGGGCCATATCCTCGCTAAAACTGGTCAACTCGCGCAGGCTCTGATCGAGGCGGGAGCGGCTAACAAAGGTGCCCTTGCCGACTCGTGATGAGGTGAGGCCATCTTGCCCCAGCGCCAGCAGCGCCTGCCGGGCCGTCATCCGGCTGACGTTGTAGGTTTCGGCCAGCTCTCGCTCGGAGGGCAAGCGGGCCCCGATGGCATAGAAGCCGCTTTCAATTTGGCGATGGAGCTGCTGTTTGAGCTGCAAGTAGAGCGGGGTAGCAGAGTTAGGATTGAGGATCGTCATTGGTTTTCTCTATGAATTGGTCTATACCACTCTAGGGCAAAGAATATCATGAAAGAGGGACTGTGTCAATAAAAGCCAATTAAGCGGGCCAAAACGGGTACGTTAGTTCCGAGGCGAAATATACACCCCTGCAAATCTGTGTTATAATTTTGCCGGGTGGCTTGATATCTTGGCTTGGCTATTGCTCTCCCTATGTGACCAACCATTAGGTGACTCTAAGATTAGATCAATCCCAAACCCCCTATGTTCCATTCTTCTTTCTACACGGGTGTTGTGGTGCACAAGCGTAGAGGGGTTGACCCCAAGGTCATCTGTCTGGCGTTGTTGAGTTTGTTATTGATAGGGCTCGCTCGCCGGCCCTTGGTCCGCGCTCAGGAGCCGGATAAGCCATTCCTGCCTTCTTTTCAAGCCAACGTGACTAACCCCCTGGCCTTTGACCACCTCACTGGCGACGATGGCCTGGCCACCGAAAGAATCCAGGCCATTGTCCAGGACCGGCAGGGCTTTATCTGGCTTTGTAGCTGGAACGGCCTATATCGTTACGATGGGCATAGCCTGAAATTGTACCAGCACGATCCCGCTGACCCTCACAGCCTGGGCGGCAATGTGGTCAGTACCCTCTATGTTGACCGGGCCGGCACGTTGTGGGTGGGTGTGACCGAGGCTGGGATTGATCGCTTTGACCCGGCCACCGGGCAGTTTAGCCATTACTTGGTCGATCCGGCTAACCCGGCTGAGCCGTTAAATACCCGCATTTCCGCCATTACCGAAGACGCCGAGGGGGGCATCTGGGTTGCCACGCAGGGGCAGGGATTGGTCCGGCTGCAGCCGGCCAGTGGGCAGATACGCGGTTTCCGGCACAACCCGGCCGATCCGCACAGTCTCGGCAGTGACACCGTGTTATCTCTGCTGTTTGACCGGGCCGGTCAGTTGTGGGTCGGCACTGATCGCGGCCTGGACCACTTGGATCCGGCCACCGGCCACTTTAGCCACTACTTCAACAACCCGGCTGATCCTCAAAATTTACTGAAGTATCTGATTTTGGCCCTGGCCGAGGATACCTCCGGCAACTTGTGGCTGGCGGTGTACGAAACGGGCCTGCATCGCTTTGATCCTCGCACCGGTGAGTTAACCCGTTACCGGCATGACCCGGCTGACCCCTACAGCCTGAGCGACAACAACACCTACAAAGTTTACGTCGATCGGGCCGGGACGCTGTGGGTAGGCACCAACGCCGGCGGCCTGAATCGTTATGAGGCAGACACTAATCGATTTTACAGTTACCAGCACGATCCCTTTAACCCGGCCAGCCTGCTGAAAGGATCGGTCCGGGATATTTTTGAAGACCGGGCCGGCAGCCTGTGGCTGGCGGTCGATGGCGGCGGTCTGGCGGTCTGGCACTCCACTAAAACAGCTTTTCAGCATTACACCGCTCACCCCAACCCGGAGTTGCAGTCCAAAAGCCTCAGCGTCGATTCGGTTAAGGCCATCCATCAGGATAAAAACGGCCTGATCTGGCTTGGCACCTCCACCGACGGTCTTAACCGGCTGGACCCGGCCACCGGCCAGTTCACCTACTATCGCCATAACCCGGCTGACCCTCGCAGCCTGACCGGCAACAGTCTTTACGCCATTTATGAAGATAGCGCCGGTGAGTTGTGGGTGGGTGCTTTTACCGGCCTCAATCGCTTTGATCGGGCCACCGGACGGGTGACCCGCTACCAGTACAACCCGGCTGACCCGCACAGCCTAAGCGCTAATTTTGTCCACGCCATTACCGAAGACCGTCAGGGCACGCTGTGGTTTGGCACCAAAACCGGCCTCAATCGCTTTGACCGGGCCAGCGGGCAATTTACCGCCTATCAGCACGACCCTGACCATGCCAGCAGCCTCAGCCACAGCGAGGTGTTGAGCCTGTACCCCGCTAAGGACGGCACGTTGTGGGTGGGCACCAGCGCAGGTGGCCTGAACGCCTTTGACCCCGCCACCGGCCGGTTCACTCATTACCGGCATGAGCCTGAAAACCCCAATTCTCTGAGCAGCGACTTTATCAGCGGTATTTACCAGGACAACAGCGGCCTGGTCTGGCTGGCGACCCGGGTCGGGTTGAACCGGCTGGACCCGGCCACCGGCCAAATTACCCGCTACGGCCGGCCAAACGGCCTGCCCGCCGATATGGTCATCGGCATCCTGGAGGACGATCAGGGCTACCTCTGGCTCAGTACGTTTGGCGGTCTGGCTCGCTTTGACCCGCGCACCGAAACCTTTAAGAATTTTGACCATACCGACGGTCTCAACAACCTGCAATATGATTTTTACGCCTACCACCGCACCCGGGACGGTCGCTTGTGGGTCGGCGGCAAAAAAGGCATCGACATTGTGGACCCCAGCCATCTGGTTGAAAACCCACACGTGCCTCCGGTGGTTATAACCGATGTGGAGATCAACAACCGGCCCGTACCTGCTGGCGAGGACTCCGGGCTGACCCAGTCGATCAGCATGGCCGAGGCGCTGACCCTGGACTATGAAGACCGGGTGGTCACCTTTGAGTTTGCGGCCTTGAACTTCGTCAATCCGCAAAAAAACCGGTACAAGTACAAGCTAGAGGGCTTTGATCGGGATTGGGTCGAAACCGGCAGCGACCGGCCCTTCGCCACCTACACCAACCTCGACCCTGGCGACTACGTCTTCCGGGTTATCGCCGCCAACAACGACGGCGTCTGGAATGAGGCAGGCGCCTCGATCCGGCTGACGATGACCCCGGCCTGGTGGCAAACCTGGTGGTTCTACGGCTTGAGCGCGGCGGCAGGGTTGGCTCTTTTTGGTTTTGTTTATCAGGCCAAGGCTAACCAATTAAAGGCGGAAAAAGCCGCGGCGGTCGCCATCCGGGAGAGTGAAGAAAAGTACCGGGTTCTGTTTGAGTCCTTTCCGCTGGGCATTATCGTTACCGATAAGGAAGGTCGCATTCTGGAAACCAATGCCAGATCTTACGCTATGTTGGGATTGTCACGGGCTGAACTTGAACAACGGACCATCGCTGGGCCGGAGTGGCAGGTACTCCGCTCCGACGGCACGCCTATGCCCCTGGAAGAGAACGCCAGCGTTAGAGCCTTACAGGAGAATCGTCGGGTAGAAAATGTGGAGATGAGCATTGTTAAACCAAACAACGAGGTTGCCTGGCTTAATGTCACCGTTGCGCCCCTACCTCTGGATCGTTACGGGGTTGTGGTCATCTTCGGGGACGTTTCTGAGCGCAAGGCGGTCGATGATGCCTTGCGCGAAAGCGAAGCCCGCCTGCGGCAGTCCCAGCAGGTAGCCAGGGTCGGACACTGGGCCTTTGACCTGATCGCCGGGAAAGGGTATTGGTCCGAGGAGATGAAGCGGATTATGGGCTTTGATCCGGCCCAATTTATTAATGATCCTTATCAAACGATCGCGGCGGTGGTCCACCCCGAGGATCGGAAGCGGATAATATGCTACGCTCAGGACTTGCTCGCCGGGGGGACCGTGGGGTCGGTTGAATTTCGCCTCCTTCAGCCCGATGGAACGGACCGGTATGTGTGGGTGGTGCCGGGCGAAGCGGCTCGGGATGAGCAGGGGCGGCTGCTTAAAGTAACCGGGATCATCCAAGATATCACCGAGCGCAGGCAGGCCGAGCGAGCGCTACAAGAGAGCGAGGCTCGCTATCGGGAGTTGTTTGAGAACTCGCCGATCTCGCTCTGGGAGGAAGATTTCTCCCAGGTAAAAAGCTATCTCGATGATCTGCGGGCGACCGGGGTGGTCGACTGGCGGACCTATTTTGATAGCCACCCCGAGGCGGTAGCCCACTGCGCCAGCTTGGTCAAGATCATCGATGCCAACCGGGCCTCCCTGACCTTACTGGAGGCCAGCGACAAAGCTGAACTGTTAGCCGGCCTACCCCAAATTTTTGAGGAGCGGTCACTTTCCGTCTTTCGCGAAGAGCTGATTATCCTGGCTGAAGGAGGGTTGCACTTTGCCAGTGCCGAGCAAGTCCATCGCACGCTAACCGGCCAGTTGCGCCCAGTTGACCTGAACTTGGCAGTGGCGTCCGGCTATGAGGACTCGCTGGGGAAGGTGCTGGTCTCGCTGATGGACATCACCGCGCGTAAGCAGGCCGAGGTTCAAATTCGGTTTCAGGCCACCCTGCTGGATGCGGTCAGGCAGGCGGTCATCGCCACCGACCCGGAGGGGACCATCACCTACTTCAACCGGGCCGCCGAAGCGCTGTACGGCTGGCCGGCCGCCGAGGTCATCGGCCGGAATATCGCCTCGGTCACGGTTCCCGCCGGCTTGCAGACTGAGGGGGTGGAGATCATGGAGCGCATGCGGGCCGGCGAGCCTTGGGAGGGCGAATTTATGGTCCAGCGCCGGGATGGAAGTACCTTTCCGGCCCTGGTCTACAACTCCCCTATTCTCGATGGAGCGGGCCGGGTCACCGGGATGATTGGGATCTCCACGGATATCACGGATCTAAAACAGCGCGAGAAGGAGCATGTGCGCCAGCAACGGCTGGCGGCGGTAGGCCAACTCGCCGCCGGTATTGCCCATGATTTCAATAATATTCTGACCGGCATTATGGGCTTTGCCGAGATATTGAAATATCGGCCCGAGATGCCTCAGAGTGTCCATCCGGACCTGACCCGGATCATTGAGCAGGGTAAGCGTGCCGCCCAACTGACTCGCCAAATTCTTGACTTTAGCCGCCAATCTCTCGTCGAGTTGCGCCCGCTTGATCTGAAGATATACTTGAACGAAATGATCAAGTTTTTGGAGCGCACTCTGCCCGACACCATCCAAATCCAGTTTGCCTTTTCCCGGCTGGACCACACCATTAATGCCGACCCGGCCAACTTGCAACACGTCATAACCAACCTGGCCGTCAATGCTCGCGATGCGATGCCTCGCGGCGGTCTCCTTTCATTTGATCTTTCCCGAAAAACTCTGACCCTGGATGAACCGCCTCCCCGTCCAGGTATGGCCGCCGGGCAGTGGGTCAAGCTGGCCATCACCGATACCGGCAGCGGCATTGCCCCGGAGGTGGTCAGCCACATTTTCGAGCCATTTTTTACCACCAAACCGGTCGGCCAAGGAACCGGGTTAGGGCTGGCCCAGGTTTACGGGATTGTGGAACAGCATCGAGGATACATCACCGTGGACAGCCGGGTTGGGCAGGGCACCACCTTTAGTCTCTACTTCCCGGCGCTAGACACCCAAGCGGTGGCTGCCGATGAAGCCGCCAAGATGACTCCGCTAGGCAACGGCGAAACGATTTTGCTGGTTGAAGATGACCCGGAAGTGCGCGAGGTGATCAGGCTGATGCTGGAAACGCTCAACTACCGGGTCTTGACCGCCGAAACAGGGCGCGAGGCTTTAATGCTGTACCGGGCCTGGGCCGGCCAAATCGCCCTGGTGTTAACCGATGCAATGATGCCGATTATGGATGGTTTTGCGCTGGCCGCGGCTTTAAAGGCCCAAACCCCGGAGCTAAAAGTGATCTTGATGAGCGGCTATCTCGGCATTTCCGAATTTACAGCGGAAGTGAAGCAATATATTTTCCTTCATCTCCCAAAACCGCTGGATCGGCAGCAACTGGCCCAGGCCTTACGGGAAGCCTTAGCAGGTTCTTGTACGGAGAAAAGTAATGACTCATAGACCTCATTGGTGGCAGGCAGCTGTTGCCTATCAGATCTATCCCAAGAGTTTTTTTGACAGCAATGGCGATGGCGTGGGGGATCTGCCGGGCATTATGGCCAAGCTGGATGAGCTGGAGAAGTTAGGGATCGACCTGCTGTGGCTGACGCCGGTTTATCGCTCGCCGGATGACGATAACGGCTACGACATTAGCGACTACCAGGCGATCAATCCGCAGTACGGGACGATGGCCGATTTTGAACGGCTCCTGGCCGAAGCGCACCGGCGGGGGATGCGAGTCATTATGGATTTGGTCATCAACCACACCTCTGACGAACACCCCTGGTTTATTGAAAGTCGTCAGTCGAAAGACAATCCTTACCGGGACTACTATATTTGGCGTGATGGCAAAGATGGGCGCGAACCCAACAATTGGTCATCCCACTTTTCAAGATCGGCCTGGACCTTCGATGCCCAGACGAACCAATATTACTTGCACCTCTTCTCCCGGAAGCAGCCTGATTTGAATTGGGAAAATCCCCAGGTTCGAGCCGAAATCCAAGCTATGATCGCCTGGTGGTTGGAGAAAGGCATTGACGGTTTTCGGCTGGATGCCATCAACCTCATTTCCAAGGCCGCCGGCTTGCCGGACAACCGGCCAGATGGGCGCTACGTGCTCGGGACCGATGGCGATTATATTTTTAGCCTTGAGCACTTTAGAAATGGACCGGCCTTCCACGATTATCTACAAGAGCTAAACCGGAACGTATTCCGCCACTCCGATATTGTAACCGTGGGGGAGTGTGCCTTGCTGACCATCGCCGATACGATCGCCATTACCGCTCCGGAGCGCGGTGAGCTTGATATGACCTTTCTGTTTGAGCATACCGACTATTACAACCTGGTGGCCAAAGATCCGCAGAAACTCAAGGAGATCATCACGCGCTGGCAAGTCGGCTTGCACGGCCGAGGCTGGACCGGCCTCGCCTTCAACAACCACGATCAACCTCGTGTCGTCTCCTGTTTTGGCAACGACACGGTTTATAGAGAACCTTCGGCCAAGCTGTTTGCCACGTTGCTGCTGACCCTGGAAGGAACGCCCTTTCTCTACCAGGGGGAAGAAATTGGCATGACCAATACCTACTACGAGACCATTTTGGAATATAACGATGTGGCCACCGTTAACATTTATCGCGAGAAGGTAGCCGCCGGGGCTGATCCGCATCTTGTTTTCGAGCAAGTCAGGCAGACTTCTCGCGATAGAGGCCGGTCGCCTTACCAATGGAACGCCGGCTCTCAGGCTGGATTTACCACAGGCGTGCCCTGGTTAGGACCGAATCGCAACTACAGTGAAATCAACTTGGCAAGCAACCTGGCCGATCCAAATTCGATTTTTCACTATTACCGGCAAATGATCGCCCTTCGTAAACAAACCCCGGCTCTCATCTTGGGTGAATTTGTGGCTCAGGCAGCACCCCCAGAACTCTTTGTTTACCAACGCCTTTACCAAGAGGAAGTTTATCAGGTTGTCTTAAACCTCAGTGAGACCCAGGTGAGCTACTCAGGCTCGGGCCAGTTGCTCATCGGTAATTACGAACCGGCGGACCCGGCCAGGCTCCAACCCTACGAGGCCAGACTCTACAAACTTTAAAGGCTAAGCCCTGTCGCTGATCTGGGCTTTGTCAGGATTCCCCTACAGACAAACGCCGCCCCCTTGAGTAGACTTAAGAGTAGATGAGTCTATTTAAGGGGAAATAAGGTGCAGCCCAAGTGGGAAAAAGTAAAGATCTGCAGCGTCCTGATGATCAGTCTGGCTGCGGGGTTGTTCTTGCTTGCCGCCTGCGCGGAGCAGTCAACCGGAGGCGAAGTGGAGCGCTGGCGTTTGCCGGAGGGGAGTCTCGACCGGAAGCAGGCTTTTTTGGGCACCGCTATGGCCCGGACGGTGGACGAATGGTACGTACCGGGCGGTGATCCGGAACAGGGCCGGCGAGCGGTCCAGGCCCACGGCTGCCCCGCCTGCCATGTTGTGCCGGGTGTTCCAAGGCCCCACGGCCTGGTTGGCCCACCCTTGACGGACTGGTCCGACCGTCGCTTTATTGCCGGCACGCTGCCCAACACGCCCTCTAACTTGATCGACTGGATTCAATTTCCGCAAACCGTTGAACCGGGCACCGCCATGCCCAACCTGGGCGTCAACGAGCAGGATGCGCGTGACATTGCTGCTTTTTTGTATACCCTTGGCCGGTAGGAACTTTATCGTGGGTTGAGTTGAGCGAAGGCCGTGGGTTGAGCTGAGCGAAGGCCGTTGGTTGAGCTTGTCGAAACCATCGGCCTTCGACAGGCTCAGGCTGCGGTGCCTTCGACAGGCTCAGGCTGCGGTGCCTTCGACAGGCTCAGGCCGCGATGTCAGCTCGGTGCCCCTTCCCGAGCCTGCTCTAAGGTCTCCGCTTCCACTTGGGGATCATACTTGGGCAGGAGAGGCTTTTGCCTCAACTGCCGGAGAAAAAGCGCCAGCCAGATCCCGCCCAGCCCTATGGGTAAAACCAGATCGAGCCAACTGATCACCAAGACGGACGGATGAAAGGCCGGCACAACCAGCCAGAACAGATCGACCAGCCGGGCCACGATGACCAAACAGGCGATCACCAGCAGCAGTCCGGCCACGCGCTTCACCGTGCGGGAGAGCAGCAGCAAAAAGGGGATGACGAAGTGGAAGGCGGTTAAGAAAATAACCACCCCCTGCCAGCCGCCCTCGCTGCGGTGAATGTACCAGGGTACTTCTTCGGGGAGATTGCCGGACCAGATAATCAGGTATTGAGAGAAGGCGATATAAACCCAAAACATCACCCCGGCCAACAAAAAGTTGCCCAAGTCGTTGAAGAGTTTGGGTGACACAGCCGTTACTAGCGGTTCGCGGCGGGCTAAAATGACCGCCGGGAGGATGACAAAAGCTACGCCCGCGGCCAGGGCCCCGGAGATGAAGATGAAGCCGTACATCGTCGAGTACCAGCGCGGCTCCAGCGACATCATCCAATCCATCGCGGCGAAGCTAACCGTTAGGCCCAACAGGATCAGGCCCAGGCTGCTGATCGCCCGGAATCGGCGGGTCAGCCGCTCAGGGTCAGCGCTTTGATCTTGTTGGGTTGACCAGCGGTTCAAAAGATAAGCCAGGCCCGCCCAGATGACAAGGTAGAGAATCGCCCGGCCAATAAAGAAGGGCTGGTTCAAATAAGGCACTTTTGCTTGCAGCAGTTGATCCTCGCTCACCACGTCGGGCCGGGCCCACGGATACAAACTGGAGAGGTTAAAAAGGAGCGGCACAAACATCACGGCCAGCATCGGCAGAGTGATGGCGGCGGCTTCGAGCAGGCGCCGGATGGCAAAGCCCCACCGGCCGCCGGCCAAATGATGGAGCATCAAAAAGGTCAGGCAGCCCAGCGCAATTTGCAGCCAAAAGAGATAGCCGAAGAGGTACGACTGAAAAAACTGGGCCGGATCGAAGAAGCCGCCGACCAGGCCAATCCCCAACGCCCCGATCCCGCCCAGGAGCGACCATCGCTGTAAGCGGTTCGTTTGAGGCAGTAAAGCATGAGTATCTGGCATTATCCCAATCCTATTCCATCCATCGTTACGGCTGCTTTCAATCTACCGGATTCCTCCCCTGGAGCGCCTGAATATAGGCGGCGATGGCCCACCGATCCTCTGTCGGGACCCGGTCCGCGTAGCTGTACATCTGGCCCACCCCGAAGGTCATGACTTCGACGAAGTGGCCGGCCGGGGCCTGCTGTAGCCGCTCGCTATAAAAAGAGGGGGGTGGGCTGAAGCCGTGTTCAACGATGATCCCGTTCCCCTCGCCACTGAGGCCGTGACAAGGCGTGCAAAAAACACCAAACTGAGTTTGCCCCTGTTGAAGAATGTCCTCCGTCACCGGGAAGGGGAACGCTTCGAGTAGCTCGCCGCCGGCCGTACGGCCCGTGTAAAAGCCTGCCGGCGCAGCCGCGCGACCGGCCGGGATGGCTCCAACCGGCAGGGGTCGGGCTGAAGCATCGTCGGCGAAGAATTCGCTCGCTTCGAAGGGCTCCAGTCTGGACTGGTCCTGCATATTCGGCAGACAGCCCGAAGCAACGAGCAAACAAAGGCAAAGAATAAGCAAGCGCATAGTGGTCAAGGCATAATCTCGGCTATGTCTACCGGCCTTAGACCTTCCAAAAAGAGCCAGGTCTCTTCCGGATCGAAGTGAGGGTCGGTCGCTTTGATGGCCAGAAAAAAACGATCCTGCGACGCCAGACTGAAGCGAGGCACATTAAAGACCGGATGATAAGGTTGGGGCAGCCGGTTGAGGAGCAGCATGCCCAGCAAAGCAGCCAGACCCGCCAGCAAAATACTCGTCTCGAAGGCGGCCGGGATAAAGGCCGGCCAACTAAAGAGCGGGCGACCACCCACATTCAGGGGATAGACCCAGACGGTCACGTAGTACTGCAAGGCAAAGCCGCCGGCGGCCCCCAAGAGACCACCCGCAAAGACGATCCAGGGCAGCCAGCCCCCCCGCACCCCCAGGACCTCCGCTACCTCGGCCATGGGATACGGGCTAAACGCTTCCATCCTTCGATAGCCCGCCCCCCGGGCCCGGCGAGCTGCGGCCAGGAGATCCTCCGCGTCTTTAAACTCGGCGATCAGCCCGTAGAGGGGAAACTTGTCATTTTTTACCACGTTCACCCCTTTTCTTAACTGACCAATTCAGCTTCAGCTCGGCCGGCAGGCACCGCGGCGGCCTCGCCTTCTTCCTCATGGACCAGTTCGCGCATCTCAAAGATGGAGATGGCCGGCAAGACCCGGATGAAGAGGAAGAACAGGGTCAGGAACAGGCCAAACGTCCCCAGGAAGGTGGCCCAGTCCCACCAGGTCGGGATGTAGATATCCCAGGAGGAAGGCAGGAAATCCCGGTGCAGACTGGTGACAACAATGATGAAGCGCTCCAACCACATCCCGACATTTACCACCAGGGCAATAATAAACAGGAGCGGCACGTTGGCTCGGACCCGCCGGAACCAGAGGGGTTGGATGGCCAGACCATTACAGAAGAGCAGCAGCCAGTAAAAAGGGCCGTAGGGGCCAAAGGCCCGGTTGATGGCCACATACTGCTCGAACATGTTGCCGCTGTACCAGGCCACAAAAGCTTCCATAATGTAGCCGTAGACCACCATCAACCCGGTCGCCAGCATCACCTTGGCCATATTATCGAGGTGATGCATGGTAATCAGATCCCGCAAATCGTAGACAGCCCGTAAGGGAATCGCCAGGGTCAGGACCATGGCAAACCCGGAGAAGACGGCTCCGGCCACAAAGTAGGGTGGAAACATGGTGCTGTGCCAGCCCGGTAGGAGGCTGGTGGCAAAATCGAGGCCGACAATGCTGTGGACCGAGACCACCAGCGGGGTGGCCAGGGCGGCCAGTAGTAAATAGGCTCGCTCAAAACGGTGCCAGTGCGCCACCGAATTACGCCAGCCCAGAGCCAGGACGCCGTAGACGACCTGGCCGAAGCGACTCCTGGCCCGATCGCGCAGCGTGGCCAGGTCGGGGATCAGGCCCATGTACCAGAACATGATGGAAACCAGAGCATAGGTGGCGATCGCAAAGAAGTCCCAGACGAGCGGGCTGCGGAACTGCGGCCAGACGCCAAAGGCGGTCGGATAGGGAATGAGCCAGTAAAAGAACCAGGGCCGGCCCAGGTGCAAAATGGGGAATAAAGCGGCGTTGGCTACGGCAAACAAAGTCATGGCCTCGGCAAAGCGATTGATCGAGGTGCGCCAACTCTGCCGGAAAAGCAGCAAAATGGCCGAGATGAGCGTCCCGGCGTGGCCAATGCCGATCCACCAGACAAAGTTGATAATCGCGAAGCCCCAGGCCACCGGAATATCGAGCCCCCAAATGCCGACGCCGTAGGCAAACAGGTAACCGACCGCAATGAGCAGCAGCCCGAGCAACAGAAAGGAGAAACCCAGGCCGATAAACCAGGACAGGGGCGTCCGGCCACTTAAGACGACAGAACTGATTTTATCGGTGATCGACTTGTAGGTGTAGCCCGGTTCCAGGACCGGGGCAGCCAGCTTGGCATCGGCTGATTGTCTGATGTTTTCAGAACGCATCAAGTCACTCTATTCTCATCGATTTCCGGATTAAGGTTTTTCACGGCGGCCAGGTAGGTGGTGCGAGGCTGCGTGTTTAATTCGGCCAGCACGCCGTAGTTCAACGGGCTTGATTTCAGTTGGACCACCTGGCTCTCGGGATTGTTGAGGTTGCCAAAGACAATGGCCCGGGTGGGACAGGCCGCCTGACAAGCCGTAACCACCTCGCCGTCCCGGATGGACCGGTTCTCCCGGCGGGCCTCAATCCGGGCGGCGCTGATCCGCTGAATACAGTAAGTGCATTTCTCCATCACCCCCCGGTCCCGCACGGTGACCTCGGGGTTTCTCATCAAGTTCAGAACCGGTATATCGGGCGTATACTCCAGGTAATTGAAGCGCCGGACCTTGTAGGGGCAGTTGTTGGAGCAGTAACGCGTGCCAATACAGCGGTTGTAGATCATTTCGTTGAGCCCCTCGGCGTCGTGGACGGTGGCCGCCACCGGACAGACCACCTCGCACGGTGCTTTTTCACAGTGCTGGCAGAGCATCGGCTGTTGGTAAACATAGGGATTGTCCAGATTACCCTCAAAATATGTATCGATCCGCAGCCAGTGCATCTCGCGGCCCAGGGCCACCCCTTCCTTGCCGACCACCGGAATATTGTTCTCGGCCTGGCAGGCCACGACACAAGCATTGCAGCCGGTACAGGCCGTCAAGTCGATGGCCATGCCCCATGAATGACTAGGGTAGCTAAACTCGGGGTAGAGCGAAGGTTTGTCTGCTTCCGGGTGGGGGCTTAACGCTTTGACAAAGTCGGGATTCTCCTGAAATTCCGCCAGGGTGCCGTGCCGGACAATCAAGTCAAGCCGCTCATCCGGCGGGGCCAGGCTGTGATGATTTTGCGTTGTCGCCAAAGGATACTCTTGGCCGGTTTTGGTCAGCTCCAGGCCTGAGCCAAACCAAAGGGCCTCCGAGGCTCGGATCGAATAGGCGTTAAAGCCCAGGGCGGTGGCCGTCAGGCCGGCCTGAGTCCGGCCATAGCCCAGGTAGACGGTCACGGACTCATCCGGCTGGCCGGGCACAATCCAAACCGGGGCAGTGACCACCCGTTCCCGAAAATGGAGCTGAACCAACTCTTCATTGTTCAGATCCAGCCGCTCGGCGGTGGCCGGGCTGACCAGGGCCGCGTTATCCCAGGTGAGTTTGGTCAGCGGTTTGGGCAGCTCTTGCAGCCAACTGTTGGGCGCAAAACGGCCATCCCAGAGGGAAGGATCCGGCCGGAAGTTGATCTCCAGGGTCAGCTCATCGGGGCTGGCGCCGGCGGGCGCGGCGGCGGGTGGCGGCCCCTGGGCAGCGAAATCCGCCCGGACGGCGGCCTCCACCGGCGGGAGTTCGCTGCCGGGAACGACGCCGTCAGATAAGGCTTGCTGCCAAAACTGCTCAAAGTTGTCGCTGGCTCCACTTTGGTTTTCCCAGAAACCGCGGACTAAATCGTAGCCCGGAGGGTCAGCCTCGCCGCGCAGCGCCGCTATCACCTCGAGCGCCGACTTGTTTTCGTAAAGGGGGTTGATCAGCGGCTGGATAATCGAAACGGTGCCGTCATAAGCCCGGACATCCCCCCACTGCTCCAGATAGTGCGTTTCCGGCAGGTGCCACCGGCACAACTGAGAGGTTTCATCGGCATACAAACTTAAATGGACGGCCAGGCCCACGTTCGCCAACTGTGCGGCGAAATCAAAATCGACCGGCGCGGTCAGGACCGGGTTACCGCTCAAGCTGAGCAGCAGATCCACCTGCCCGCCGGCCATGGCTTCGACCAGGTCACGTAAGGACTCGAGCTGGTCGACCGGCTTGGCTTCGACCGGCTCGCTGTAGACGACGGTCTGCCCCACATTGTTGAGAGTGGCATTGAGGGCGTGGGCCAGGGCATGGACCAGCGGCGGTTGTTCGGCGCCGGGGAGGATCAGGCTTGAGCCCTGATGGGCTTGCAGATCACGGGCCATGGCCGCCAACCAGGCGGTCTGATTTTCCGGGAGCTCGACCTCGCCCGGCTCCACCGCTATCCCCAGCGCTTGGGCTAAGGCTCGAGTGACGCCTTCGACCTGACCCGCTCGCAGCGGCAGCCGGTGATCGGCTACGGCGCCGGTCATGGTGGGGGTGCTTTCGATGACATACAGCCGGTTCATCTCGGTTTGGCCCGCCCACAGCCGCCGCCGCTCGGCAAAGTCGCGGGCATAGCGGACATTGCCCGGCCGGCCGGGCGCGAGGAAGTCGGCGTCCAGGGCCAGGATCCGCTCGGCCTGGTCAAACCGGTACCGCGGGTGCAGGACCCGGCCAAAGGCCAAGTTCGCCCCGGCCCGCTCGTTGTCGCGGCCCAGCGGCTCGTACTGGTGCCAGGTGGCGGCCGGAAAAGTTTCCAGGAAAGCCGCCAACTGACCGGCCAGGCTCGGTGAGGATACGGTTTCCGTCAGAATCCGGATCCCGGCCCCACCGCTCGCCCGCTGGTTTTCTAACACCGCTCGCACGCTGGCTAAAAAGGCCTGCCAACTGCGGGTCTGGCCCCACTCACTAACCTGCTGCGCCCGGTCCGGGTCATACAGGCTCAGAATCGAGGCCTGGTTAAACAGGTCGGTCGCCCCCAAACTGGCCGGATGCAAGGGGTTGCCTTCTACTTTGGTTGGCCGGCCCAGGTGACTTTCAACCAGCAAGCCGGTGCCGTAACCGCCCAAAGGCATGGCCGTGGCAAAAAACAACGGTTTGCCCGGCACGACCTCGGCGGGGGGCCGGACGTAAGGCAAAATTTTTTCAGGGGGCTCGCTCGAGCAAGCTGTCAACCCGGCCAGGGCTAGCGAAGCCCCCATCAGTTTTAAGAAATTGCGCCGGTCAAGGTGCGGCCAGACCGAGGCGTGCTGCGGGAACTCGCGCTGCAGCAGTTCTTGAAAGGCTTCGGTCTGGGCCAGCTCCTCCAGGCTGCGCCAGCGCTGCGGCCCTTGGGTCTCGGCCAGCCGGGTGCGGATGGCGCTTAAATCAAGTCGTTCTTTTTCCATAGGCTCATTCTGTCAGAGTGTTTCGTCGTTTCTACTGGTTTACTTTGCTTAGCGATGGCAGGTGTAGCAATCGGTCAGGCGTTCGACCGGGGTTTGATACTCATGGACCAACGCTTCGCCTAAAAGGCTCTGCTCCTCTTCCGGCTGATAACCCATGGTCAACACGGCTTCTGAGGGCCGGAGGAAGCGGCTCGGCTGGCGATGGCACTCCAGACACCAGGTCATCTGGA